>NZ_JACKZK010000024.1:0-86167 GCF_014230245.1 Pseudomonas sp. MSSRFD41 | reverse complement strand
CCTGTAGCCGCTGTCGAGCGCAGCGAGGCTGCGCCAAGGCCCGCAGGGCCTTCAGCGATCGAGCGGCCAACACCGTCCCGGCACCGCTGCGATTCTGGCCAGTTCACAAAGGCTTGTTGTACAGTCGTTCAACTGTCATTTCCCGTCATTGCCAAGGAGTCATGCCCCATGAACCAGCAAGCGCGCTTTTCCCGCCTGGAACCCGGGTTGCGCAAGGCCGAGCTGATCGAGGCGACCCTGACCTGCCTCAAGCTCCACGGTTTCCAGGGCGCGTCGATCCGCAAGATCAGCGCCGAGGCCGGGGTCTCGGTGGGGCTGATCAGCCATCACTATTCCGGCAAGGACGAGCTGGTGGCCGAGGCCTATCGCTCGATCACCGGGCGGGTCATGAACCTGCTGCGCGAAGCCATGGACCAGGCCGCGCCGGCGCCCCGGGAGCGTTTGTCGGCGTTCTTCCGGGCCTCGTTCTGCGCCGAACTGCTGGACCCGCAACTGCTGGACGCCTGGCTGGCGTTCTGGGGCGCGGTGAAGACCGCCGAGGCGATCAACCAGGCCCATGACCATTCCTACGCCGAGTACCGCAACGAACTGGCCGGGCTGCTGGCCAGCCTGGCCGGGGAACAGGCCTGGGCCGCCTTCGACGCGGACCTGGCGGCCATCGGCCTCAGCGCCTTGCTCGATGGCCTGTGGCTGGAGTCCGGGCTCAACCCCGGGACCTTCAGCCCACAGCAGGGCGTGCAGATCTGCGAAGCCTGGGTCGAGGGCCTGCTGGCCAGCCAGGGACGGGGCTTTCGCCAGCCGACATAGGGCTGTTGATCGGTTGTTCAGTAATGGCTAGGCTGCTGCGCACACGGCGACACCTCTAATAAAAATAATCAGGAACACAGGCGATGACTCCTCGGGTATTGATCGTCGACGACGATCCGTTGATTCGCGAACTGCTCCAGGCCTATCTGTCCCAGGAAGGCTATGACGTGCATTGCGCCGCCACGGCGGAACAGGCCGAGAGCTTCCTGGGCCAGCACACGGTCGATCTGTTGATGCTCGACATCCGCCTGCCCGGCAAGGACGGCCTGACCCTGACCCGCGAGCTGCGGGTGCGCTCGGAGGTGGGGATCATCCTGATCACCGGGCGCAACGACGACATCGACCGCATCGTCGGCCTGGAATGCGGCGCCGACGACTACGTGATCAAGCCCCTCAACCCCCGCGAGCTGGTGTCGCGGGCCAAGAACCTGGTCCGCCGCGTGCGCCATGCCCGCCAGCCGCAACCGGCGGCCAGCCATCCCAGCCCGGTCAAGCAGTTCGCCGACTGGGCCCTGGACACCGACCGCCGCCGGCTGATCGACCCCCGGGGCGGCGAGACCCTGCTGACCCACGGCGAATACCAGTTGCTCAGCGTGTTCCTGCGCAACAGCGGCCACACCCTCAGCCGCGACCAGTTGATGGACCAGATCCGCAACCGCGAGTGGGTGCCCAGCGACCGCTCCATCGACGTGCTGGTGGGGCGCTTGCGGCGCAAGCTGCATGACGACCCGGCCGAGCCGGAGTTGATCATCACCATCCACGGCGCCGGCTATCTGTTCACTGCCAGCGTGGCCGCCTGAGGTGCTGCGCCGTGCCTGGGCCCTGGGGCTGATGCTGCTGGCCGGCGCGACGCTGGCCGAGCCCCGGCCGACCCTGAAATATTGTGACCACCCGGTGTACCCGCCAATCTCCTGGAGCGACGGCAGCCAGATGCGTGGCCTGGCCCCGGCCCTGGTGCGCCAGGTGCTGGGGGGCTTGGGTTACCAGGTGCAGGTGGTGGTGCTGGGCAACTGGAAGCGCTGCCTGCTGGATGCCGCCGCTGGCCGCGTGGACGTGGTGCTGGCCTACCGCACCGGCCAGCGCCAGCAGGACCTGGTGTTTTCCCGGGTGCCGGTGCTGCGCGAGGAAGTGGCACTGTTCGTCAACCGCCGTCAGCTGCCGCGCTTGCAGCACCTGCAAGACTTGACGGCCTATCGCGGCGGCCTGCTGTTCGGCGAGAGCTACGGCCAGGATTTCGACCGCGAAGTGGTGCAGCACGGCAACATCGAGTGGGTGTCCAGCAGCGTGCAGAACTTCGGCAAGCTGATCCGCCAGCGCATCGATTTCATCCCCCACGAGCGGCGTACCGGGCAGTTGTTCATCGAACGCCTGCCGGGCGCCGAGGACATCGTCGCCTTGCCCCAGGCGATCAGCGTCGACTACCTGCGCCTGGCGGTGTCGCGCCAGTCGCCCCTGGCGGCGCGCATGGACGAGATCGACGCGCAGTTGCAGCGCCAGGTCGACAGCGGCGCGATCCAGCGCTGGCTGGAGCAGAGCCAGGCCGACTACCGCGCCATGCTCAAGGCCCAAGCCGGTGCGGCGCCATGATCGGCCCACGGCCCGGCGGCCTGCTGCGGCGCCTGTTGCTGTTCATCCTGCTGTTCAGCCTGTGCTTCACCGTGCTGGCCAGCGCCGTGCAACTGTACTTCGAATACCGCCGCGAAATGCGCGACATCGACAGCCGCATGGAGCTGATCCGCGCCGGCTACCTGGGCAGCCTGGAGCGCAATCTGTGGGACCTCAACCAGGAACAGCTGACAGTGCAGTTGCAGGGCCTGGTGGACTTTTCCGATGTGGCCCGGGTGCACCTGCTCAGCAGTGATTTCGACCTGCAACAGGGCAGTGCCGAACTGATCGGGCCGCTGCGGGTGGAGCGCTTCGCCCTGAGCTACCAGCCGCCGTCCGGGCCGCGTCGCGCGCTGGGGGAGCTGCAGGTCAGCACTGACCTGGGGGCGGTATACCGGCGTCTGTACACCACCGGGCTGGCCAGCCTGCTGTGGATGAGCGTGTTCCTCTGCGGCCTGGCGGTGGCGCTGTCCGGGCTGTTCTATCGCCTGGTCACCCGGCACCTGCAGGTCATGGCCGAATTCGCCCGCCGCGTGGCCGGCGGC
Source organism: Pseudomonas sp. MSSRFD41 (assembly GCF_014230245.1). NCBI lineage: Bacteria > Pseudomonadati > Pseudomonadota > Gammaproteobacteria > Pseudomonadales > Pseudomonadaceae > Pseudomonas > Pseudomonas sp. MSSRFD41. Next base: position 83,210 of record NZ_JACKZK010000024.1, on the reverse strand, counting down.
GACTTGCAGCAGCCGCTGCGCCTGGACAAGCGCCAAGGTCCGGGCGGCGACGAGATCGACACCGTGGCCGGGGCCCTGGACGACATGCGCCGGGCACTTCTCGATGACATCCAGCGCCGCGAGCAGGACCGCCAGGCCCTGCAGGACAAGCGCGACGAATTGCAGAAAATGGTCCAGCGCCGCACCGCCAGCCTGATGCACGCCAAGGACGAGGCCGAGGCGGCCAACCTGGCCAAGTCGCGCTTTTTGGCCACCATGAGCCACGAACTGCGCACGCCGCTGAACGGCATCCTCGGCATGGCCGAACTGTTGCGCGGCGCGCCGCTTGCGCACCAGGACCGCCAGCGTTTGCAGGCCCTGCACAAGGCCGGCGAGGGTTTGCTGACGATCCTCGACGAGGTGTTGTCCTTCGCCCGCCTGGAGGAAGGGCACAGCCGTCCGGAGGCCCGGGATTTTTCCCTGCGCCAGTTGCTGCAGGAGGTCAGCACCCTGCTCGAACCCCGGGCCCGGGAACACGGCACACAGTTGCAGGTGCACGTCGACCCACGCCTGGCCCCGGGGCAGCACGGCGCCGAGCAGTACCTGCGCCAGGTGCTGAGCAACCTGCTGGCCAACGCCATCCGCTTTACCGAAGGCGGCTGGGTGCGGGTCGAGGTCCAGGTGCTGGAGGACGGACCACAGCGGCAACGGCTGCGCTGCTCGGTGGCCGACAACGGCATCGGTATCGCGGCCTCGATGCGCGACAAGATCTTCGAGCGCTTCGTCCAGGCCAGCGACGCGGTGAGCCGCCGCTATGGCGGCACCGGCCTGGGCCTGGCGATCTGCAAGCACCTGGTGCAGCAACTGGACGGGCGCATCGGCGTGGACAGCGAGCTGGGGCAGGGCAGTCGTTTCTGGTTCGAACTGGCCCTGGACGTGGGCCTGGGGCTGCCGGCGCCACCGCCGGTCGTGGTGCCGGTGCCGGGGCTGAAGATCCTGGTGGTGGAGGATGTAGCGCTCAACCGCGAGGTGGTCCAGGGGTTGCTGGAGCGCGATGGCCACCAGGTGTGGCTGGTGGAGGACGGCGAGACGGCGCTGGAGCTGTGCCAGCGCCAGGGCTTCGATTTGTTGCTGCTGGACGTGCACCTGCCGGGTATCAGTGGCATCGAGCTGTGCCGCGAGCTGCGCCGGCGCCCGGGACCCAATCGCCAGGCGCGGATCTTCGCCCTGACCGCCAGCGTCCAGCCGGCCCTGGTGCGCAGTTACCTGGAGGCGGGGATGCAGGGCATCCTCGGCAAGCCCTTGCAGATGGACAGCCTGCGCCAGGTCCTGGCCACCGCGGAGCAGGCCAGCGAGGCACTGGCGCCGCCAGCCCGGAGCGCCGACGGCGTGCTCGACCAGGAACTGCTGGACACCCACCGCAGCCTGCTGGGGGAGCAGAAGTTGCAGGGGCTGTTCAAGGTCCTGGCGAGCACCCTGGACCAGCAACGACCGTTGCTCGATGACGCCCTGGCGGCGGCCGACAGTCCCCAGGTGCAGCACCTGGCCCACCGCCTGGCCGGCAGCGCCGACTCCCTGGGCTTTTGCGAACTGGCCCGGGTGCTGCGGGCGCTGGAGGATGCGGCGGGGCAGTCCGGCGTCGCGGCAATGACGGCCCAGCTGCCGCACCTGCGGCAGGCCTGGCAGCGGGCGCGCAGGGCCCTGGAACACCTGCTGGCGGCCTGACGTACAAAAACCTTACGACTTTTTACATCTTCGATCTTTTGCTTCAACGCGAACTTACATGGCTTTCCAATAATCGCTCGAGCCGCGCCCGCCGCGGCCTTCGAAGCTTATTGGAGATAATAATAATGAACCGCCTGCAAGCTGCTGCTCCATCCCGCCGTACCCCCTCCCAGCGCGCCCTGCGCCTCACCGACTGCTGAGGTGCGCCGTGACGACCACGACTGAACGCAAAGGTATCCAACTGACCCGGGCCTTGAAGAGCCGGCACATCTTCATGTTGTCCCTGGGAGGGGTGATCGGCACCGGGCTGTTCATGGGCTCCGGGGTCACCATCAACCAGGGCGGTCCCTGGGGAGCGATCCTGTCCTACCTGGTGGCGGGTTTCCTGATGTACCTGGTGATGGTCTGCCTGGGTGAGCTGTCGGTGCAGATGCCGGTGTCCGGCTCGTTCCAGGCCCACGCCACGAAGTACATCGGCCCGGCCACCGGCTTCATGATCGGCTGGGTCTACTGGATGAGCTGGGCCACCACCGTGGGCCTGGAGTTCACCGCGGCGGGCATGCTCATGCAGCGCTGGTTCCCCGGGGTGCCGATCTGGTACTGGTCGGCGTTCTTCGTCGCCTTGCTGTTCGGCATCAATGCCCTGGCCACCCGTGCCTTCGGCGAGGCCGAGTACTGGTTCGCCGGGGTCAAGGTGCTGGCGATCCTCAGCTTCATCGTGGTCGGGGTGCTGGTGATCTTCGGCGTCATCGACCTGCCCGGCGGCGCCCCGGCGCCGATGTTCGACAACCTCACCGGCGATTCGCTGTTTCCCAACGGCCTGCCGGCGGTGTTCGCGGTGATGATGACCGTGGTCTATGCCTTCCAGGGCTGCGAGATCATGGGCGTGGCGGCGGGGGAGACCGACCGGCCGGAAAAGAGCATTCCACAGGCGGTGCGCAATGTGGTGTTCCGGGTGCTGATCTTCTACGTGCTGGCGGTGATGGTGCTGGCGGCGATCATTCCCTGGCAGCAGGCCGGGCTGGTGGAAAGCCCGTTCGTCCAGGTATTCGACATGGTGGGCATTCCCTATGCCGCGGACCTGATGAACTTCGTGATCCTCACGGCGATCCTCTCGGTGGGCAACTCCGGGCTGTACGCCTCGACCCGCATCCTCTGGGCCATGTCCAAGAGCGGCATGGCGCCCAGGGCGTTGTCGCCCCTGAGCAAGCAGGGCGTACCGCTGCGGGCCCTGGCGATCACCCTGGGCTTCGCGCTGATCTCGCTGATGACCAGCTTCATCGCCGCCGACACCCTGTTCATGGTGCTGATGGCGGTGAGCGGCATGGCCGGCACCGTGACCTGGATCGTCATCGCCCTGGCCCAGTACCGCTTCCGCCGCCAGTTCCTGCGTGAGGGCGGGCAGTTGGAGCAGCTCAAGTACCGCGCGCCGTGGTTCCCCCTGGTGCCGCTGCTGTGCATTGTCCTGTGCAGTTCGCTGTTCGTGTTCCTGGCCCTGGATGAAACCCAGCGCCCATCCTTGTACTGGGGCTTCGGTTTCATCGCCCTGTGCTACGGCGCCTACTACCTGGTGAACCGCAAGCGCCAGGCCCAGCCATTGGCCGCCGCCACCTGATAGCCGAAGGCCCTGCGGGCCTTGGCGCAGCCTCGCCCTGGCTCGACAGCGGCTACAGGGTTTTGTAGCCGCTGCCGCAGGCTGCGCCCGGGCGCAAGGCCTGCATCTTTATCGGGTTGTAGTGGCTTGTTCGAAGTTGTAACAGCGGCTCGGCCATGAGTCGTTCTAATCACTCTTTATTCAATAAAAACAACAGGATGGATAGGTAATCCGGCCCTGGCCGGTGTACCGGTCGAGCAATTGCCGTCTTGTTGAACAGTCGTTTAGCATGGTTCGCAACTGACCTCCCTCATGCCAAATACAATCATTCGAGGACGCCCATGAGCACTTCATCGTCGCTGCTTTGCCAGATCGAGGCGGGTATCGCCTGGATCACCCTCAACCGCCCGGACCAGCGCAATGCCCTGGACATTCCCGGCCTGCGCCAATTGCACGGCGTGCTCGAGCGCTGCCAGGACGACCCGGCGGTACGGGTGGTGGTGCTGGGCGGCAGCGGCCGCAGTTTTTGCGCCGGCGCCGACCTGGCCGAATGGGCCGAAGCCGAAGCCCGGGGCGCCCTGGAAAGCTACGGCTGGACCGAAACCGCCCACGCCCTGATGAGCTGCCTGCACAGCCTGGACAAACCCACCATCGCCGCCATCAACGGCACGGCCGTGGGCGCCGGCATGGACCTGGCGCTGTGCTGCGACCTGCGGGTTGCGGGGCAGTCGGCGCGGTTCAAGGCCGGCTACACCGGCATGGCCTATTCGCCGGATGCCGGTGCCAGCTGGCACCTGCCAAGGTTGATCGGCAGCGAGCAGGCCAAGCGCCTGCTGTTCCTCGACGAGCTCTGGAGCGCCGAACGTGCCCTGGCCGCCGGGCTGGTGGGCGAGGTCTGCGCCGACGAGCAACTGCACGCCACCGTCAGTGAACTGGCCGGCCGCCTGGCCAACGGCCCGACTTTCGCCTTCGCCCAGACCAAGCGCCTGCTGCGCGAAAGCGCCGAGCGCGACCTGCCCGCGCAACTGGCCGCCGAACTGGCCGCCGGGCTGCTGTGCGGGCGCAGTGCCGACGGCGCCGAGGCCCTGCGCGCGGCCACGGAAAAACGCCCGCCACGCTTTATCGGTCGTTGAGCCGCGACCCCATCCACTTATTTCGCACCGTCAACCCGCCACAGGTAGTGCCATGAACTTCCAACTCAGCCAAGAACAAGAAATGTTGGTCGATGCAGTCCGCAGTTTTGTCAGCAAGGAGTTGCTGCCCCACGAAGAAGCGGTGGACCGCGCCGACGAGGTCCCGGCCGAACTGGCCGCAGAGATTCGCAACAAGGCCATCGCCGCCGGTTTCTATGCCTTCAACATGCCCGAGGAGGTCGGTGGCGGCGGCCTCGACTACCTGTCCCAGGCGCTGATCGAGCGCGAGCTGGCCAAGTGTTCCTGGGCCCTGCATGTGTTCGTCGCCCGACCGTCGAAGATCCTCATGGCCTGCACCGGCTCGCAGATCGGCGACTACCTGCTGCCTTGCGTGCAGGGCAAGAAGATCGACTGCTTCGCCCTCACCGAACCCGGTGCCGGCTCCGATGCCAATGCGATCAAGACCCGCGCCGTGCGCGAGGGTGGTGACTTCGTGATCAATGGCGCCAAGCACTTCATCAGCCACGCCGGGCATGCGGATTTCGCCATCGTCTTCGCCGTCACCGGCACCTACGCGCACAACGGCCGCCAGCGCAATGCCGTGACCGCGTTCCTGGTGGACCGCGACACCCCGGGCCTGACCATTCGCCGTGGCCCCAAGTGCGTGAGCAACCGTGGCTACCACACCTTCGAGATGTTCTTCGACGACTGCCGGGTGCCGGTCCACCAGGTGCTGGGGGAGGTGGGCAAGGGCTGGGAGGTGGCCAACGCCTGGCTCACCGCCGGGCGGGTGATGGTCGCGGCCAACTGCGTGGGCCAGGCGCAGCGGGCGCTGGATGCCTCCCTGCAATGGGCGGCGGACCGCAAGCAGTTCGGCCAGGCCATCGGCAGCTACCAGGGGGTGTCGTTCAAGCTGGCGGACATGGCCACGCAGATCCGCGCCGCCGAGCTCTTGACCCTGCACACCGCCTGGAAGATGGACCAGGGCAGCATGACCGACGGCGAGGCCGGCATGGCCAAGCTGTTCGCCAGCGAAGTGCTGGGCAAGGTGGCCGACGAGGCGGTGCAGATCTACGGCGGCATGGGCCTGATGGACGAAGGCCCGGTGGAGCGCATCTGGCGCAACGCGCGGATCGAGCGGATCTGGGAGGGCACCTCGGAGATCCAGCGGCACATCATTTCCCGTGAACTGCTGCGGCCGTTGCTGCGCTGAACCGCCTGGAGAATCTGCGTCATGTCCCAGACCCTACGTGACAACCTCAAGCGCCTGCTGGCGCCCCGGCACCTGGCCTTCGTCGGCGGCCGCAGCATGGCCCGGGCCCTCAAGCGATGCGCCGAGGGCGGTTTTGCCGGCGACCTGTGGCTGGTCAACCCGCAGCACGCGCAGATCGACGGCGTGCCCTGCGTGGCCAGCATCGACCAACTGCCTTGCGGCCCGGATGCGGTGTTCGTCGCCACCCACCGCGAGCTGACCCTGGACTGCGTCGCCCAGCTGGCGGCCAAGGGCGCGGGCGGGACGATCTGCTACGCCTCGGGGTTCGCCGAGACCGGCGCCGAGGGCCAGGCCCTGCAACAGCGATTGCTGCAGGCCGCCGGCGACATGGCCCTGCTGGGGCCCAACTGCTACGGCCTGCTGGATTACCTGCACGGCGCCGCCCTGTGGCCGGTGGCCCACGGCGGCCAGCAGGTCGAGCGGGGCGTGGCGGTGCTGACCCAGAGCGGCAACTTCGCCTACAACCTGTCCATGAGCGACCGTTCGCTGCCGGTGGCCTACATGGCCTCGGTGGGCAACCAGGCGCAACTGGGCATCGCCGAACTGATGGACGTGCTGCTGGACGAGCCGCGAGTCACCGCCATCGGCCTGCACCTGGAAGGCCTGAAGAACGTGCCGGGGTTCGCCCGGGCCGCGTACAAGGCCCTGGAAAAGGGCATTCCGATCATCGCCCTGAAGACCGGGGTGTCGCCGATCGGCGCCGAGTTGGCCCTGAGTCACACCAGCTCGCTGTCCGGCTCCGATGCGCTGTACGACGCCTTGTTCCAGCGCCTGGGGGTGATCCGCGTCAGCGGCCCGGTGAGTTTTGTCGAGATCTTGAAGGCCGCGTCCTGCGGCCAGTTGCCCGCGGGCCCGCAGTTGATGGCCCTGGCCTGTTCCGGGGGCGATGCCGGGTTGATCGCCGACTACGCCGAGCGCAACGGCCTGGAGTTGCCCAAGCTGGCGAGCGAGCAATGCCAGGCACTGGCCCAGGTGCTGCCGGGGTATGCCAACCTGGTCAATCCGCTGGATTTCACCACCGCGATCTGGGGCGATGCCCAGGCCTTGCAGCAGATGCTCGATACCGTGCTGGGCAGCGCAGCCGACAGCGCCATGCTGGTGCTGGATTACCCGGCCGAGTTCACCGGCGAGCGCAAGGAATGCGACCTGCTGCTGGAGCTGTTCTGCGCCGCATTGCAACGCCATGGCAAGCGCGGTTTCGTCACCTCGGCCTTCCCCGAATTGCTGCCGGCGGCGGCCCGGGAACGCCTGCATGCCCTGGGCATCCCGGCCTTGCAGGGGGTCGAGGACGGCCTGGCGGCCTGGGGCCGGATCGCCGCCTACCAGGGCCGGCGCCAGGCCTTGCTGGAACTGGGCGAGGCGGCCCTGGTGCCGCTGTGTCCCGAGGCCCTGGAGGGGACTGGCCAACTGCTGGATGAGTGGCAATCCAAGCAGGCCCTGCGCGAATTTGGCCTGCGCATTCCCGAGGGCCTGCTGAGCACCCCCGAGCAGGCGCTGAGCGCTGCGGCGGCGGTGGGGTATCCGCTGGTGCTCAAGGCGGTCAGCGTCGAGCTGCCGCACAAGACCGAAGCCGGCGCGGTGGCGCTGAACCTCAAGGACCCCGAGGCATTGGGCGCGGCGCTGCGGCAGATGCGCGCGCGGATCGCCGAGCATGCCCCGGGGGTGGCCTTCGACCAGGTGCTGCTGGAGCCCATGGCCGCGCCGCCCCTGGCCGAGCTGATCGTCGGCATCAAGCGCGAGGAGCATTTCGGCCTGGCCCTGGTGATCGGCGCCGGCGGGGTGCTGGTGGAACTGCTCAAGGACAGTCGCAGCCTGTTGCTGCCGACTCATCCGGCGGCAATCCGCCAGGCCGTGCTGCAACTGCGCAGCGCGGCCTTGCTGCAAGGCTTTCGCGGACGCCCGGCGGCCGACCTGGACGCGCTGGTAGCGGCCATCGGCGCGGTGGCCGACTACGCCTGCGAACACGCGGCGACCCTGCTGGAACTGGATGTGAACCCATTGTTGGTCGGTGCCGGTGGCACCGTCGCGGTCGATGCGTTGATTCGCCTTGGCCGGGTATGAGGAGAGAGACATGCACGAACAGACCTTGACCGCTGGCCAGGCCCTGGTGCGCCTGCTGGCCGGCTACGGCGTCGACACGGTATTCGGCATTCCCGGGGTGCACACCCTGGAGTTGTATCGCGGCCTGCCCGGCAGCGGCATCCGCCATGTGCTGACGCGCCACGAACAGGGCGCCGGGTTCATGGCCGACGGTTATGCCCGGGTCAGCGGCAAGCCCGGGGTGTGTTTCGTCATCAGCGGCCCGGGGGTGACCAACGTCGCCACGCCCATTGGCCAGGCCTATGCCGATTCGATCCCGCTGCTGGTGATTTCCAGCGTCAACCACAGCGCCAGCCTCGGCAAGGGCTGGGGCTCGCTGCACGAAACCCAGGACCAGCGCGCCATCACCGCGCCGATCACCGCGTTTTCAGCCCTGGCCCTGAGCCCCGAGGACCTGCCCGAGTTGGTGGCCCGGGCCTTTGCCGTGTTCGACAGCGAGCGCCCGCGGCCGGTGCATCTCTCGGTGCCGTTGGATGTGCTGGCGGCCCCGGTGGCCCGGGACTGGACTGGCGAGGTGCGGCGGCGCCCGGCCCGTGGTCCCGCCGCAGCGGCGGATGTGCATCAGGCGGCGGACCTGTTGCGCCTGGCCCAGCGGCCGATGATCATCGCCGGCGGTGGGGCTTTGCACGCCGGCGCGGCCTTGCAGGAACTGGCGACCCGGCTGGGCGCGGTGTGCTTCAGCAGCGTGGCCGGCAAGGGCCTGCTGCCGGACCGGGCGCCGCTCAATGCCGGTGCGACCCTGTGCGTGGAGCCCGGTTGGCAGTTGATCAGCCAGGCCGATGTGGTGCTGGCGGTGGGCACCGAGATGGCCGACACCGACTACTGGCGCGAGCGCCTGCCGCTCAACGGCCAGCTCGTGCGGCTGGACCTCGACCCACGCAAGTTCAACGACTTCTACCCCTGCGCCGTGGCCTTGCACGGCGATGCCCGGCAGACCCTGGAGGCCTTGCTCGAGGACCTGGAACAACCGCCGGCGGACTCCAGCTGGGCGGTGGCGGCGGTGGCCCGGTTGCGCCGCACGGTGGACGAGGGGCAGGGGCCCTTGCAGCGCATCCACCAGCAGATTCTCCAGCGGGTGGCGGCCGAGCTGCCCGAGCGCGGCTTCATCAGCAGCGACATGACCCAGCTGGCCTACAGCGGCAACTACCTGTACCCCAGCCAGGGGCCGCGCAGCTGGTTGCACCCCACCGGCTACGGCACCCTGGGCTACGGCCTGCCGGCGGCCATCGGCGCCAAGCTCGGCGCGCCCGGTCGCCCGGGCCTGGTGCTGGTGGGCGACGGTGGTTTTCTCTACACCGTGCAGGAGCTGGCCACGGCGGTGGAGGAACTGGACAGCCCGCTGGTGGTATTGCTGTGGAACAACGACGCCCTGGGCCAGATTCGCGATGACATGCAGGCCCTGGACATCGAGCCTATCGGGGTCTTGCCGCGTAACCCGGACTTCATCGCCCTGGCCCGGGCCTTCGGTTGCCCGGTGAGCCAGCCGGCCAGCCTCGACGAGCTGCAACAGGCGCTGCGCCGTGGGTTTGCCCAGCCCGGGGTGACGCTGATCGAGCTCAAGCACGCCTGCGCCCAGGCCTGACCTAGTTTTTTTGCCAGGAGTTTCGCCATGCGTTTTTCCAAGCTGACTCAACGTATCGCCGGCGATGGCGCCGCCGCCTGGGACATCCATTACCGGGCCCTGGCCAAGCGCGAGCGGGGCGAGCCGGTGTGGCTGCTGTCGGTGGGCGACCCGGATTTCGACACCCCGCAGCCCATCGTCCAGGCGGCCATCGACAGCCTGCGCGACGGCCATACCCATTACGCCGACGTGCGCGGCAAGCGTGCACTGCGCGAGGCCATTGCCCGCCGTCACCAGTCGCGCAGCGGGCAGGCGGTGCAGGCCGATGAGGTGGTGGTGCTGGCCGGTGCCCAGTGCGCGCTGTACAGCGTCGCCCAATGCCTGCTGGACCCGGGGGACGAGGTGATCGTCGCCGAGCCGATGTACGTCACTTACGAGGCGGTGTTCGGCGCCTGCAATGCCCAGGTGGTGCCGCTGCCGGTACGCGCCGAGGAGCGTTTCCAGGTGCGTCCAGAGGACGTGGCCGCGCGCATCACCGGCAAGACCCGGGCACTGGTGCTCAACAGCCCGCACAACCCCACGGGGGCGAGCATTCCCCGGGCCACCTGGGAGGCGTTGGCGGCGTTGTGCATCGAGCATGACCTGTGGCTGATCTGCGATGAGGTCTACAGCGAACTGCTGTACGAGGGCGAGCACGTCAGCCCGGCCAGCCTGCCGGGAATGGCTGAGCGCACCGCGACCCTCAACAGTTTGTCCAAGTCCCATGCCATGACTGGCTGGCGCCTGGGCTGGGTGGTGGCCCCGGCGCCCCTGGCCGCGCACCTGGAGAACCTGGCACTGTGCATGCTCTATGGCTCGCCGGAGTTCATCCAGGACGCCGCCATCGTCGCCCTGGAGCAACCCCTGCCGCAGTTGGCGGCGATGACCGAGGCCTACCGCCAGCGGCGCGACCTGGTCTGCGATTGCCTGGCCGACTGCCCGGGTGCCCGGCCGCTGAAGCCCGATGGCGGCATGTTCGTGATGGTCGACATCCGCGCCACGGGCCTGAGTGCCCAGGCCTTCAGCGAACGGCTGCTGGACGAGCAGGGGGTGTCGGTATTGGCCGGTGAAGCCTTCGGTCCCAGCGCCGCCGGGCATATCCGCCTGGGCCTGGTGCTGGAGCCCGAGGCCCTGCGCGAAGCCTGCCGGCGCATCGCCCGCTGCGCCAGCGATTGCCTCGCCTAGGCGCAGGATCGTCGGAAGGCCCTGCGGGCCTTGGCGCAGGCCGCGCACGGGCGCGTAGCGGCCGCAGGGTTGGGGATCGTTGGAAGGTCCTGTGGGGTTATGCGCGGTCGGTTTCCAGGGGCGGATCGAAGGCCACGAACAGCTGGTCGGCGGTGATGTTGGCCAGGTCCTGGCGCATGTTGCGCTCCAGCAGGCCGAACAGCCGGGTGAAGACGTCGAACACCTTGCAGTGCTCTTCCATGCCGGAGAAGGGGTTGTCGATCTTCTCGGCGATCAGCGAGCTTTCCTGCACCGCGTCGTAGACGTCCTGCAGGGTGATCTGCGCCGCTGGGCGGGCCAGGGTCAGGCCGCCCTTGGGGCCACGGCAAGAGGCGAGGATATCGGCCTTGACCATCTGCGATACCAGGTTGCGCACCCGCGCCGGGTGGATCTTGACCCATTTGGCGATGGTCTCGGTGCGCAGCTTCTGCGGCGCGTTGGCGGCCACGAAGGACAGGATGTAGGAAGCGGTGATCAGGCGGGTCGACTGGCTCATGGGTGTCTGCACGTCCCTGGGAAGGCGCCAGTATGCCAGCGCTGGCCGTTCAACGACGCGGTGAAAGCGATTGTGTGGAAAATAAAGTATTTGTTACGGTAACAATTATAAATAGGCCCCGAGGAACCGCCATGAATGTGTTGATCGTCCACGCTCACCCCGAACCGCAATCCTTCACCGCCGCGCTGCGCGACCAGGCTCGCAGCACCTTGCAGGCCCTGGGGCACCAGGTGCAGGTCAGCGACCTGTACGCCATGGACTGGAACCCGGTGGCCAGCGCCGCCGACTTTGCCCGGCGCGATAACCCCGAGTACCTGGTCTATGCCTTGGAGCAGCGGGTGGGGGTGAAGAACGGCGGGATCGCCGCCGACATCCAGGGCGAGCTGGACAAATTGCTGTGGGCCGATCTGCTGATCCTCAATTTCCCGGTGTACTGGTTCTCGGTGCCGGCCATGCTCAAGGGCTGGATCGACCGGGTGCTGGTGTCCGGGGTGTGCTACGGCGGCAAGCGTTTCTACGACCAGGGCGGCCTGGTGGGCAAGAAGGCCCTGCTGAGCCTGACCCTGGGCGGGCGCGAGCACATGTTCGGCCAGGGGGCGATCCACGGTCCGCTGGAGGACATGTTGCGCCCGCTCTTGCGCGGCACCCTGGCCTACGTCGGTTGCCAGGTGCTGGAGCCGTTCGTGGCCTGGCACGTGCCCTATATCAGCCAGGACGCGCGCGAAGGGTTCCTGGCCCAGTACCGCCAGCGCCTGGAGCGCATCGATGAGGAGCAACCACTGGTGTTCCCGCGCCTGGAACAGTTCGACGACGCCCTGTACCCGTTACCGGCGTGATGGGCTTCGTGTAGCCGCTGCCGCAGGTTGCGCATGGGCGCCTAGCGGCCACGGGGTTGGCGATTGCTGGAAGGCCCTGCGGACCCTGGCGCAGCTTCGCGGGCTCAGCAGCGGCTACAGGGGTTGTAGCCGCGGCCGTGGGGGATCGGCTCAGAAGCGCAGGGTGACACCGGTGGTCAGCCAGCGGTCGCGCCGGTCCGTCAGGTGCTGGCCCAGGATCAGGTCCAGGTCCAGGGCGTGGCCGATGTGCAGGCGCGGGCCGGCTTGCCAGGCTTGTTCGCCGCCGCGCTGGCCGTAGCGCTCGGCGATCAGGGTCAGGCTGGGCAGCAGCTCGTATTCCACCCCCGTGCCCCAGGTCCAGCGATGGTGCTGCTGGCCGTCGTCATAGGCGTGGCTCCAGCCGGCACTGAGGTTCAGGTGCAGCGCGTCGCTGGGGCTGAAGGTCAGCGGCAGGCTGAGGTCGCCACCGTCGAAGCTGTGGCTGCGGTTCAGTGCCCAGTGGGCGGAGCCGGCGAGCGCCAGCTGCAGGCCCAGGTCGTCGCGGTCCAGCAAGGCCAGCTTGACCTGGGGGCTGAGCTGGGTTTCGCCGTGCTCGGCGCTTTGCTGGCGTTGCAGCGCGGCGCCCAATTGCACCCCAGGCAGTTGGCTGAAGGTGCAGGCCGGCACCAGCACGCTATTGTGGTTCGAGCCTTGGCGGCGATCGGCCTGGTACCAGAAGTCGACATTGCATTCGCCGGGGGCGTTGATCCCGCCGTTGTCCACCCCGTAGGCGCCACCGGCGGCCTGGGCCTTGGAGCACAGGGCCAGGGTCGCGGTGGCGCCGGCGGTGATGGCCAGGAACAGCAGGTTGCGCTTGAGCATGCGGCTTTTGGCGACGGGCAGCGGTTGGTCCCAGGCGCGGGTGCGGGAGGAGCGATGCGGACGATGCTGGGTCATGGCGAATCTCACGGCTGTGGGCGCCTGGTGGGCGGCGCCCGGGGTTGGCGTCATGAAGTGGCGGGTGATCACTCACCCAGGCCCAGGGTCTGGATGCCCCGGGTCCGGGCTTGGGCCAGCAGTTCCTCGGTGTCGTCGCCACCGGGCAGGGCGAGGACGATGTCGGGGCGGCTGTCGGCCAGCATGAAACGGTTGCGCAGGCGCTCGGCGTGCTTGCCGTGCAACTGCCAGTTGGGCGGGTAGCGGACCAGGTCGGCGCCGATCTCCCGGGCCCAGTCCTCGATCTGCGCCCCGAGGAACTGGCTGCCGCCATGGATCACCACCCGTACCGGGTGCAGGCGCTGGAAGGCCTCCAGCACTTGGCGGCAGCGGCGGCTGTCGGTGTAGTGGCGACCGGCGCAGATCAGGACGCGCATCGACTGTCCTCCCGGGTGTCGTGCGACTGGCCGGGCAGGCTCTCGGCCAGTGGCTCGCCGAGATAGCCATGCTCGATGTCACGCTCGCCGGCCCGTTCCAGCACTGGGTAGGCCAGGGCGGCGATGTGGTGGTGGACCCGCCGGTAGTCGCGCAGCAGGCGCTGGAAAATGTCCCCGGACTCGGCCCAGGCGCTGCGGTCTTCGCGCAGTTGGCGAAAGTGCTCGCGGCCGGCGGCGGCTTCCAGGCGGCGCACGTTCTCCTTGCGTGCCACCAGTTGATGAGCGGTGGCCAGGTCTTCGCGCAGGAACACCGTGACCGCGAGGCTGAGGCTGGCCAGCAGTTCCTGGTGCAGCGGCACCAGGGACCCCAGCTCGAAGGCGGAGAACGGCTCGCTGCGGCGCAGGCGTCGTACCGCCAGCTGCGCCAGGCTGCTGCTGAGGATGTCGCCGGCGTGCTCCAGGTTGATCACCAGCAGCAGGATTTCCTGGGAGCGGTCGGCGTCCTGGTCGCTGATGCCTTCCTTGCCGATGTCCGCCAGATAAGCGCGGATCGCCGCGCTGAGCAGGTCCAGGGACTGGTCGATCTGGCGGATCTGCTCGGCGTTGGCCACCTGCGAGGTGCGCAGCAGTTGCAGGACCCGGTCGAGCATGCCCGAGAGCATGTCGGCCATGCGCAGGGCCTCGCGGGCGGCATTGGCCAGGCCGATATTGGCCACTTCCAGCCCGGCCTCGTCCAGGTACAGCGGCATGCCCGGGTCGGTCACTGGCGGTGGGGCCGGCAGCAGGCGGGTCAGCAGCTTGCCCATGGGCTCGGTGAAGCCGATGAACAGCAGCCCCAGCACCAGGCTGAAGACGCTGTGCAGATAGACCACCAGCAGCGCCCCGGGCAGTTGGCGCACGCCTTCGAGCTGGGCCAGTGCGCCGATCCACGGCAATACCAGCGCCACCCCGGCCAGGCGCACCAGCAGGTTGCCCAGGGGCAGGCGCCGGGCGACGTTGCCGCTGGCGCCCAGCAGCGAGGGCAGGCCGCCGCCGAGATTGACCCCCAGCACCAGGGCCATGCTGGTGGCCGGCGACAGCAGCCCGGTGCCGGCCAGCGAGGCGACCAGCAGCACCACTGCCACGCTGGAGTGGCACATCCAGGTCAGCACGACCGCCACCAGCAGCGCCAGCAGCAGGTCGCCGTCCAGGCTTTGCATCACCAGGCGCAGCACCGGGGTGTGCTCCACCGCGCCCAGGGTGGCACCGAGCGTGCCCAGGGCCAGGAGCATCAGGCCCAGGCCGATCAGCGCGGCGCCGATGCTTTCAAAGCGCGAGTCATCGCGCAGGCGCAGGCACAAGAAGCCCGCCAGCAACGCTACCGGGGCGGCCAGCGAGAGGTCCAGGCTCAGCAGCTGGACCACCAGGGTCGAGCCGATGTTGGCCCCCAGCATCACCGCCAGCGCCGGGGCCAGGCTCAGGGTGCCGGCGGCGGTGAAGGAGCTGGCCATCAGGCTCACGGCGGTACTGCTTTGCAGCACCCCGGTGATGCCGATGCCGCACAGCAGCGCCAGCCAGCGGTTGTTCAGGTGTTGCCCGAGCCAGTGGCGCAGCGGGCTGCCGAAGCCGCGCAGCAGCGAGTTGCAGATCATCTGCGAGCCCCACAGCAACAGGGCGATGGCGCCGGCCAGGTTGATCAGAAGGGTGGTTCCCGACATGAGGGTTCTCCCGGGACGGGTGCGGGTTCAGGCGATCGCCAGGCGCAGCGAGGCGCGGTTGATGGCGGCGCTCACATCCAGCACGAAACGCATTTCCACGGCGCTCAACAGGCCCCGCACATAGAGACGGCAACCCAGGCGGGCGAGCAGCCGGGCACAGGCGCACAAGGCGCAGACCAGCAAGGCCTTGAGGCCGCGTTGCAACGAAGAAAAAGGCTTGAGGTACATGGCGATGCTCCTTTCGGGCGAGCGCTGTCGGCGTCGGCACGGCGCGGGCCGCGCCGACGGTGGCGTCAAGGGTCTCGATCACAAGCGACCGCCGGCGGGCGGCCGCGCCACGTTTCAGGCCCTTAGAACCACTGCTTGAAGCGGCGGATGTACAGGGTCTTCATGGTCTGGGCGACCACGCAGTAGCTGAGCAGGGTGCCCACCAGCCAAGGGAAGTACTCCCACGGCAGCGGCACCAGGCCGACCATGCTGCCCAGGGGCGAGAAGGGCACGTAGATCCCCAGCGCCATCACCAGTCCCGTGGCCAGCATCACCGGCAAGGCCGCGGTGCTCTGGATGAACGGGATCTTGCGGGTGCGCAGCATGTGCACCACCAGGGTCTGGGACAGCAGCCCCTCGATGAACCAGCCGGACTGGAACAGCGCCGCCATCTCCACGCTGTTGGCGGCGAACACGTACCACATCAGGGCGAAGGTGGTGATGTCGAAGATCGACGAGGTCGGCCCGATCCAGATCATGAAGCGCCCGATGTTGTTGGCGTCCCACTTGCGCGGCTTGGCCAGGTACTCCTTGTCCATCTTGTCCCAGGGCAGGGCCAGCTGGGAGAAGTCGTACATCAGGTTCTGCAGCAGCAGGTGGATCGCC
Source organism: Pseudomonas sp. MSSRFD41 (assembly GCF_014230245.1). Classification (NCBI taxonomy): domain Bacteria; kingdom Pseudomonadati; phylum Pseudomonadota; class Gammaproteobacteria; order Pseudomonadales; family Pseudomonadaceae; genus Pseudomonas; species Pseudomonas sp. MSSRFD41. The sequence continues at coordinate 67,328 of NZ_JACKZK010000024.1, read as the reverse complement.
AGCATCGGCAGGAACGGGATGAAGGCACTGGCCACCAGTACCGAGAACACGTTGCCGAAGTTGGAGCTGGCGGTCATGTTCAGGTACTTCATGATGTTGCCGAAGGTCTCGCGGCCCTTGATTACCCCTTCCTCGAGCACCATCAGGCTCTTTTCCAGGAGGATGATGTCCGCCGATTCCTTGGCGATGTCGGTGCCGCTGTCCACCGAGATGCCGACGTCGGCGTCGCGCAGGGCCGGGGCGTCGTTGATCCCGTCGCCGAGGAAGCCCACGGTGTGGCCGTTGGCCTGCAGGGCCTTGAGCACCCGCGACTTCTGCAGCGGGGTCAGCTTGGCGAACACCGTGCGTTCTTCCACCAGCCGGCCCAGGACCTGGTCGTCCATGTGCTCGATGTCGCGGCCCAGCAGTGGCTCGCCGGCTTCCAGGCCGACCTCGCGGCAGATCTTGGCGGTGACGATGGGGTTGTCGCCGGTCAGTACCTTGACCGCCACGCCGTTGTCGCGCAGGGCGGCGATGGCCGGGCCGGCGGTTTCCTTGGGCGGATCGAGGAAGGTCAGGCAGCCTTCGATCACCAGCTCGCGTTCATCGCTGGCGCTGTACTGGCTGCGGGTCTGGCCTTTGGGCAGCTCCCGGGTGCCCACCAGCAACACGCGAAAGCCGTCGCGGTTGTAGCGTTCGGCCAGGGCCAGCAGTTGTGCCCGGCGCTCGGCGTCCAGCGCCACGGCGACGCCGTCCTGGCGCACCCGGGTGGCGGTCTCGAGCATTTCCTCCACCGCGCCCTTGCACACCAAGAGGTGCTGGCCATGGGCGTCAGCGAGGATCACCGACAGGCGCCGGCGCACGAAGTCGAACGGCAGCTCATCGATCTTGCGCCAGGCGGCGGGCGGGGTGAAGCGCGGGTTCTCCTCGGCGAAGGCCACCACCGCGCGGTCCATCAGGTTCTTCATGCCGCTCTGGTGGTAGCTGTTGAGCCAGGCCAGTTGCAGTACCTGGTCGCAGCGTTGGCCGTCGATGCCCACGTGGTGCTCGAGGATGATCCGGTCCTGGGTCAGGGTGCCGGTCTTATCGGTGCAGAGCACGTCCATGGCGCCGAAGTTCTGGATCGCGTTGAGGCGCTTGACCACCACCTTGCGCTTGGCCATGGCCGCGGCGCCCTTGGCCAGGTTGGCGCTGACGATCATCGGCAGCATTTCCGGGGTCAGGCCGACGGCCACCGCCAGGGCGAACATGAAGGCATCGGCCCAGTCGCCCTTGGTGAAGCCGTTGATCAGAAGCACCACCGGCACCATCACCAGCATGAAGCGGATCAGCAGCCAGCTGACGCTGTTGACCCCGCGGTCGAAGGCGGTTTGCGAGCGCGAGCCGACGATGGAACGGGCCAGGGAGCCGAAGTAGGTACGCGCGCCGGTGGCCACCACCACGGCGGTGGCGGTGCCGCTGACCACGTTGGTGCCCATGAAGCAGATGTTGGGCAAATCCAGCAGGTCTTGCTGGTCGGCGGCCTGGGCCTTGGCGGATTTCTCCTGGACGGCACCCAGGGTGTCGTACTTCTCCACCGGCAAGGCTTCGCCGGTGAGCACCGCCTGGCTGATGAACAGGTCGCGGGATTCGATCAGGCGGATATCGGCGGGGATCATGTCGCCCGCCGCGAGCTGGATGATGTCGCCCGCCACCAGTTCGCGCATCGGTACTTCGCGGACCCGGGCCTGCATGCCCATCTGCTCGCGCCGCAGGACCGCGGCGGTGGTGCGGACCATGGCCTTGAGGGCCTCGGCGGCCTTGGCCGAGCGGTGCTCCTGCCAGAAGCGCATCAGGCCGCTGGCCAGGACCATCACCAGGACGATGATGACCCCGGTGAGATCGGTTTCTTCGCCGGCCTGCAGCGGCAGCCAGAAGTCGGTGAAGAAACTGATACCGGTCAGGGTCATCAGTACATAGATGAAGGGGTTGTTGAAGGCTTGCAGCAGTTGCACCAGGGCGTGCGGCGGACGGTCGTGGGCGACCTCGTTGTGGCCGTCCCGTTGCAGGCGGCCTTCGGCGTCCAGTTCGGTGAGGCCGGCGGTGCTGGAATTGACATTGGCCAGGGTCACGGCCAGGCCGTTCCGGGCTTCACGGGCGGCGCGCATCGACAGCTTGTGCTGGTCGCCGGTGGCGTTGTGGTTGCGCGAAGTTGCGATTTTTACAGTCATGGGTGTGTGCTCCTGCCGCTTGCTGACGGCGCGACACACGAGCCACTCAACTTATCAAAGGCGAGCGAAAGTATGTCGAACCGCAGGTTGGCGATCGATGTTGATCTGGGCGTCTTTCAGGATTTAACGTTCGCTGCCCACACAATGAAGTTGCATGGACAGCGAACCTACTACTGGCCTCTTCCATAACTTTCTCCGGCATGTTCATTAACTTGAAGTCGATAGGCTGCCGACAAGTTCCTATATAAGGAATTCGTCTTTGAATAACGAAAGTTATTGGCGCCTGGAACTTAGGTGCGAGCCCCGAGATACAGGCCAAGGATCAAGGCGGCCTGGGTGAAGAGCCAGGCCGCGCTCCGACTCTGCGGGTCCTGGCTGTCGTCGAAGCTCCAGCGTTGTTGCAGTTGGCCGCTGGTGGGGCAGACACGCCAGTTGGCCCGCAGGTGCGTGGCGCAGGTGGGTGTGGGGCGAGAGAAAGGCGAGCGGGCCTGGGCCTTGGGCTCAGGGCGCAACTTGACCCGCATGGTCGCGGCAAAGGCGCGGACACCGGGCATTACAGAGGAAGTGAAGGTCATAACAGTTGCCTCGCGACCGGACTGGCTCCGGAGGAGGCAAGTTACGTAGGAGCGTCAAGCTCTAGCGCAGCTCACCCGACCGTGGAGTCGAGTCCCGTCTTGTTCAGGGTTAAGTGCCTGGCGGTGCCCGAGGGCCGCGACCAGACAGCGTCTAGATACTGTGTCCATTGGCTTCTTTGGTGAGTTGGAAAAAAGGCCGGTTTGACCGGCCCGCGCAATTTACTCAGGGCGCTGGGATGAGTCAAGTTCAAATTGCCCGATAATCAATGTTCGATGATGTTTTTTTCAGCTGAGGTTCAGGTGGGGGATAAGTAACTTGTGAACTTGCATATATGAAGCGGGCGGGTAATAAAAAGTGCCCATGATCGAAAAACATCATGGGCACCGAATGATCGAAAAGTTGCCAGGACCTTAGTTGAGCAGGTGCTGGGAAATGTCCTTGTAGGTGGCGCTGTCAGTGGCGGCCATCAATTGCCTGCCATCCTTGAAGGTGCCGATGAAGGTCACCTCGTTTTCCGTGCCCGCGATCAGGTAGCCGGCCAGCGCCCCCACCGGACCCAAGAGCATGGCGCCGGCCAGGCCGTAGCCCAGGGCGTCGCGATTGGCCACGGGACTTTCGCTGGCGATTTCCAGGGACTTGAACGCCGATGCCTTGACGTCGACCCCGGCACTGTTGAATACCGTCTTGAGCCTGAAGGTACCGTGCCGGTATTCACCGGTGCCTTGCAGGAAATCACCCGATAAAACCTCGATCTTTGCCATGTTGAATCATCCTTATCCAAGCATAACCAGACAGGCCATTGAGCTCGCCGTCATGGCGGGCGTCAACGGAGTCGCGATGAAGGGCACTACCACCAGTCAGCAGCCCTCGTGCATTCAGCCTCGGCCAGTGCTCCGCTGGCGATGCTGATCCAAGTCAGGGCTGTGAATGTTTGTAGCAGCCAGCCGACCAGTGCCCCGGGGCTTCCGACCAGCGGTGCGGCCAGCGATGGCAGAAGGGGACGAGCGGTATGAAGAGCCAGTGTCCGGCCATTACCTTGCGGTGATCCATGACGGTTGTATTACCCTGCGCCACTGATCGTCGTCCGCTTTCGGGTCCCTGGAGTCGCCATGCCTCGCTTCGCCGCCAACCTCAGCATGCTCTACCCGCAACACACCTTTCTCGAGCGCTTCGCCGCAGCTGCCGCCGATGGCTTTGTCGGCGTGGAATACCTGTTTCCCTATGAGCATCGCCCCGAGGCACTCAGGCAGCGCCTGGACGACCACGGCCTGCAGCAAGTGCTGTTCAACGCACCACCGGGGGACTGGGCGGCGGGGGAGCGTGGCACGGCCTCGCTGCCCGGACGCGAGCAGGAGTTTCGCGCAGGGTTCGCCCGGGCCCTGGAGTACGCCACGGTGCTGGGTAATCCACGCATCCATGTGATGGCCGGATTGCTGGCCGACGAAGGCGAGCGGGCCCGGCACCATGGGGTCTACCTGGAGAACCTGGCCCATGCCTGCGCCCGGGCCGCCGAGGTGGGCATCACGGTACTGGTGGAGCCGATCAACACCCGGGACATGCCGGGGTTCTTCCTCACCCGCCAGGACCAGGCCCAGGCCATCTGCCGCGAAGTAGGGGCCGACAATCTCAAGGTGCAGTTCGACTGCTACCACTGCCAGATCGTCGAGGGTGACGTGGCCACCAAGCTGCGCCGCGACCTGGCGGGCATCGGCCATATCCAGGTCGCCGGGGTGCCACAGCGCCATGAACCGGATCAGGGGGAGTTGCATTACCCCTACCTGTTCCAGTGGCTGGATGAGCTGGGTTATGCCGGCTGGGTCGGTTGCGAGTACCGGCCCCGGGGCGACACCAGCGCCGGCCTGCAATGGCTGCGGGACTGGCAGGCGCGTTGAGCCGATGGCCCCGGGCTAGGGGCAGAAGGGGCAGTACAGGTTGTCCAGGAAGTCATCGCTGTGGATGTTCGCGTCCAGGACCTGCACCACCACCGGGCCGTGGCGCGGGCACTCCAGCACTTGCCCGGCGCCGCTGCGGGCGGGCTGTTCTGCGCTGAACTCGTTGCAGCCGCACCAGGGGCACTTTTGCAGGGGCTGTTCGTGCTGCCCGAGGATCGCCAGTGTCCAGCCGCAGCCGGTGCAGTTCAGGCGGTGAAGGGCGCGGGCAGGGGTGAAGGTCGGCATCGATGGTTCCTCGGTAGGGTGCTCAGGGCAGTGGCTCCCGGGCCTGGCGGCTGTTGAACCGCGAAGAGCCGTGCCGCAAGCAGTGTGGGTGGGGCATGGGGCGATACTGATAGGGGCCGGTCATGCTCGGCTCAATCGGTCGATGTGCGTGGGCGGTCGATCCTCCAGCGCTGCTTGAGCCGCAGCAGGCTGCCATCGCGCTCCATCGCCTCCAGGGCCTGCTGCCAGCGGGCGACCTGGGCCGGGTCAACCTTGGGCGAGAAGGCGATATAGGCATCCTGGTGCATCAGCGGGATCTGGTAGCGCAGCTGTTCCAGCCCCATGCCTTGCTCGGCGGCGAAGGTGCCGACGCTCATGGTGTCGGCGACCACGTACTGCACGCGGCCGATCTGCAGCAGGCGCATCATGATTTCCGGGCTGTCCACGCCCCACAGGTTGGCCAGGCCCTGTTGCCGGAGGACGCTGTAGACCAGCCACTTGCGCGGCACGGCGATCTGGCCCTGGGTCTGTTGCAGGTTGGCCACTGGCGTGGTGTCGCTGCTGCGGCTGTAGAGCGCGGTCTCGGTCTGCATCAAGGGCCCGACCCACTGGTAGCGGTTTTCGCGCTCGGCCGTGCGCAAAATGGTGAACACGGCGGTGTCGGCTTCCTCGCTGGCATCGCGCAGGGCCCGCAGCATCGGCCGTTGCTGGATCTGGACAGGGTCGCCGCTGCGTTGCGCCAGGGCCTGCACCACGTCGACGGCGAAACCTGCCATGTGCTCGCCCTGCTGGAAGTGCAGCGGCGGGTGATTGTCGGTCAGCATGCGCAGCTCGCCAGCGTGGGCCGCAAGGCTCAATAGCGGCAACAGTGCCTGCAGCATCCATTTCATGCAGTGCCCTTGGAGGTTCAAAAGGCAGAGCTTAGTACGACTGGTTGCCGCCTGTCGCGATAAACGCTGCTGGCTCTGTGCCTGGCTTCAGAGGGCGATGCCCGGGGCTTTTTTCGTCGGGATATCGCTGAAAACACGCCACTGCAGTTATTCTTGCGCCGCCTTTTCAGAATGGAATCGACCCATGTTCGCTCCCCTTGTTCGTCCCTTGCGAGCCTCTGGCTTGCTGTTCGCGGTCCTGGCCTGTTCCCAGGGCGTGCAAGCCAGCAGTTTCGACTGCGCCAAGGCCACTAGCGCCAGTGAAAAGGCCATCTGCGCCGACGCTTACACCGCCAAGCTGGACAGCCGCCTGGGCAAGGCCTGGACGGCGACCCTGGGCGAGGCCAAGGACCCCAAGGCGCTGCGCCTGGGCCAGCGTGAATGGCTCAAGCAGCGCGACCAGTGCCAGGCCGACCTGGGCTGCCTGCGCAGCCAGTACCTGAGCCGCCTGATGGTACTGCGCTATGTGAATATTCCGTTCAACTGGCAGGGTACCTGGCAGCGGGTCTCGGTCAGCCCGTTCTATGGCGGTGAGCTGGTGATCCGGCGCACCGGCGAAGATCGTCTGAGCTTCGACCTGTCAGCCATGGGTGGCGCCAATTCCGGTGCGCTCGCAGGCGCGCTGCAGCTCAAGGACGGTGAAGCGCGCTACGGCGTCGAGGGCTGCACGTTGCGCTTCACCCCGCGCAACGGCCTGTTGCAAGTGACCCAGGAGGGCGACCCCTATGCCTGCGGTGCCGGTTCGGGGGTGTATTACGACGGGCTCTACGTGGCCTCCCAGCAGATCCTGGAGAATCAGTACGATTTGCTGTCCACCGCGCTGGTGCGTACCGAGGAGGAGGACCAGCGAGCTCGGAAACTGCTGCAAAAGGACTACCAGACCCTGCTCGACAGCGGCTCGGTGTTCTCCCAGGACACCTCGGCCGAGCTCAAGGGCGCCGAGGTCACCGATATGTGGCTGCAGGGGCTGGCCAATACCAATGCGGCGATTTTCGTGCGTGGAGCCCAGGGGCAGCTGTGGGTCGCGCTGCTGGCGGTGGTGGGACCCAAGGATGAGGTGCGGGTGCGTTACTACACCACCGAACCCGAGTGGAAGCACAGCCTGCCGGACGTGGTGCAGGCGTGGTACGAAGAACGCACCAAGGGCAAGCATCTGGCACTGGACATGATGCCCTGACCCGGCGCCCTGGAATTTACGCGCGGGGATGCTGAAGCCTGCTCGCGCAACTGCTAGAGTCTCGCCCCTGGCAGGCGGGGACACCCGGTCCTGGCGGACAAATTCCAGCGGTTGGTGACGCGAAGCCCGCGAGAGCGTCTACGACTTGTGCAAGTGACACCGCCGCCGCCGTCATCGGCGCCTGGCACATTTGAAATTGGGAGAATCTGTATGGTCATCAAACCCCGCGTTCGCGGCTTTATCTGTGTGACGACCCACCCGGTCGGCTGTGAGGCCAACGTCAAGCAACAGATCGATTACGTCACCCAGCAGGGCGCCATCGACGCAGGGCCGAAGAACGTACTGGTCCTCGGCGCTTCCACCGGCTACGGCCTGGCCGCGCGGATCACTGCAGCCTTCGGCTGTGGCGCCAATACCCTGGGCGTGTTCTTCGAGCGCGGCAGCGTCGACGGCAAGCTGGGCACCGCCGGCTGGTACAACAGCGCGGCGTTCCACAAGTTCGCCGAGGAAAAGGGCCTGTACGCCAAGAGCATCAACGGCGACGCCTTCTCCGATGCGGTCAAGGCCGAAACCATCGAGACCATCAAGCGCGACCTGGGCAAGATCGACCTGGTGGTCTACAGCCTGGCCGCCCCGCGCCGCACCCACCCCAAGACCGGTGAAGTGCTGAGCTCGACCCTCAAGCCCCTGGGCAAGTCCGTGACCCTGCGCGGTGTCGACACCGACAAGGAAATCGTCAAGGAAACCACCCTGCAACCAGCAACCCAGGAAGAGATCGACGGCACCGTGGCGGTCATGGGTGGCGAAGACTGGCAGATGTGGATCGACGCCCTGCACGAAGCCGGCGTCCTGGCCGAAGGCGCCAAGACCACCGCCTTCACCTACCTGGGCGAGAAGCTGACCCACGACATCTACTGGAACGGTTCCATCGGCGAAGCCAAGAAGGACCTGGACCAGAAGGTCATCGGCATTCGCAAGGAACTCTCGGACCTGGGCGGCGATGCCCGGGTGTCGGTGCTCAAGGCCGTGGTGACCCAGGCCAGCTCGGCGATCCCGATCATGCCGCTGTACCTGTCGCTGCTGTTCAAGGTGATGAAGGAGCAGGGCAGCCACGAAGGTTGCATCGAGCAGGTCTACGGCCTGTACAAGGACAGCCTGTACAACCCGAACCCGATCATCGACGAAGAAGGCCGCCTGCGCGCCGACTACAAGGAACTGCAACCTGAGGTCCAGGACCGCGTGAAGCAGCTGTGGGACGAAGTCACCAGCGAGAACCTGTACCAGCTGACCGACTTCGCCGGCTACAAGCAGGAGTTCCTGCGCCTGTTCGGTTTCGAGATCGACGGTGTCGACTACGAAGCCGATGTCGATCCGGACGTGAAGATCGACAAGCTGGTCCAGCTGTAACGCTACTGCCCGCGTCACCAACGCCCCTCCATCGTGAGGGGCGTTGTCGTTCATGGCTCAGGCCAGCTTCACGTTCATGGTGATCTGCGCGGTGAACACCGCTTGCTCCTGGCCATCGAAGGCCGTCACCGCCACCACCTTGTCCCCGGCGCTGGACCAGTCCACCGCGCTGCCGTCGGCCACTGCCCGGATATCGCCCTTGGCCTTGGCCAGGTAGGCCACGGTCATGCCCTTGGGGATCCACCGCGCGCCGGTGGGAATCGACACATCGGTCATGACCCCGGCCGCCAGTTCGGCGGCATTGCACAGGGCGATGGCGTGCACCGTACCCAGGTGGTTGGTGATTTCCCGGCGAAACGGCACCCGCACCTGGCAGTGGCCGGCCTGCAATTCATCGATCAAGGGCGTGATGCTGGAGAAGTAGGGCGCCATCTGGCAGGCCATCTGGGTGAATTTTTCCGCCCCGGCGGCGGTGAACATGCTGAGAACCTGGCTCATGGAAATGCCTCGCTGTCGCAAGAGAATGGGTTTACAGAATAATATTCTGTAAAAGAACAATATTCTGTGAAAAGAAAACCTGTCAAGCTATGGGCCTTGGCAGGCCGTTGAAAAACGTAGGCGAGCGATGGCAACGCAGGTAGTTTTTGAACGGCCTGTTAGGCTCGAGCCTGCCCTATCCACTGACCTTGCAAGGAGCCAGATTCCCCATGCCGGATGCCGATCTGCTGGAGCGCTGCTACCCGGGCCGTCGCGCCGAACTCAAGCGCACCATCCTCCATCGGGCCCTGGGCTGCTTCAACCGCCTGGGCCTGGAGGCCACCACCATCGAGATGATTCGTGCCGAATGCGAGACCAGCGTCGGCGCCATCTATCACCATTTCACTAACAAGGAAGGCCTGGTCGCCGCGCTGTTCTTCACCGCCCTGGACGACCAGGCGCAATTGCGCGACCGCTACCTGGCCCAGGCGCAGACCCTGGAGCAGGGCGTCCAGGCCCTGGTGCACAGCTATGTGGATTGGGTCGACGCTCAGCCGGAGTGGGCGCGGTTCCAGTTCCATGCGCGATTTGCCGTGACCCGTGGGCCCTTCGGCCAGGAACTGGCCGAGCGCAACCGCACGCGCAACCGCCGCTTGCTGGAGTGGCTCAAGGCCCGCTCGGCGTCGGACGCTTTGCCGGCCATCCCGGCCGAATTGCTACCGTCGTTGATCATCGGCCAGGCCGAGAGCTATTGCCGGGCCTGGTTGTCCGGGCGGGTCCAGGGGCGACCCCGGGAGTACCGCGAGCACTTGGCCGCCGCGGCCTGGCGTTCCATCTCCGGCTTGTAGCAGGCGCAAGTGCGCAAGATCGTTCAAGCCAGGACCGGCAGCGGCTGGCACAGTCCGGGTCCATCCTTTGCGTGCGGGGTTCCATGTCCAGCATTCTTCTACCGCGCGCCGCCTTCATCCGCGGCGCCATCGCCATCGTGCCCTTGTCCCTGGCCACCGCGCCCTGGGGCTTGCTGGCCGGTTCCATGGCTATCGAGGCCAATCTCACGCCGTTGCAGGGCCAGGGCCTGTCGAGCATCGTGTTCGCCGGTGCCGCGCAGCTGGTGGCCATCGGCATGCTCAAGGGCGGGGCGGGGATCTTCTCGATCCTGCTGACCACCTTGCTGCTCACCTCCCAGCACCTGCTGTACGGCATGAGCATGCGGTCGGTGATCGCGCCGTTGCCAGGACGCTGGCGCCTGGGCCTGGGCTTTCTGCTCACCGACGAGCTGTTCGCCCTCACCAGCGCCCACGACAAGCAGCAGTTCGATCGCTGGTATGCCCTGGGCGTGGGCCTGACCTTCTACGTGGCCTGGAACCTGTTCACCCTGCTGGGCATCGTGCTCGGCAAGAGCATTCCGGGGCTGGAGCACCTGGGGCTGGACTTCTCCATCGCCGCCACCTTCATCGCCTTGATCACCCCCCTGGTGCGCAATGTGCCGACCGTGGTCTGCGTCGCGGTGTCGTTGTGCTGCTCGGTGCTGTTGAGCTACTGGCAATGGGGCTCGGCCCTGGTGATCTCGGGCCTGGCGGGCATGACCGCGGGGTTTGTCTGCAACAAGCTGTATCGGGGGCGCGCATGATGGTCTGGGCAGTGATTTTCGGCATGGGCCTGCTGGTCTTCCTCAACCGCTACGTGTTCCTCGAACCGCGCCTGCCGCTGCGCTTGAGCAGCCATGCGCGGCAGTTCCTCGGTTTCGCCGTGCCGGGCATGCTCACCGCGATCTGCGGGCCGATCGTATTCATGCCCGAGCACCAGTTGAACCTGCGGCTGGACAATCCCTACCTGTCGAGCTCGCTGGTGGCCATCGTGCTGGTGATCTACGCCCGCAATACCTTGCTCAGCATGCTGCTGAGCATGGGCTTCTTTTTTCTCTTGCGCTGGTGGCTGTAGCGGCCGATTGCGGTAGCCTGGGCACCTTTGGGCCCAGGCGGCCCGCCAACCGCAACGGAAGCACCGGATGAGCGAATTTCCCCATGACATCGACCTGGACCAGTTCTGGGGCCAGGATGATCCCGCCAAGCGCCTGCCACCTCCCAGCGACCAGCTGATCGCCGAACTGCAAGAGGAACTGGGCTACCGTTTCCCCGATTCCTACGTGGCCTTCATGCGCCTGCGCAATGGCGGGCGGCCCGAACTCACCTGTTTCCCGGTGGAGCAGGGCACCTCCTGGGCCGAGGATCATTGTGCGATCGACTCGTTCCTGGCCATCGCCCGTGAGGGTGGCGACAGTCTGGGCGGACCTTCCGGCAGCCGTTTCATGATCGAGGACTGGGGCTATCCGGATCTGGGGATCTACATCTGCGACTGCCCGTCCGCCGGGCACGACATGGTGGCCCTGGACTACCGCGAGTGCGGCCCCCAAGGCGAGCCGCGGGTGGTGCACGTGGACCAGGAAGGCGACTACGAGGTGACCGTCCTGGCCCCGAATTTCGAGGCCTTCGTCCGTGGCCTGGTGTCCTGGGAGGTCTACGACACCTCCGAGCAGGACTACCTGGATGACCTGCACAAGGTGGCCAATGCCGAATTCTCGCCGATGCTGGCCGAGCTGCTGGAGCACTTCGCCCAGGTGCCGGACCTGGGCCCGCGCATCCGCCACATCGCCCTGGGCATCGTCCAGGACAAGCGCTACTTCGCCCTGCATGCCGACCCCTTGTCGCAACTGCTGTACGACCTGCAGTTCTGGCTGTACCAGGAGCGCCACGGGGTCATCGGCAAGCAGCAGTACCTGCAGGACTACCGCGAGATGATCGCCTTCGCCAAGGGCTTCGGCACCGGCGGTTACGCCCCGGACTTCATCGACGCCTGGTGGCGCGCGCGGATGGCCGGTGGCCAGTTGCTCCAGGTCGGCGGCGGCTTTGCCTTCAGCGCCGATTATCGCCAGCACTTGCTCGACCAGCTGGCCGGCTTTCCCGCCACCCCACTTGATCTGCAGGAGCAGCCATGAGCAAGGCCACGATCCGCATCACCGGCGAGCAGACCCTCTCCGACAACTGGTATGTGCTGAAGAAGTACAGCTTCGAACTGCGCCGCCGCGACGGCAGCTGGCAGGCCCAGACCCGCGAGGTCTATGACCGCGGTAACGGCGCCACCATCCTCTTGTACAACCTGGAGCGGCGCACGGTGCTGCTGACCCGGCAGTTCCGCATGCCGGCCTATGTCAACGATCACGACGGCTACCTGATCGAGACCGCCGCCGGGCTGCTGGACAACGCCAGCCCCGAGGTGCGCATCCGCCAGGAAGCCGAGGAGGAAACCGGCTACCGGGTCGATGAGGTGCAGAAGGTCTTCGACGCCTTCATGAGCCCCGGCTCGGTGACCGAGCGCGTGCATTTCTTCATTGCCCGCTACCAGGCCGAGGACCGGATCGACGACGGCGGCGGCCTGGAGCACGAAGGCGAGGACATCGAAGTCCTGGAACTGGATATCGACCAGGCCCTGGGCATGATCCACAGCGGGGAGATCGCCGACGGCAAGACCATCATGCTCCTGCAATACCTGCAGCTGCATGTGCTCAAGCCCCGCAGCCTGATGGTGCTGGTGGCCGGTCCTTACCGTTCCGGCACCGGGGACGATCCGGCGCTGCTGGCGCGCAACGTCGAGGCCATGGAGCAGTGTGCGGCGCAGGTCCTGGCCGCCGGGCATTTCCCGCTGCTGGGGGAGTGGGTGGCCCTGCCCATGACGCGCCTGGCCGGTTCCACGGCAGTGGGCGATGAAGTCTACGAAGCGCAGTTCCATGCCTATGCTGCACGCCTGTTGCAGCGCTGCGACGCGGTGTTGCGGATCGGCGGGCCATCGGCCGGTTGCGATGCCATGCTCGAGCAGGCGCGGCGCCAGGGCCTGGCCATCTACCATGGGGTCGAACAGTTGCCGGTAGTCGCCGTCGAACGCAGCTGAGCCATCCAGCTTCTCCTCCCTCGCGCCAGCGGCGCCCGGGTTCACCCGGGCGTTCCGCCGACGTCTGTCCATCCGTACAATGTGGCTGCCAGCCCCGTGGAAAGATACTGCCTATCGTCTCTAGGCAAGCGCGAGCTTCGTCGAACGCCGCGCGGGAGCCGCAGGGACGCGCTGGCGGGCCAGTTCGTCAGGGTGCAGGCGGCGGGCCGTCTGCGAGGGGTCAGGCCGGATCGGCGGCAACGCCCTGGCGCACCGGCAGGACCACGCGGAAAGTGCTGCCGTGGCCCGGCTGGCTGTGGACGGTGATCCGCCCCCCGTGTTTCTTGACGATGCCGTAGGACAGCGATAGCCCCAGCCCGGTGCCCTGGCCGATGGGCTTGGTGGTGAAGAAGGGGTCGAAGATCTTCTGCAGGTGTTGCTCGTCGATGCCGGAGCCACTGTCGCTGACCTCCAGCCAGACCCACTGGTCCTCGACGCCGGTGCGCAGGGTGATGGTGCCGCGTTCCGGACCGATGGCCTGGGCGGCGTTGACCACCAGGTTCATCACCACCTGGTTGAGCTGCGAGGGCAGACACTCGATGTCCGGCAAGGGTTGGTACTCCTTGATCACATCGGCCTTGTACTTGATCTCGTTGGCGACGATGTTCAAGGTCGAGTCGATACCTTGTTGCAGATTCGCCAGTTGCCACTGCTGGTCGGTGTCGACGCGGGAGAAGTTCTTCAGGTCCTTGACGATCTGCTCCACCCGGCCGATGCCTTCCTTGGACTCCTTGATCAACTGCGGGATGTCCTGGCGAAGGAAATCCAGTTCGATGCTGTCGCGCAGGCTGCCCAGGCGCTGGCGCAGGGCCCCGTCGGCGATGGCCTCTTCGCTTTGCCGGTAGGCCTCGAGCATCTGGTCGATCTGTTCGAGGTATCCGGCCAGGCTGCCCAGGTTGGATGAAACGAAGCCAATGGGGTTATTGATTTCGTGGGCGACCCCAGCGGCGAGCTGGCCCAGGGACGCCAGTTTCTCGGATTGCACCAGTTGGTTTTCCAGCTGCTTGCGTTCGTCGATCTCCTGGCGCAGCGCCGCCCCGGCCCGTTCCAGGTCCTCGGTGCGCTGTTGCACCAGATGTTCCAGATGATCCATTTGCAACTGCGCCCGGGCAGTCATTTCCCATTTGCGGGTCAGGGTGCTGGCCAGTTGCTGGACTTCGATATTGTCGAATGGTTTCTTCAGGATCAGCAGCCGGTCGTAGCCTTGCAGGCGTTCCAGCAATTCTTCCCAGGAATAGTCGGAATAGGCGGTGCAGACCACCACTTGCAGGCGCTGGTCGCGCAGCCAGAGCTGTTCGATGGTCTGCGCCCCGTCCCAGCCCTGGGGCATGCGCATGTCGACGAAGGCCAGGGCATAGGGCCGCTGCTGCTCCATGGCTCGGCAAAGCTTGTCCAGGCCCTCCTGGCCACCATAGGCCGATTCCAGTTCGAAGGCCTGCTGGCGGCTCTTGCCCTGGCTACCGAACAACTGGCTTTCGAGGTCGTCCAGGGCGTCGTTCGTAGCCGGCGCGGGAGTGAGGATCTTGCGAAAGTCCTCATGGATCGACGGGGTATCGTCGATGAGCAGGATACGGCGGTTGGTCAAGTCGTCCATTATTGGCCCTCGGCACTGATCAGGGGGATGTCCAGGGTGAAGGTGGCGCCGGTCCCCGGGCCATCGCTGTGTACGCTCAGTTGCCCATTCATCTCTATCGCGGCCAGGGCACAGCTGTGCAGGCCGAAGCCGTGGCCTTCCTTGCGAGTGGTGAAACCATGGACGAAGATCTTGGTCAGGTTCTGCGCGGTGATGCCTTCGCCTTCATCCTTGACCCGGATACGCAAAGTCCGCCCATCGACCACGTGGGCGCTCAAGGTCAGTTTGCGCGAGTGTTCGTCCAGGCTGGACATGGCGTACTTCGCATTGCTGATCAGGTTGATCAGGATGAGCAACAGGCGATGCTTGTCGCCCATGATCGGCGGCACATCGGCATAGTCGCGGATCACCGTGACCTGGTGGCGAGTCAGGGCGCCGGAATTCATCCGCAGGGCATCGTCCATCAGGTCGGCTACCCGCAGGGGCTCGACCAGGCGCGAGGCCCCGGCGTAGGACTGCTGGGTGGCGACGATTTCCTTGATGTGGTCGACACTGCGGCTGAGCTGGGCCAGTTCCTCGCCCATGCTCTGCTGTTCGTCGGCAATGGCTACCACCAATTGGTTGAGGTAGCCGGGAAGCATCTTGCCTTTTTCGTCTTCACAGAAGAAACGCCCCAGGTCGTCGCTGTGCTGGTTGACCAGTTGCATGGCCTTGCCCAGTCCCAGGGCCTTGCTGCTACGCAGCTTGCGGCTGAGGATCTCGCTGGAGATATTGACGCTGTTGAGCACGTTGCCGACGTTGTGCAATACATTGGTAGCGATCTCCGCCATGCCGGCCTGGCGTGCGGTATCCAGCAGTTCGCTCTGGGTTTCCTTGAGCTCCCGGGTACGTTCCTCGACCCGCTGCTCCAGATGTTCGTTGGCGCTCTGCAAGTCGGTGTTGACCCGGCTGATCACGGCATAGCTGCGTATCAGGCGCAGGGCCAGGTACAGGATCAACAACACCAGGAGCACCGAGAACACCAGCAGGTACCGATGGGCCTTCTGGTCTTGTATATCCGCCTGCAACTGGTCGCTGTTGAGCAACACGGTGATGTCATCCAGGCGTTCGGCTACCGGGATCGAGGTGATCCGTTCGAGCAAATCGTTGACGATCGGCTGTTCCCGCAGGATGACCGAGACGTGGTTGCTGAGGATTTCCACCGGATCGTACATCGCCTCGGGCAGGCGTGCCTTGTTCACCGCCAGCTTGTTCAGGCCCACCAGGATGTCCGCCGCCTTGTCGTCGCTGGAGACCTGGGCGAACTCGAGGCTGCTGAGCAGCAAGTCATAGGTGTCGATCGCGATGTTCTGCTGGGATATCCGTTGCTGGTCATCCAGGTCGGACAGTTGCCGCTGGATGTCATCCTCGGCACTGGGCAGGAAGGCCAGGGAGTTGCGCAGTATCGAGTTGTGCGACTTGAAGCGTTCAACCAGTTCGGCCTTTTCCCGGAAGGCCTGGAGAAACGCTTCCTGGCTGGTTTGCCAGGCTTGCAGGTTGCTGTGTGGCTGTTTGGAGACCTGATCGAACTGGCTCCAGAGCTGGTTGATCTGTTGCACCGGAGATACCAGTGGATCGTAGTTGTGGGTGATGGCGATCCGTGCCTTGAGCACTTCGGTTTCCCATTGGGC
The DNA here is from genome assembly GCF_014230245.1 of Pseudomonas sp. MSSRFD41. NCBI lineage: Bacteria > Pseudomonadati > Pseudomonadota > Gammaproteobacteria > Pseudomonadales > Pseudomonadaceae > Pseudomonas > Pseudomonas sp. MSSRFD41. The sequence goes on along the minus strand of NZ_JACKZK010000024.1, from coordinate 51,190 downwards.
GTTCAACTGCTTGATGTGCCCGACCAAGTCCCTGGACAGGGTGTAGTTGGTCGATGGGTCCGTCACCATCTTCAGGTAGAAGAACCCGAGCGCCGTGACCAGTGTCCCGGCCAGCAGGATCAGCAATGTAGTGGGCAGGCGGCGAGATGCTTTCATAGGGGCTTGCCTTCCCATTCGCCGGTCAGGGTCTTGAGGAACTTGACGATCAGGCTGGTATCCAGGGGGTTTGGCGGGCGCCCCAGCTGGTACTTGAACATCACTTCCACGGCCTGTTCCAGGGTCTGGGCCGAACCGTCGTGGAAGTATGGCGCAGTGACTGCCACGTTACGCAGGCTGGGAACCTTGAAGACATTGCGGTCCTGCTCGTCGCCAGTGACCAAAAAGCGTCCCAGGTCAGCGTCGGTGGGCGAGCCCCGAGCGCCGAAATAGTCGCCCATCACACCGAACTTCTGGAACATATTGCCCCCGATATTCACCCCTTGGTGGCAAGCGATGCAGCCATAGTCCTTGAAGCGCTGGTAGCCATATTTCTCCTCCAGGCTGAGGATGTCGGTATTGCCCAGCAGGTACTGGTCGAAGCGTGAGTTGCGGCTCAGCAAGGTCCGCTCGTAAGTGGCCAGGGCGTTGCGCACGTTGGCCGCGGTGAGGGCATCCGGATAGAGCTGGGCGAAGGCTTGGCGATATTCCGGGGCCTGGTCCAGGGTCTGCAGCAGGCCCTCCCAGTTGTTGCCCATCTCGATGGGACTTTGCAGCACGCCGTCGATCTGCTCCTCGAGGGTTTCGGCACGGCCATCCCAGAACTGGCGGAAGTTCAGTGCAGCGTTGAACACGCTTGGGGCATTGACCCGGGTGAACTGGCCTTTGATGCCTGGTGACCTGGGCTGTCTGTCGGTGCCACCCAGGTCCAGGCGATGGCAGCTGGTGCAGGAACGGCTGTTATCCACCGACAGGCGCGGATCGTTGAACAACCGGCGGCCCAGTTCGACCCGCTGGGGATCCAGGTCGGGAGGCGGGGGCAGGGGCTTGAGAGGTTCATCCAGGGGCGCGGCCAGGGCAGGCAGGCTGCCCCAGGCCAACAGCAGGCCCAGCACGGTATGGACGAAGTACCGGCGGCTGGCCGGCAGGCATTCACTGGGCATGACCGGCCATCCATGGGCGCAACGCCCGGTTGTCGAGTAAACGGGCAAAATCTTCGGCCGGCAGGGCCTTGCTGAAATAGTAGCCCTGGCCTTCCTCGCAGCCTTGTTGCTGGAGGTACGCCAGCTGCTGTGCGGTTTCCACCCCTTCGGCGATGACGTTCAGGTTCAGGCTGCGCCCGAGGTTGATGACGGCGCCGACCAGGGCCGCGTCGCGGGGTTCGTGGCTCAAGCCCTGGACGAAGGATTGGTCGATCTTGAGCACATCCACTGGAAACTTGCGCAGGTAGCTCAGGCTTGAATAACCGGTGCCGAAATCATCGATGGCCAGACGTATCCCCATGGCCTTGATGGCTTGCAGGGTGGCCAGGGTCGTATCGACATTCTGCATCAGCACGCCTTCGGTGATCTCCAGCTCCAGCCATGCCGGGTCCAGCCCGCTGTCATCGAGCAGTACCCGGATGTGCTCGAGCAGGTGTGGCCGCCGGAAGTCGCTGGCCGACAGGTTCACCGACAGCCGGATGCGCTCCAGGCCTGCCCGTTGCCAGGCGCGGGCCTGGCCGATGGCCTCGCCCAATACCCAATGGCTGATGCGATTGATCAGGCCGCAGTCCTCGGCCACTGGAATGAATTGCGCGGGACTGATCCAGCCCTGCCGCGTGTCGTACCAGCGGATCAGCGCTTCGGCGCCCACCACTTCACCGGAGTCCAGATGGACCTTGGGCTGGTAGTGCAGCTGGAATTCCCCCTGTTCCAGGGCCAGGCGAATACCCGATTCCAGGCGCTGTTGTTCACGCGCGCGGAGGGTCATGTCCTCGGTGAAGAATGCGTAGCCGCCCAGCGCTTGATCCTTGCTGTTGCGCATGGCCATTTCGGCTTGCTTGATCAGGGCCAGGGTTTCCTGGCCATCCCCTGGGTAGAGGCTGATACCCAGGCTGGTGGTGACTCGCAGTTCGTGTCCGGCGATCTCGTGGGGCTGGTTGACCAGGGCCAGGATCTTCTGGGCGACGTTGTGTAAATGGGTCGGTTGCAGGGCGCAGATCAATACCACGAACTCATCGGAGCCATAGCGGAATACCGAGTCCGATTCACGCATGCCATGTTGCAGGCACTGGGCGATCCTTTGCAGCAGTTCATCGCCCGCCGGATAGCCCAGGGCATTGTTGATCCGCTTGAAACGGTCCAGGCCAAGGAACATCACCGCCAGTTCCTGCTCATAGCGCCGGGCGCGGGCCATGGCCTGGCCCAGGCGGTCGCCCAGCAGGACGCTCGACGGCAGCCCGGTGAGCAGGTCGTAATGCAACAGGTGCGAGACCCTGAGCAGTTCGGCGACCCGTTCTTCGATGGTTCGTTGCAGGTCGTCCAGCTTCTGCCGGGCATCCTGTGCCATCTGCCATTTCCAGGTCAGGGCGCTGGCCATCTGGCGAATCTCCAGGCTGTCGAAAGGCTTCTTCAGGATCAGCAACCGATCGCCGAACGCTAGGCGTTGGGCCATGGTCTCCCAGGAATAGTCCGAATAGGCCGTGCACAAGGCGATCTGCAGGTCCGGATCGGCTTGCCACAGTCGTTCGACGGTTTCCAGGCCGTCCCAGCCAGGAGGCATGCGCATGTCGGTGAAGGCCAGGGCGTATGGCCGTCCCTGCGCTACCGCCTGCTCAACCAGGTTCAAGGCCTCCTGGCCTTGGTAGGCCGAGTCCAGTTCGAACGCGAGGGACGCCGGCGGGCGGGTGCCGAACAGTTCTCGTTCCAGGCTGACCATGGACGCCTGGGGAATGGCGTCCGGGCAAAGGATCTTGCGAAAGTCCTCATGGATCCGCGGGGTGTCGTCGACGATCAAGATGCGGCGGTTGGATGGGGGGAAAGGTACCTTCATTCCTCATCCTCCTGTGGGAGCGGCGCTCCCTTGTTTCTTTCCTTGAGCAACAGGATGGCTTGCTGCGGGCTGACCGCCTCGCTGAAATACAGGCTCTGTACGCTGGGCAACAGGCTTGGGGCAGGCGCGGCTGGTTGCTGAGGCGAAGGGGGAGCTCCTTCGGCGATGATGCCGATGTCCAGGTCCCGGGCGAAATTGACGATGGCCCGCAAGGTATTGGCGTAGCCCGGGTCTTGGGCGGCACCATTGATGAACCCATGGCCGAGCTTGAGATGATTGACCCGATAGGTCCTCAGGTAGTCGAACGAAGAATATTCGGTGCCGAAGTCGGCGATGGCGATCCTGACCCCCAGTTCGCGCAGTCTTGGCAATACATCGTTATGGGACCACTTGGTCTGGGCCAGGGTCGCTTCGGTGACATCGAAGCGCAGGTCCCAGGGCGCGATCCCCCATCGCGCGGTGGTACGCAATACATCGTAGATGAGCTCGGGCCCGCTCTTGAGCTGGGCCAGGGAGATCTTGAGCGCCATGACAGGTGGTGTCAGCCCCTCGGCGGACCACCTGTGCAGTTGCTGACAGGCGTGATCCAGGATCCAGCGTCCCAGGGCAATGATGGTTCCGGTCCTTTCCGCCACCGGTACGAAGTCAATGGCACGCAGCAGGCCTCGCCGCGGGTGTTTCCAGATGACTTGTGCCTCCATGCCCAGGACCCTGCCATCGTGCATGTCCAGTTCCGGTGCATATTGCAGCTCCAATTCATCGCCTTCGAGCGCCACGAGTAATTCACTGGCGATGACCATGCGCTCGGCCACTTCCTGAGTAATGGCATGGGAGTGGAAATGATACTGGTTGCGGCCCAGTTCCTTGGCCCGGTACAGCGCCATGTCGGCCTGGCTCAACAGGCTGTCGGCGTCGAGGCTGGAAGGGGTGTAGCTGCTGATGCCGAGACTGGCCGAGATGTGCACGGAATTACCGGACAAGCTGTAGGGCGCCTGCAGCGCATCGAGGATATTGCCGGCCATGGCGGCCGACTGGGTCGGATCGCCGACGTCCAGTTGCAAGATGGCGAACTCATCGCCACCCAGGCGCGCCACCACATCGTTTTCCCGCACGGTATAGCGGATGCGGCGGGATACTTCCTGCAACAGCTGGTCGCCCACCGGATGGCCCAGGGTGTCGTTGATCCGCTTGAAGTGATCCAGGTCCAGGTAGAACACCGCGAAGGCTGGCGCACCACGCCGGGCCGCGGCGAATGCCTGGTGCAGGCGCTCGATCAGGGTGGCGCGGTTGACCAGGCCCGTGAGCGCATCGGTGCGGGCCAGTAGTGCCATCTTTTCTTCGGCCTGCCGGCGTTCGGTGATGTCGAGGATGATGCCCTCGATCTCCAGGAGCCGGCCATCCAGGTCGCGGACCGGGACATAACGGTTCTCGACCCAGCGCCAGTCGCCTTGTCCGGTACGCAGGCGAAATTCGATCGAGGAGCCCTGGGCGTGGCGGTCGAGGACCCGGGCCATGGCGGCATCGACATTGGGCTGGTCATCCGGGTGGATCAGGGCTTGGGCCCAGTCGGCCGCGCCCACCAGGTTGCTGGCGCGATGGCCGTAGCGGGTGATGTTGTGGGAGATATACATCAGGGGAAACGATGGCTCGCCGCGCAGCCGGTAGAGAATCGTCGGGCTGTTCTGCACGATGATGTTGGCGTTGGACAGCTCCCTGGTACGTTCGCTTACCGCTTGTTCCAGTTCTTCCATCTTGAGCGCGGCATCCTCGGTCATTTGCCATTTCACCGTGAGGGTGTTGGCCATTTGCCGGATCTCGATGGCGTCAAAGGGTTTCTTCAGGATCAGCAGACGGTCGCCCAGCGCCAGCCGCTGGTCGATGTCTTCCCAGGAATAGTCCGAATAGGCGGTACAAAGCGCTACTTGCAGTTTCGGATCGGCTTGCCACAGCCTGGCAATGGTTTCCAGGCCATCCCAGCCCGGCGGCATGCGCATGTCGATGAAAGCCATGGCGTAGGGCCTGCCCGCGGCGAGCGCGGCCTCGAGCTTTACCAGGGCTTCCTGCCCCTGGAACGCCGAATCCATTTCGAAGCACTGCGCGGGCCTGTTGCCCGATGGGCCGAACAGCAGGGCCTCGGCTGCATCCAGAGGGCCCTGCGGCGCGTTGCACAGGATCTTGGCGAAGTCGTCGTGGATCGACCGGGTATCGTCGACGATGAGTACCCGGCGATTGATCCGTGTACAGGGCGTAATCATGCGGCAGCGCTCGCCGATCCACGTCCACATCCGCAACCCAACGGGATCATCCTTTTCCCCTCATCATGGACCTGTTCGCCGGACACCCGAACTCGGCGTATGGAGCATAGTTAGCTCGCCGTCATTTCGCCTGTGGTTGGCATGGCCGGTGGGGAAAAATCATCTAGCCTTGTCGAAGGCGGGCCACAGGGGGCGGTCCGTCCCCACCTCTTTGCTCGAGAACAGCCATGGAAGAACAACCAGCCCTGATCCCGGCCGAGCGGCCAAGAGTGCTCCTGGTCGATGATGAAGAGCCGATTCTCAACAGCCTGCGTCGCTTGTTGCGCGGCCAGCCTTATGAAGTACTGCTGGCCAACAGTGGGGCCCAGGCCCTGGATATCCTGGCGCGGCAGCCCGTGGACCTGGTGATGAGCGATGCGCGCATGCCCGGCATGGACGGTGCCACGCTCCTGGCGAAGGTGCGCGAGGGCCACCCGGCCACCCGGCGCATCCTGCTGACCGGCTATGCCGACCTGGACACCATCGTCAAGGCCGTCAACGAAGGCCAAATCCATCAGTACCTGAACAAACCCTGGAACGACCAGGAGCTGTTGCTGGTATTGCGCCAGAACCTGCAGTACCAGCAGGCCGAGCGGGAACTCAAGCGCTTGCAGCAGCGAGTGCTGGAGCAGAACCGCGAGCTGAAGGCCAACAACGCCACCCTGGAGCAACGGGTGGCCGCGCGGACCGCGGAGTTGCAGCAGACCGCGGACATGCTGGACCTGGCCTACGAAGAGCTCAAGCACAGCTACGTGACCGCAACCGAGGTGTTTTCCTTGTTGGCCAACCTGCGTCTTCCGGCGGACAAGCAGACCAACCGCAAGATCATCGAGCTGGTCAGGGCCTGCTGCAAGGATCGTGGCCTGGACGAAGCCGCGAGTCGCGACCTGACCATGGCCGCCGCTCTCTACAACATCGCCAAGCTGGGCTGGAGCGATGCCATGCTGACCGCACCGGCGGACCTGCTGCGCCATTCCGAGCAAGAGCGCTACCGGGCCTATCCGGGACAGAGTGAAACGCTGTTGATGGCCCTGGAACCGATGCAGGATGCCGCCCGGCTGATCTTGCATCACCAGGAGCGCTGGGACGGCAGCGGTTTTCCCCAGCATCTCAAGGGCGAAGCCATTCCCTGGGGCGCGCGACTGCTGAAGCTGGCTGTGGATTTCATTGAGCTGCAGTCCGGGCTGGTCCTGGAGCGCCACTTGAACAGCGACGAGGCCTTGTTGTTCATCCGCAAATATGCCGGCCGCCTGTACGACCCGAACCTGGTGGAGGATTTCGTCCGGGTGTGCGCGGCCTATCTCGACGACGTGACGGTCGATGACCCGACGGTGAAGGTCCTGGGGACCCGTGAGTTGAAGGGCGGCATGATCCTGCGACGCAACCTGAATGCCGACAATGGCATGTTGCTGCTCAATGCCGGCAAGGTGCTGAGCGAACCCCTGGTGCAGAAACTCATCGCCTTCGAGGCCATGGAGGGCGCGCGGTACAGCGTTTTCGTCCAGGAGCCGGATCCATCGGCGAGCGCGAAGAACCTCTCTCCCTAACCGCGGATCTTGCGCTCGACCCTGGGTTGCCGTCCTGCTTTCGTCCGGGTTCGCTGGTATCTTGGCGCGCCGACGCTGACCGGCTATCCGGGGGCGCCTTGGCGTTCCTGTCATGTTCCTGCAACGCCTGCGTGCCAATAAGGATCCGCCCTGTTGGATCGGCAGCGTCCCGCAATCCGGGCAGGGACACGTCTGTTTTTCAAGGAGAGGTCACGATGAGAAAGTTTTTCACCCTGCTGGCAGCCCTGGCGCTGACCCTGGGGATGGTGGGGGTCAGCGACGCGCGTTCGCCCAAGCAGCAACGCGATTCGGTAGCCGGCAGCTTCGACTACTACTTGCTGAGCCTGTCCTGGTCGCCGACCTTCTGCCTGATGCATCCGGACAACGAGCAGTGCTCGGGCAAGGGCTACGGGTTCGTCCTGCATGGCCTGTGGCCGCAATATGCCCGGGGCGGCTGGCCGCAATCGTGTCCCCCCTTGACCCAGCTCAACCGCGAGGAAATCGCCAAGGGCCTGACCCTCTTCCCTACCGAGAAGCTGCTCAAGCATGAGTGGAGCAAGCACGGTACCTGCAGTGGCCTGGGTGCCATGGGTTACCTGGATAAGGCCGACCAGGCCCTGGGCAAGGTGAAGATTCCCGAGACCCTGCAACCCTCCACCAGCGTGCGCTACTACGAGGCGGCGGAAATCGCCCAGCAGTTGCGCCAGAGCAACCCGGGCATCACTGAAAATGGCGTGGCGGTCCTGTGCAGCGGGCCGGAGCTGTCTGAAGTGCGGGTGTGCCTGGGCAAGGACCTGGAGTTCGCCGACTGCGGCAAGGGCGTGAAGACCCAGTGCCGCTCCGGGCAGATCCGCGTTCCTCCGGTGCGCTGAACGGCCTGCCGGCTCCTGCCGCGAGGGCTGGAGCCGGTTTGCGGGCTACAAGGCGGCCAGCAGGCGCTGCAGGTGCCCGGCGGTTGCTGCGCTGCAATCCTCCATCGGTGCCCGCAACTGTGCTTCGAGCAATCCCTGATGGGCCAGCAAGGCCTTGACCGGCGCCGGATTGGGCTCGCTGAACAAGCCCTGGATCAACGGCGCCAGGCGCATGAAGGTGGCGCGGGCGGCGTCCAGCTGCTGGTCCACCACCTGGCGTTGCAACTGCACGAACAAGTCCGGGCGGATATGCGCCGAGGCGGCGATCGCGCCACTGGCGCCCAGGCAGAGCGCGTTGAACAGTTGCAGGTCTTCGCCGCACAGCACCTGCGCTTCACCGCTGGCCAGCACGGCCAGGGTCTTGTCCAGGTTGCCGCCACAGTCCTTGACCGCCGCGACCTGCGGGTGGCGGATGATCGCCAGCAACGTCTGCTGGTTCAGGGCCACGCCGGTGCGATACGGGATGTCGTAGATGATCAGCGGCACGCTGGATGCATCGGCCACGCAGCCGAAGAAGCTTTCCAGGGCGGCCTGGGAGGGGCGGATGTAGTAGGGCGCCGGCACCAGGAGGCCGGCCACCGGACGTTCCAGGATGCGTTGTTGCAGGTCCAGCAGGGCCGGCAGGTTGTTGCCCGCCAGCCCCATGAGCACTTTCCCGGCAGGCGCCAGTTCCAGCAGGGCGTCGAGCACCGCCAGTTGTTCGGCCTTGTCCAGGGCGGCGGCTTCACCGGTGGTGCCGCAGGCTACCAGTCCGGCCACGCCGCTCTCCAGCAGGTGGGCGGCGAGGCGGCGCAGGGCGGCGAAATCGATGGCGCCGTGGCGAAAGGGCGTGACGATGGGGACCCAGATACCTTGAAACGATGACATGCATATTCTCCTGATGCTTGACCGTCGGGTCGTCGTCAGAAGAGTAGAGGGGCGGTCGGCAAGGGGGTGTTCCGTGGCGAGGTCCTGTCAGCTCATCTGACGGGACACAGCGCCCCGGTCACATGAGCGGCTGTTTCTTCGATTTGCGGCTGCAGGCCATCCACGCCGGGGCCTTGGCAACTTGGCCAATGGCGCGCGGAGCGTGGAAGGTGGCGTGGGGCATGGTGGTGGCCGGCTCGCAAACAAGGCGCCCAGTTTCAATAACCGTCCGGCGTTTTGTCAATCCTCCCCGGGTGCGACGCAGGGTCCCGGGACCAGGCTTGTGCTACACCATCACGAAGCTTTCTCAGAAAGGTTTTCAGTTGCCAGGCTATGTATTGATCCACGTCAAGGATTTTGCAGATTGTTGCCGGATCGTTCCTGCCTCCACCGCGTATTCGATAGCGCTCACCAAGCCGCTATCTACACTCGACTCCACCGGCGCCGACTGCCGGGGAAGTCCTGCCGGGGGCAGGAGCAGTCTTCGAGTCATCGCAGGATGCGCAGTTGCGGTTCGATCATGACGGGCAATCAACAGACTTCCTGCGAGGTTTTTTCAAGGTGAAGAACAATCTCCCAGTGACCCAGCGCGAGCGGGTGTTCCCCGCCGAGCAGCGGCTCATCTCCGCCACCGACTCCCACGGCAAGCTGACCTACTGCAACGACGAGTTCGTCGAGGTCAGCGGTTTCACCCGCGAACAACTGATCGGCAGCCCGCACAACATCGTGCGCCACCCGGACATGCCGCCGGCGGTGTTCGCCCACATGTGGTCCTACCTCAAGGACGGCAAGAGCTGGATGGGCATCGTCAAGAACCGCTGCCAGAACGGCGACCACTATTGGGTCAATGCCTATGTCACGCCGATTTTCAGCGCGGGGGTGATCACCGGCTACGAGTCGGTGCGGGTCAAGCCCGAGCGCGAGCAGGTCGAGCGGGCCGCAGCCCTCTACCAGCGCATGCGTGGCGCCGACATGGCCATGCCCTGGAGCCAGCGGCTGCTGGTGGCTGGCGAGATCCTGCTACCGCCGCTGCTCGCCCTGGCCGCCATTGCCCTGGCCAGCTGGCTGGGTGGACCCTGGGCCGGATTGGCTTGCGCCGTGGCCGGGCTGTTCGCCGTGCAGGCCCATGGCGCCTATCGCACCCGGCGGCTGTTGGCGCGCATCAGCGCGGTGTCCCTGGGCAGCTTCGATAGCGAACTGATTGCCCGCACCTATACCGACGAGCGTGGGCCGGTAGCGCGCCTGCAGATGATCCTGATCAGCGAGGCGGCGAAGATCCGTACCGCCCTGAGCCGCCTCGGGGACTATGCCAACCAGGCCGCGGAGCTGGCTTCCACCAGCCAGAACCTGTCGCGCCAGGCGGAGTCGGCCCTGGGCAAGCAGCGTGACGAGGCGGACATGGCGGCCACGGCGATGAACCAGATGGCGGCGTCCATCGCCCAGGTCTCGGTGCATGTGCAGGACACCGCCTCGGCGGCCGACCGGGTCAACGAGCTGACCCATGTCGGTTCCGAGGAAGCCCGGCGGACCCGGGTCATGATCGAGAAACTGGCCGCTACCGTGGACACGGTCAGCCAGTCGGTCCAGGGCTTGGCCAATGAAACCCAGTCGATCCAGCTGGCGGCGAACATGATTCATTCCATTGCCGAGCAGACCAACCTCTTGGCGCTCAACGCCGCCATCGAGGCCGCGCGCGCCGGCGAGCAGGGCCGCGGCTTCGCGGTGGTGGCCGACGAGGTGCGGGCCTTGGCGTCCAAGACCCGGGAGTCGACCCAGAGCATCCAGCAGATCATCGCCACCTTGCAGGAGGTGGCCAGCCAGGCGGTGGAAGTGGCGCGCCAGGGCAGCGTCGAGGCGCGGTCCGGGGTGGCCCAGGTCATCAGTACCGAGCAGGCCCTGGATGGCATCAATACGGCGATGGAGCGCATCCAGCAGATGAGCCAGCAGATGGCCGCCGCTTCCGAGCAGCAGGCCCATGTGGCCGAGGAGATTTCCGGGCAGATCACCAATATCGCCCGGGTCTCGGACCAGAACGCGGATATCGCCGTGCACTCCTGCAGCATCGGCGGCGACCTTGAGTCCACGGCCCATGAGCTCAATGCCCTGGTCACGCGTTTCAATAGCTGAACGACGATTGCAGGGTTGTTTTCTTCAATACGTGATGTTGCTCGCTTCGTAACCTGTCGGCGGTCGATTCGATCCGGACAAGAGAGGCGAGAGATGAGCGTAGTGTTTTCCATGGCGGCCTTTGCCCTGGCCGCATCCATTACCCCGGGGCCGGTGAATATCCTGGCCCTGGGCAGCGGGGCCCGTTTCGGTTTCAAGGCCAGCCTGAGCCACGTCGCTGGCGCGACCTTGGGCTTTACCTTGCTGCTGGTACTGACGGGCCTGGGGTTGAACGAACTGTTGCGCCAGTGGCCGGTGCTGACCCAGGGCATCCGCCTGTTTGGCGTGGCGTTCCTGCTGTACATGGCCTGGAAGCTGGTGCGGGATGATGGTCGAGTGGCTGCCGACGGTCAGGTCCGCGCACCTTCGGCCTGGTACGGCGCCCTGATGCAGTGGCTCAATCCCAAGGCCTGGCTGGCTTGCGTGGCTGGCATCGGGGCGTTTGCCGCCGACGGCGATACGCGGCTGGTCTGGCTGTTCGCCGCGGTGTATCTCGTTATCTGCTACCTGTCGATTGCCTGCTGGGCCTATGCCGGCAGTTTCCTGCGCCACTACCTGGACAATCCTGCGGGCATGCGCCTGTTCAACCGCAGCATGGCGGCGTTGCTGGCCCTCAGTGCGGCGTACCTGTTTACCTGAGGCCCTGCTGGTACTGCCCGGGGGTTGCGGCCAAGTGCTGCTTGAACGCCCGCTGGAAGTGCGCCTGGTCGGCGAAACCGGCCTCCAGGGCCGCCTCGGCGATCGATGCGCCGCTGCGCAGGCGGGCCTGGGCGAACTGCACTCGCTGGTTGACCAGGTAGGCATGGGGCGGCATGCCGAACTGCTGGCCAAAGGCGCGGGTCAAGTAGGAGGCCGAGAGCTCGGCGGCCTGGCAGATATCTTCCAGGGCCAAGGGCTGGGTGCAGTGTTGGCGGATGTAGCGGGCGGCCCGTTCGAGCTTTTCGTTGCTGTCCCGGGGGCGGCTGTCGACCGGGTTCAGGCGCTGGTGCAGGTCGCTGAAGAATGCCACCGCACAGCGGTGCTTGTGCAGGGTATCGCCGCGTTCGTCCACCAGGACCTGGTACAGCGTCTCGAGCTCGGCAAACAATTGCGGGTCGTCGCTGTGGGGGGTACTGAACGGACGAAAGCCCGAAGCCGCATCGAAGCCCAGCTCATGCTGCAAGGCGGTCAGCCAGGGAGTGTCGACGTAGAGCATGCGATAAGACCAGGGCTGGTCGTCGATGGGGTTGCAGGCATGCACCACGCCGGGGTTCATCAGCACCACGGTGCCGGCACCGACCTGCCACTGTTCGCCTTCACTGAGGTAGGTGCTCTGGCCCGCGGTGATGCAGCCGATGGAGAACTGCTCATGGGCATGGCGGTTGTAGCAGACCTTGCGTCCATCGGCGATGGACCGGGCCTCGATGAAGGGCAGGGCCGGGTCGCGCCAGAAACGCGGGGCGATGTCAGGGTGCAGGGCGCTCTTCATCAGGGTCGTCCATTGTCCAGGGTGCCGGCGATTGTAGAGGGGATGGCTCAGGATTTGCCATCGAAGGCGCGCTGCAGGCGCTGGATATCCAGTTTTTTCATGCCCAGCAGGGCTTGCATCACCCGTTGCGAACGGCTCGGGTCGGGGTCGCACATCATCTGCGCCAGGACCTGCGGCACGATCTGCCAGGACAGGCCGAAGCGGTCCTTGAGCCAGCCGCATTGCTGGGCCTGTGGCGGGCCGCCAAAGCCCAGGGCGTTCCAGTAGTGGTCCAGTTCGGCCTGGGTCCGGCAATGCACCTGCAGCGATACCGCCTCGTTGAAGGTGAAGGCCGGACCGCCGTTGAGCGCGGTAAAGGCCTGGCCGTCGAGTTCGAACACCACGCTCATCACCGAGCCCTCGGCACGGCCATGGAACTCGAAGCCGGCCTTGCCGTAGTGACTCACGTGAGTGATGTGCGAGCGCTCGAAGACCGTGCAGTAGAACTGCGCCGCCTCCTGGGCCTGGTGGTCGAACCACAGGCAGGGTGTGATGGTCTGGATACGCTGCATGCTGGCGCCCCTCTGTCGACTGCTGCCCCTTGAACAAGCGTAGCCAAGCCCTGGCCGGGCACGGGCGATTGAATGCTTGCTGACACGGGTTTCTTCAGTGGTATCTTCGCTATCAGCCTCGAGCGGTCATAGAACGCCGCCGTGCGGGGGTGAAGCGCTACCTGAAATGCCTGCCGGTAGCAGGTCGGTAGTGACTGCAAGGGAGGGGAAGCTGATGCGCCTGCCGCGACTCAAGCTGTTTTTCACCCATCGCCTGGCGCTCCTGGCAGGGGCCGAGGCTTTGCGTTCGATCCGCGAGGGCCTGCTCTGGCTACTGCCGTGCCTGCTGGTTTCGGCGGTGCTGCTGATACTCGCCCAGTGTGTAGAGGCCCTCGGAGCTCCGGGGGCGGTGGTGGAACTGCTGACGGGGCTACACGATCGCATCAGCTCGATCATTCCCTTGCTGGTCGCGGCTTCCATCGGCTACATGCTGGCGATCCAGCATCGTCTGCCGCAGCTTCCCGTGGCCTTTCTCTGCCTGTCCCATGTGGTGATCGCCACCTACGTGTTGCGCGATTACCCGCTGGCGGCGGCGACGTTCGTGCTGTTCATCGCCATCGCCTCGCCACTGGCCAATGTTCCGATCATCGGCTGGCTGCACCGTCGGCGCTGGACCCGACTGATCGCCGAGGACCTGGTGGGCTACAACCTGCAGAGCACCATCAATATGGTGCTGCCGGGGATCGTCACTTCGCTGTTGCTGGTACTGGTGCTGCAACTGTTGCTGCAGATCCAGGAGTTTGCCTATATCCAGCGGCCGCTGGACCTCGACGAGCTGGGCAGTCCCTACCTGGGTGGGATGTTGCTGACGGCCAGCAATTCGCTGCTGTGGTTCTTCGGGATCCATGGCAGTCACGCCATGCAGCCATTCATGGACGTGATGGATCAGGCGGTGTCGCTCAATGCCCTGGACCAGGCGGTTGGGCGTCCTGTGCGCTATGCCCTCAACAGCGGCTTGCTGGGCTGTTTCGCCTTCATCGGTGGCTCTGGCGGTTCCTTGGCGCTGATCCTGGCGATCCTGGGTTTTTCTCGCAATCGCTCGATGCGCCTGTTGGCCCTGGCCAGCCTGGGGTTGTCGCTGTTCAACATCAACGAGCTGCTGTTGTTCGGCCTGCCGATCATCCTCAACCCGAGATTGCTGATGCCATTCATGCTGGTGCCCATGGTCAACGTCAGCCTGGCGTTGCTGGTGGTCCAGCAGGGGTGGGTGCGCCCGGCACTGGTGGAGGTGCCCTTCACCTCGCCGGTACTGCTCAATGCCTACCTCAGTACCCAGGGCGATTGGGGCGCGGTGTTGTTGCAACTGGTGCTGCTGGGGATCGGTACGCTGATCTACATTCCCTATATCCGCAGTATCCAGTACCAGGGCGAAGGCGCCGAGCAGGTCTACCTGAAGACCTTCGACACCACCTTTCATGGCCTGGAAGAGCGGGGCCGCCTGTTCGAACTGGACCCGATGGTGACCTCCTATCGGCAAGCGGCCCAGCAGTCCTTGCAATTGGCGCGAATCCAGCAGTTGAGCGAATACGACTTTCACCTGGAGTACCAGCCGCAGGTGGACAAGGACAGTGGCCGTTGCACCGGGTGCGAGGCGTTGATCCGCGCTCGGGACCGCGATGGCCAGGTGCGCTCGCCCTGGGAGTTGCTGCAGTGGCTGGGGCAGGCCAGGTTGATGCCCGAGGTGGATTTCTGGGTCGCTTCCCAGGCGGTACGCCAGCATCAGGCCTGGCGTCGCGAGGGCTTCGAGCTGCCGATCACGATCAATATCTCCAGTGCCACCCTGGCGTCGGCGGAGCATGGTCGGCGCCTGCTGGAGATCCTTGCCCGAGCCGGTGGCCAGGTGTCGGTGGAAATCACCGAGGATGCCCTGGTGGGCGATGCGCTGTTGACCCAGCGCTGGATCGGGCAACTGCATGCGCTGGGGGCACGGGTCTACATCGATGATTTCGGTACCGGTTTTTCCGCCTTGAGCTATTTGCACCAGTTTGCGGTGGATGGGATCAAGATCGACCGCAGCTTCGTTCTTGCCCAATGCGAGCCCAAGGGTGCACTGGTACTCAATGGCCTGCTGCGTTTTTGCGAGACCCTGGATCTCAAGGTGGTGGTGGATGGCGTGGAGACAGGCGAGCAGCTGGATTTCCTGCATTCAAGCTCGGAGTTGGTGATCCAGGGGTGGTACTACAGCAAGTCGCTGCCCGCCCGGCAGCTCCCCGAGTTCGTCAAGCAGCGGGCGCAGGATGCCATGGCGGCCCGCGGTACGTGAGCGGGCGCGTTATCGCCTGGCGACAGCTCTGGCCCAGGCACTGGCCATTTTGGACTACGCTTGCCGTCTTAGCCGCGAATGGAGTCAGCTATGTTGTACCCAAGCAAACCGAACAATGAGGCCCTGCGAATCCAGACCCTGCGGGCGCTCAATGTCCTCGACACGCCGCCGGAGGAACGGTTCGACCGCCTGACCCGCCTGGCCAAGCGCCTGTTCAACGTGCCTATCGCCCTGGTCAGCCTGGTGGATGGCGATCGCCAGTGGTTCAAGTCCTGCATGGGCCTGGAGGCCAGCGAGACGGCGCGGGATATCTCGTTTTGCGGGCACGCGATCCTTGGCGACCAGATCCTCACGGTCTGCGATGCCGAACAGGACATGCGTTTCCATGACAATCCGCTGGTGGTGGGCGACCCCGGGATCCGCTTCTACGCCGGTTGCCCGCTGACGGTGGCCAACGGCAGCAAGCTGGGCACCTTGTGCCTGATCGACGTCAAGCCCCGGGACCTGGACGACGAGGAACGGGCGCTGCTGCGGGACCTGGCGCGCATGGCCGAGCAGGAACTGGCGGCCGTGCAGATGGCCAGCATGGATGAGCTGACCCTGCTGTCCAACCGCCGTGGTTTCGAGGCCCTGGCCCGGCACGCGCTGGGCGTCTGCAGGCGCCTGGAGAAACCGGCGACGCTGCTGTTCTTCGATCTCAATGATTTCAAGCAGATCAACGACACCTATGGCCATGCCGAGGGCGACGGGGCATTGAAGACCTTCGCCGATGTGCTGCGCATCGCCTTTCGTGAGAGCGATGTGATCGGCCGCTTGGGCGGCGATGAGTTCGTGGCGTTGTTGACCGCCGCCGATCATGTGGAAACCTCGAACATCATGGCCCGATTGCGCGAGATCCTCGATGAACGCAACGCCACGTTGAAGCGCGGCTACGACATTCGCTTCAGCGTTGGCCAGATCGAATACAACGCCGAGCGCCATCCGGACGTGGAGGCGCTGCTGGCCGATGCCGACAAGGCCATGTACCTGCAAAAGCAGGCCAGCAAGCGCCAGCATCGAGACTGATCGGCAGGCAGTGGCTCAGGCCCCGGAGCCTGGTTTGAGTCGCGTCAGGCAGCGTCTTGGGATGTTGCCCTGATAGTAGGTACTGACCAGGAATTTCCCGGGCTTGTTGACCTTGAGATTGAGGAATTCATCAGCGCAGGCGGGAAATCGCTCGACGAACTCGCCCTGCGTCGGGTCGTAGATGAACACCCGGTGGATCGTGTAAGTACCCATCCCATCATCGACATGCCAGATGGCGAAGTCGCCGGCCCCATCGAAGTTGAAATCGTCGAGCTCGATGTGCAGTGGCTTTTCGGCCTGCACCCGCAGTTCTCTGGATTGGGTGTGACCGTTGCGTTGTACTTCCAGGTTGACCTGCTGGCCATGCAGGGCAAGCGTGACGGTGCTGTGCTTGTCCGGCTGGAAAGTCATCGGTTGGGCCTGGACGCTCATTGCGAAAAGACCGCCCAGGGCCATCATGGTCCATTGTTTGTCATGCATGGATTTGGCATCTCCGGTGATGAGGCAGGGCCTCGTCACCGGTCTCCTGTCAGGGGTTATCCGGCGTTTGCCGGTACCAGGAACGCGGCTTCCAGCAATTGCCGGGTATAAGGGTGTTGCGGCGCGTCGAAGATCTGCCGGGCGTCGCCTTGTTCCACCACCTGGCCGTGCTTGATCACCATCAGTTGGTGGCTCAGGGCCTTGACCACCGCTAGGTCGTGGCTGATGAACAGGTAGGTCAGGTTGTACTTGCCTTGCAGCCTGCGCAGCAGCTCCACCACCTGGCGCTGGACGGTGCGGTCCAGGGCCGAGGTCGGTTCGTCCAGCAGGATCAGCCGGGGCTTGAGCACCAGGGCCCGGGCGATGGCGATGCGCTGGCGTTGGCCGCCGGAAAACTCGTGGGGGTAGCGGTGGCGGGTCTGCGGGTCCAGGCCCACTTCCTCGAGCGCCGCGATGATCGCCTGTTCTTGTTCCTGCAGGGTGCCGATCCCATGGATGCGCAAGCCCTCGCCAACGATCTGGCTTACGCTCATGCGTGGGCTGAGGCTGCCGAAGGGGTCCTGGAACACCACCTGCATTTCTCGCCGTAGCGGTCGTACCTGTTGCTGGGACAGGCAGTCCAGCTGCCGGCCTTCGAAGCGGATCAGGCCCTGGCTGGCGATCAGCCGCAGGATCGCCAGGCCCAGGGTCGACTTGCCCGAGCCGCTCTCGCCGACGATGCCCAGGGTCTGGCCCTGGGGCAGGCTGAAATGGATGCCGTCCACCGCCTTGAGGTGATCCACGGTGCGGCGCAGCAGGCCCTTCTTGATCGGGAACCAGACCTTGAGGTCATTCACTTCCAGCAGTGGCGCGCCGACCTGGCTGGCGACTGGCAGGCCACTGGGCTCGGCGGCCAGCAGTTCCCGGGTATAGGGATGCTGCGGGGCCCGGAACAGCTCTTCGCAGGGCGCCTGCTCGACGATGCGGCCCTTCTGCATGACGCAGACCCGATGGGCGATGCGCCGCACCAGGTTGAGGTCGTGGCTGATCAGCAGCAGGGCCATGCCCAGGCGCGTCTGCAGTTCCTTGAGCAACTGCAGGATCTTCAACTGCACGGTGACGTCGAGCGCCGTGGTCGGTTCGTCGGCGATCAGCAGTTCCGGCTCGCAGGCCAGGGCCATGGCGATCATCACCCGTTGGCGCTGGCCGCCGGACAGCTCGTGGGGCAGGGCCTTGAGGCGCTTGCGCGGCTCGGGGATGCCCACCAGCTCCAGCAGTTCCAGGGTGCGCCGGGTGGCGACCTTGCCGGTCAGGCCCTTGTGGATCGCCAGCACCTCGTTGATCTGCTTTTCGATGGTGTGCAGCGGGTTCAGCGAGGTCATGGGCTCCTGGAAGATCATGGCGATGCGGTTGCCACGAATGTGCCGGATGCTCTTTTCCTTCAGGGTCAGCAAATCGTGCCCGGCATAGTTGATGCTGCCCGACGGGTGCTGGGCCAGCGGGTAGGGCAACAGGCGCAGGATGGAGTGGGCGGTGACCGACTTGCCCGACCCGCTTTCGCCCACCAGGGCCAGGGTCTCGCCGCGCTTGATGTCGAAACTGAGGCCTTCGACCACGCGCTGGCGCTGTTGGCCGGCGACGAATTCCACCGCCAGGTCGCGGACTTCGATCAGGTTGTCCTGGGTCATGTCATTTCCTCGGGTCGAAGGCATCGCGGGCGGATTCACCGATGAACACCAGCAGGCTGAGCATCAGGGCCAGCACGGCGAAGGCGCTCATGCCCAGCCAGGGCGCCTGCAGGTTGGACTTGCCCTGGGCCACCAGCTCGCCCAGGGATGGTGCGCCGGGAGGCAGGCCGAAGCCGAGGAAGTCCAGGGCGGTGAGGGTGCCGATGGCGCCGGTGAGGATGAACGGCATGAAGGTCATGGTCGAGACCATGGCGTTGGGCAGGATGTGACGGAACATGATGGCGCCGTTCTGCATCCCCAGGGCCCGGGCCGCGCGCACGTATTCCAGGTTGCGCCCGCGCAGGAATTCGGCGCGCACCACGTCCACCAGGCTCATCCAGGAAAACAGCAGCATGATGCCCAGCAGCCACCAGAAGTTGGGCTGCACGAAGCTGGCGAGGATGATCAGCAGGTAAAGCACCGGCAGCCCGGACCACATCTCCAGGAAGCGCTGGCCGGCCAGGTCCACCCAGCCACCGTAGAAACCCTGGAGGGCGCCGGCGGTGACGCCGATGATCGAACTGAGGATGGTCAGGGTCAGGGCGAACAGCACCGACACCCGGAAGCCGTAGATGATCCGCGCCAGGACGTCGCGGCCCTGGTCGTCGGTGCCCAGCAGGTTGTCGCTGGAGGGCGGCGCCGGGGCTGGCACCCGCAGGTCGTAGTTGATGCTCTGGTAGCTGAAGGGAATCGGCGCCCAGAGCACCCAGGCATCCTTCTGCGCCAGCAGTTCGCGGATGTACGGGCTCTTGTAGTTGGCTTCCAGGGGGAATTCGCCGCCGAAGGTGGTTTCCGGGTAGCGCTTGAGCGCCGGGAAATACCAGCCGCCGTCGTAATGCACCACCAGGGGCTTGTCGTTGGCGATCAACTCGGCGCCCAGGCTCAGGACGAACAGCACCAGGAACAGCCACAGCGACCACCAGCCGCGCTTGTTGGCCTTGAAGCGCTCGAAGCGCCGGCGATTGAGGGGGGACAGGTTCATCTCAATGCTCCCGGCTGTCGAAGTCGATGCGTGGGTCGACCAGGGTGTAGGTCAGGTCGCCGATCAGTTTCACCACCAGGCCCAGCAGGGTGAAGATGAACAGCGTGCCGAACACCACCGGGTAGTCGCGGTTGATCGCGGCCTCGAAGCTCATCAGGCCCAGGCCGTCCAGGGAAAAGATCACTTCCACCAGCAAGGACCCGGTGAAGAAGATGCCGATGAAGGCCGACGGGAAGCCGGCGATCACCAGCAGCATGGCGTTGCGGAACACATGGCCATAGAGCACCCGGCGCTGGGTCAGGCCCTTGGCCTTGGCGGTGATCACGTACTGCTTGTTGATCTCGTCGAGGAAGCTGTTCTTGGTCAGCAGGGTCATGGTGGCGAAGTGGCCGATCACCAGGGCCGTGACCGGCAGCGCCAGGTGCCAGAAGTAGTCGAGCACCTGGCGCCCCAGGCTCAGTTGCTCGAAGTCGCTGGAGGTCAGGCCGCGCAGGGGAAACCAGTTGAGGTAGCTGCCACCGGCGAACACCACGATCAGCAGGATGGCGAACAGGAATGCCGGAATCGCGTAGCCGATGATGATCGCCGAGCTGGTCCAGACGTCGAAGTGGCTACCGTGGCGGGTGGCCTTGGCGATCCCCAGGGGGATCGACACCAGGTACATGATCAGGGTGCTCCACAACCCGAGGGAGATCGAGACCGGCATCTTTTCCTTGATCAGGTCCACCACCTTGGCATCGCGGAAGAAACTGTCGCCGAAGTCCAGGGTGGCGTAGTTCTTGATCATGATCCACAGGCGTTCCGGCGCCGACTTGTCGAAGCCGTACATGTGCTCGATTTCCTTGATCAGCGCCGGGTCCAGGCCCTGGGCGCCACGGTAGCTGGATCCGGCCACCGAGACCTCGGCGCCACCGCCGGCGATGCGGCTGGTGGCGCCGTCGAAGCCTTCGAGCTTGGCGATCATCTGCTCCACCGGCCCGCCCGGGGCGGCCTGGATGATCACGAAGTTGATCAGCAGGATGCCCAGCAGGGTCGGGATGATCAGCAACAGGCGGCGAACGATATAGGCCAGCATCTCATTGCACCGCTTCGGCCGCGGCCGCCTGGTTGTCCGGCGCCGGTTCCACGGCGGGCTTGGCATCGGGCTTGATCCACCAGGTATTGACCCCGATGTCGTACTTGGGCGCGACCTGCGGGTGGCCGATGTGGTCCCAGTGGGCCACGCGCCAGGTCTTGATGTGCCAGTTGGGGATCACGTAGTAGCCCCATTGCAGGACCCGGTCCAGGGCCTTGGCATGGGCCACCAGGCTGGCCCGGGAGTCGGCGTTGATCAGGCTCTCGACCAGCCGGTCGATGGCCGGGTCCTTGAGGCCGATGTAGTTGCGGCTGCCGGGCTTGTCGGCGCTGCTGGACATCCAGAACTCACGCTGCTCGTTACCCGGGGAGTTGGACTGCGGGAAGCTGCCGACGATCATGTCGAAGTCCCGCGAGCGGACCCGGGTGATGTACTGGGACACGTCCACCCGGCGGATCACCAGGTCGATCCCCAGGTCGGCGAGGTTGCGCTTGAACGGCAGCAGCACGCGCTCGAACTCGGTCTGGGCCAGCAGGAACTCGAGCACCACCGGCTTGCCCTGGGCGTCCACCATCTTGTCGTCGACGATGTGCCAGCCGGCCTCCTGCAGCAGCTGGTAGGCCTGGCGCTGTTGGGCGCGGATCATGCCACTGCCGTCGCACAGGGCCGGGGCGAAGGCCTGGGTGAACACCTGCTCGGGAATCTGCCCGCGCAAAGGCTCGAGGATCGCCAGCTCGTCCGGGCCTGGCAGGCCGGTGGCGGCCATCTCCGAGTTCTCGAAGTAGCTGCGGGTGCGGGTATAGGCGCCGTTGAACAGCTGCTTGTTGCTCCATTCGAAGTCCAGCAGCAGGCTCAGGGCATGGCGCACCCGCACGTCCTGGAACAGCGGGCGCCGGGTGTTGAAGACGAAACCCTGCATGCCGGTAGGGTTGCCGTTGGGGATCTGCTCCTTGATCAACCGTCCCTGGGCCACGGCCGGGACGTTGTAGGCGTTGGCCCAGTTCTTCGCGCTTATTTCCAGCCAGTAGTCGAACTGGCCGGCCTTGAGGGCTTCCAGGGCCACGGTGTTGTCGCGGTAGTAGTCGCTGGTGATGGTGTCGAAGTTGTAGAAGCCGCGATTGACCGGCAAGTCGCGGGCCCAGTAGTCCTTGACCCGCTCATAGCGGATCGAGCGCCCGGCCTTGACCTCGGTCACCCGGTAGGGGCCGCTGCCCAGGGGTACTTCGAGGTTGCTCTTGGCGAAGTCGCGGTGCTCCCACCAGTGCTTGGGCAGGATCGTCAGCTGGCCGAGGATCAGCGGCAGCTCGCGGTTGTTGCTGTGCTTGAACTTGAACAGGACCCGCAACGGGTCTTCGGCGATCACCTGCTCGACATCGGCGTAGTAGCCGCGATACAGCGGCGAGCCGGCGTTGGTCAGGGTCTGGAAGCTGAACACTACATCCTCGGCGCGCAGCGGGTGGCCATCGTTGAAGCGTGCCTCGGGCCGCAGGTAGAAACGTACCCAGCTGTTGTCCGGCGCTTTCTCGATCCGCCCGGCCACCAGGCCGTACTCGGTGAAGGGTTCGTCCAGGCTCTGGGCCATCAGGGTGTCGTACACCAGGCCGATATTGCTCTCCGGCACGCCCTTGCTGATGAACGGGTTGAGGCTGTCGAAGCTGCCGAAGCCGGCCATGCGGAAGGTCCCGCCCTTGGGGGCGTCGGGCTTGACGAAGTCGAAGTGCTGGAAGCCCGCCGGGTATTTCGGCGCTTCGCCGTAGAGGGTCACGGCATGTTGTGGCGTGGCCTGGGCGCAGCAGGCGATGACGCCGAGCAACAAGCCGCTGGTGCGCAGGAGCAGGGCACGCAGGGGCATCATTGGGTGGTCTCCAAGGACTTCAGCCACCAGGCGCCGAGACCCAGGGTATAGGGCGGCGTGGTGACGAAGGCGAACCGGTTACGGTAGGCCAGGCGGTGATAGTTGAGGTACCAGTTGGGAATCATGTAGTGCTGCCACAGTAGCACCCGGTCCAGGGCACGGCCGGCGGCCAATTGCTCATCGCGGCTCTGGGCCGCCAGGAGCTGCTCCAGCAGGTGATCGACGATGGGGTTGTCGATGCCCGCATAGTTCTTGCTGCCCTTGACCGCTACCTGGCTTGAGTGGAAGTACTGCCATTGCTCCAGGCCCGGGCTCAGGGTCTGGTTGAGGGTCATGAGGATCATGTCGTAGTCGAACTGGTCCAGGCGCTGCTTGTATTGCGCGCGGTCGACGGTGCGCAGGCGCGCGTCGATGCCGATGCTGGCCAGGTTCTCCACGTAGGGCTGGAGGATGCGCTCCAGATTGGGGTTGACCAGCATCAGCTCGAACCGCAGCGGTTGCCCGGCACTGTTCTGCAGGCGCTGGCCGTTGAGCTTCCAGCCAGCCTCACCCAGCAGCCCCAGGGCTCGGCGCAGGGTCTGGCGCGGGATGCCGCGGCCGTCGGTGCTCGGCAAGCTGAAGGGCTGGGTGAAGAGGCTGGCGGGCAACTGCTCGCGATAGGGCGAAAGCAACAGCCATTCGCGGCCCTGGGGCACGCCCGTGGCGCAGAACTCGCTATTGGGGTAGTAGCTCAGGGCGCGCTGGTAGGCGCCGCTGAACAGCGCGCGGTTGGTCCACTGGAAGTCGAACATCATGCCCAGGGCTTCACGTACCCGCGCATCGGCGAAGGTCGCGCGCCGGGTGTTCATGAACAGGCCCTGGGTCTGGGTGGGAATCTGGTGCGCCACCTGGGCCTTGATCACCTCGCCACGGCGTACCGCCGGGAAGTCGTAGCCGCTGGCCCAGTTCTTGGCCTGGTGCTCGATGTAGATATCGAACTCACCGGCCTTGAAGGCCTCGAACGCCACGTCGCTGTCGCGGTAGAACTCCACCTCGACCCGGTCGAAGTTGGCGAACCCGCGGTTGACCGGCAAGTCCTTGCCCCAATAGTCCTTGACCCGCTCGAACACCAGCTGGCGGCCCGGCTGCACCTGGGTGATGCGATAGGGGCCGCTGCCCAGGGGCGGGGTGAAGGTGGTGGCCTTGAAGTCGCGGTCCTTCCAGTAATGCTGGGGCAATACCGGCATTTCCCCCAGGCGCAGGATCAGCAGCGGGTTGCCGGCGCGCTTGAGCACGAAGCGGATACGCTGCGGGCCGAGGATGTCGACCCGTTGCACTTCCTGCAGGTTGGTGCGGTATTGCGGATGGCCTTCCTTGAGCAGCAGGCGGTAGGAGAACGCCACGTCCCGGGCGGTGATCGGCATGCCGTCGTGGAAGCGGGCCTCGGGGCGCAAGTTGAACACCACCCAGCTGCGATCCTCGCTGTACTCCACCGAGCGGGCGATCAGGCCGTAGCTGGAGGTGGGTTCGTCGCCGGAGGGCGCATAGAGGCCTGTGCCCACCATCAGCGGCTCGTTGAGCTCGTTGACCCCGTATTGCAGGAAGTTCGGCGTGGCCACCGGGCTGGTGCCCTTGAAGGTGTAGGGGTTGAGGGTGTCGAAGGTGCCGAAGGCCATGACCCGCAAGGTGCCGCCCTTGGGCGCGGCGGGGTTGACCCAGTCGAAGTGGGTGAAGCGGGCCGGGTACTTGAGCGTGCCGAACTGCGCATAGCCATGACTCTCGATGAGCGTCGCGCTAGCGGGAAAGCTCAAGGCCAGGCTGATGAGGAGCGGGAGCAGGAGACGCATCGAGTCAGAGATCCGATCCAGGCGGCTTGGGCTATGTGTCCGGTACAGTAACAGCTTGTATCGGCAGGAAAAAGCTCGTTCTGGCGGGACGCGCGGATGGCTCCGGAGCGGGGCGTGTCGGTATTGCCGGGTGCCCAGGGAAGCTCAGGCGCAGGGCTTGCCGGTGCTGGCACCGGCAGGCCCCGTCGGCACTCAGTGCGGCAGGTAGACGGTGAGCGTCTGGCCCGGCTTGAGGGCCTGGCCGGCCCGTGGGTTCCAGCGCTTGAGGTGCTGCATCTCGACGTTGAAACGCTTGGCCACCATGTACAGCGAATCGCCTTGCTTGACCTTGTACTGGGTCGACTTGCGTTTCTCGGTAGCGGCCACGGTGGTCTTCTTGCCGACGGCCTGGCGCGCGTCCTGCAGGACCAGGGTCTGGCCGACCTTGAGGTTCTTGCCGCTGAGCTTGTTCCAGCGCTGCAGGTCCTGGACCCCGACCTTGTTGGCCTTGGCAATCAGCGCCAGGTTGTCGCCGCGCTTGACCCGGTAGACCCGCTTGCGCAGCGAGTCGCGGCCTTCATCGCTGGCGAACGCAGCCTTGAGCGAGCGCTTGCTGATCAGTTCCTCGGGTTTCATGGTCGACAGGCTGGTGGTCAGCAACTGCGCCTTGGAGGTCGGCACCAGCAGGTGTTGCGGACCGTCGATGGTGGTGCGCTGCTTGAACGCCGGGTTGAGCTGGAACAGCTCGTCCTCATCGATGTTGGCCACCGCCGCGACCTTGGACAGGTCCATGCGCTGGTTGATCTCCACCACCTGGAAGTAGGGCTCGTTGGCGATGGGGTTGAGGTTGATGCCGTAGGCCTCGGGGGCCAGCACCACCTGGGACAGGGCCAGCAGCTTGGGCACGTAGGCCTGGGTTTCCGATGGCAGCGGCAGGTTCCAGTAGTCGGTGGGCAGGCCCAGCTTCTCGTTGCGCTCGATGGCCCGGCTGACGGTGCCTTCGCCGGCGTTGTAGGCCGCCAGGGCCAGAAGCCAGTCGCCGTTGAACATGTCATGCAGGCGGGTCAGGTAGTCCATGGCCGCGGTGGTCGAGGCGGTGATGTCGCGGCGGCCATCGTAGAAGCGGGTCTGGCGCAGGTTGAAGGAGCGGCCGGTGGCCGGGACGAATTGCCACAGGCCCACGGCATCGGCCCGGGAATAGGCCAGCGGGTTGTAGGCACTTTCGATCACCGGCAGCAGGGCCAGCTCCAGCGGCATGTTGCGCTCTTCAAGACGCTCGACGATGTAGTGGATATAAAGGCTGCCGCGCTCGCTGGCGTTCTGCAGGAAGGACGGATTGCTGGCGAACCACAGGCGTTGTTGTTCGATACGCGGGTTGACGCCCAGGTTTTCTTGCAACTGGAAGCCCTGGCGCATGCGCTCCCAGACGTCCTGGGGTACTTGCGGGCTGGGCTGTTTGCCGAGCCAGATGGGTTTCTGCTTGATGCGGGCGTTGAGATTCGGAGTGTGTGTCGCTTCAGTCTGCGGGACGTGACCGGTGCTTTGGCAGCCCGCAAGAGTCGCCGACACAGCTACCGCGATGGCCTGGGCCAAGCGCGTCAATGCGTCTGAACTGATGGCGTAACGAATAAATGACGACATTGGCTGGAAGTCAGTTCCGGGCAAAAATGTCGGGCGATTCTAGAAAGCACCCGAAGAGCGGTCAACCATTCAGAATTTCTATGCCAATGCCGGGGTCTCTTAGAATTTATCTTTCCAGGCTCTCAACGCCGCAAAGACCGCACTCTGCGACGGGGTATCCCGGCCGTTCCGTTCGTCTGCTTTTTGTTTAACAGATGTTTCACCCGTACGCAGGAATGGGTTGGTCAGCCTCTCCAGGGCCAGGGTCGATGGCAGGGTCATGACGCCTTGCTCACGCATTTGCACTACCTTCTCCAGGCGCTGGGCGATGTCCGGGTTGTCCGGCTCCACGGCCTGGGCAAAGCGCAGGTTGCCCAAGGTGTATTCGTGGGTGCAGTAGACCAGGGTGTCGTCCGGCAGCGCCGCGAGGCGGCCCAGGGACTGGTGCATCTGTTCGGCGGTGCCCTCGAACAGGCGACCGCAACCGGCGGCGAACAGGGTGTCGCCACAGAACAGCAGGCCCCGGTGGTAGTAGGCGATGTGCCCCAGGGTATGGCCGGGCACCGCCAGGACCTGGAAGTCCCAGCCGAGGATGTTGAGCTGGTCTTCGTCGTCCAGGGCCACATCGCGGGCGGGGATCTTCTCCCGGGCCGGGCCATAGACCCTGGCGCCGCTATGCTGTTTCAAGCGCTCGATGCCGCCGACGTGGTCGTGGTGGTGATGGGTCGCCAGGATGTCGCTCAGGCGCCAGTCCGGGTGTTGTTCCAGCCAGGCCAGTACCGGTGCCGCATCCCCCGGGTCGACGACGGCGCAGCGTTGGCTGCGATGATCTTGTAACAACCAGATGTAGTTGTCGGTGAAGGCGGGCAGGGCACTGATCTGTATCATCTTCGGATTCGCCAAGGGGAAAACAATGGCGCATCTTAGAACTTCCTGGCGTGTTGGAGAATGCAATGACCGATAAAGCCTTCGCTCAGGCAGATCCCGACTGGCTGGCCCTGATCAGCACGGCCCGGGACTGGCTGTCCGGGCCGCTGGGGCAATTCCTGCTGGATGAAGAGCGGCGCATGCTCGAAGAGGAGCTGGGACGGTTTTTCGGCGGTTACCTGGTGCACTACGGCCCTTCGGCGCAGACCCCGCCGCCGGCACCCCAGGTCCAGCGCAACGTTCGCCTGGGAGCGCCGCTGCCGGGGGTGGAGATTGTTTGCGAGGAGCAGGCCTGGCCCCTGAGCGAACATGCTGCCGATGTAGTGGTGCTGCAGCATGGCCTGGATTTCTCGCTGTCGCCCCATGGCTTGCTGCGCGAGGCGGCCAGCAGCGTGCGTCCGGGAGGCCACCTGCTGATCGTCGGGATCAATCCCTGGAGCACCTGGGGCTTGCGCCGGGTATTCGCCCACGACGGCTTGCGCCAGGCCCGTTGTATCGCACCCTCGCGCGTCGGCGACTGGCTCAACCTGCTGGGCTTCGCGCTGGAGAAACGGCGCTTCGGGTGCTATCGTCCGCCGCTTGCTTCGCCAGCATGGCAGGCGCGGCTGGCCGGTTGGGAGCGCCGGGCCGGCGAATGGCAGCTATCGGGGGGCGGTTTCTACCTGCTGGTGGCGCGCAAGATCGCCGTGGGCCTGCGCCCGGTACGCCAGGTCCGGCGCGAGCCGGTGGGCAAGCTGGTGCCGCTGCCCATGGCCAAGGTCAACCGGCGCAACAGCGAGCCCTGACCCGCTGCTGCAACCCTCTCTTTATATAGATCGGCCGGGCTTGCCCGGCCTTGGCCCTGTCGGCGGTGGCTGGCGGGGCGATGGCAATTTCTGATGGAAGGCGTGGATGAGCGATAGCGTAGAAATCTTTACCGACGGTGCCTGCAAGGGCAATCCCGGCCCGGGTGGCTGGGGCGCGCTGCTGGTGTGCAAGGGCGTCGAGAAGGAACTCTGGGGGGGCGAGGCCAATACCACCAACAACCGCATGGAGCTGCTGGCGGCGATTCGCGGCCTGCAGGAACTCAAGCGCCAGTGCGACGTACAGCTGATCACCGACTCGCAGTACGTGATGAAGGGCATCACCGAGTGGATGGTCAACTGGAAGAAGCGCGGCTGGAAGACCGCTACCAAGGAGCCAGTGAAGAATGCCGACCTGTGGCAACAGCTGGACGAGCAGGTCAACCGGCATCAGGTCACCTGGAAATGGGTGCGCGGCCATACCGGCCACCATGGCAACGAGCGGGCCGACCAGTTGGCCAACCGTGGCGTGGACGAGGTCCGTGGCAGCAAGGGCTGATGGCTGTCGTCCTGCCGTTCAATGCATTCATGTGCGCTGGGCCGGTCTTGCCGCCCCCGTGCGCAGTCTCCGGGCGGGGCGTGCTAAAATCCCGCTCTTTGCCAGATTGAGAACTGACCACTGATGGCCAACAGATCTATTGTCCTCGATACCGAAACCACCGGTATGCCGGTGACCGACGGCCACCGGATCATTGAAATCGGTGGCGTCGAGTTGATTGGCCGACGCCTGACCGGGCGTCATTTCCACGTCTACCTGCAACCTGATCGCGAGAGCGACGAGGGCGCCATCGGCGTCCATGGCATCACCAACGAATTTTTGGTGGGCAAGCCGCGTTTCGCCGAAGTGGCCGATGAGTTCTTCGAATTCATCAAGGGCGCACAGCTGATCATCCACAACGCGGCGTTCGACGTTGGCTTCATCAACAACGAATTCGCCTTGCTGGGCCAGCATGAGCGGGCGGATATCACCCAGCACTGCAGCATCCTCGATACCTTGCTGATGGCCCGCGAGCGGCACCCGGGCCAACGCAACAGCCTCGACGCCTTGTGCAAGCGCTATGGCGTCGACAACTCCGGCCGTGAGTTGCACGGCGCCCTGCTCGACTCGGAGATCCTCGCCGACGTCTACCTGACCATGACCGGCGGCCAGACCAGCCTGTCCCTGGCCGGCAATGGCGCCGATGGCGGGGCGGGCGAGGGTCGTGCCCAGGCCTCGGCGATCCGGCGCCTGTCGGCCGATCGGCCACGCGGACGGATCATCATGGCCAACGAGGCGGAACTGGCCGAGCACCAGGCCCGCCTGGAAGCCATCGCCAAGTCCGCTGGCGGCCCGGCGCTCTGGACTCAACTGCTCGACACCCAGCATTGATCCTGTAGCCGCTGTCGCAGCCTCTCGGGCCCGGCGGCGGCTCCAGCCGGTTGTTGTTCCAGTGCGACGTTTTGTTACAGGGTGTCCCCAGCCGGGGTGACACGCCAGCCGTGCAGCTTCTACCCTGAGTCCATTGGCGGGGCTTACCCGTCGTCTCAGGACTTGTCGCCCCATGTATAAAGACCTGCAGTTCCCGATCCTGATCGTGCACCGTGATATCAAGGCCGACACGGTCGCGGGGGACCGGGTGCGGGGTATCGCCCGGGAGCTGGAAAAGGATGGCTTCAGCATCTTTTCCGCAGTGGACTATGCCGAGGGCCGGTTGGTGGCCTCCACCCATCACGGCCTGGCCTGCATGCTGATCGCCGCCGAGGGGGCGGGGGAGAACACCCACCTGTTGCAGAACATGGTGGAGTTGATTCGCCTGGCCCGGGTCCGGGCGCCGCTGTTGCCGATCTTCGCCCTGGGCGAGCAGGTGACCCTGGAAAACGCCCCCGCCGATGCCATGAGCGAACTCAATCAGTTGCGCGGCATCCTCTACCTGTTCGAAGACACTGTGCCATTCCTGGCCCGGCAAGTGGCCCGCGCCGCCCGGGGTTACCTGGATGGCCTGCTGCCACCCTTCTTCAAGGCCCTGGTACAACACACCGCCGACTCCAACTATTCCTGGCACACCCCGGGTCACGGTGGTGGCGTGGCCTATCGCAAGAGCGCGGTGGGGCAGGCGTTCCACCAGTTCTTCGGCGAGAACACCCTGCGTTCGGACCTGTCGGTATCGGTGCCGGAGCTGGGTTCGCTGCTCGACCATACCGGGCCCCTGGCGGAAGCCGAGGCTCGCGCGGCGCGCAATTTCGGTGCCGACCACACCTTCTTCGTGATCAATGGCACCTCCACGGCCAACAAGATCGTCTGGCATTCCATGGTCGGTCGCGATGACCTGGTGCTGGTGGATCGCAACTGCCACAAATCGGTGCTGCACTCAATCATCATGACCGGGGCGATCCCGCTGTACCTGTGCCCGGAGCGCAACGAACTGGGAATCATCGGCCCGATCCCGCTGGGCGAGTTCAGCGTCGAGTCGATCCAGGCCAAGATCGACGCCAGTCCGCTGACCCGTGGCCGGGCACCCAAGGTCAAGCTGGCGGTGATCACCAACTCCACCTACGACGGCCTGTGCTACAACGCCGAGTTGATCAAGCAGAGCCTGGGCAACAGCGTCGAGGTGCTGCACTTCGACGAGGCCTGGTACGCCTATGCGGCGTTCCACGAGTTTTTCGCTGGGCGCTACGGCATGGGCACCTCGCGTTCGGCCGATAGCCCGCTGGTGTTCACCACCCACTCGACCCATAAGCTGCTGGCCGCCTTCAGCCAGGCGTCGATGATCCATGTGCAGGACGGTGGGGGCCGGCAACTGGATCGTGACCGCTTCAACGAAGCCTTCATGATGCACACCTCCACGTCCCCGCAGTACAGCATCATGGCTTCGCTGGACGTGGCCTCGGCCATGATGGAAGGCCCGGCCGGCCGCTCGCTGCTGCAAGAAATGTTCGACGAGGCCCTGAGCTTCCGCCGCGCCCTGGCCAACCTGCGGCAGAACATCGCCGCCGATGACTGGTGGTTCTCGGTCTGGCAACCGGAGCGGGTCGAGGGCATCGACCAGGTATGCACCGCCGACTGGCTGCTGGAGCCCGAGGGCGAGTGGCACGGCTTTGCCGGTGTCACCGATGACTACGTGTTGCTCGACCCGATCAAGGTGACCCTGGTCATGCCTGGGCTGACCGCGGGAGGGGCCTTGAGCGAGCACGGGATTCCGGCGGCGGTGGTCAGCAAGTTCCTCTGGGAGCGTGGGCTGGTGGTGGAGAAGACCGGCCTGTATTCGTTCCTGGTGCTGTTCTCCATGGGCATTACCAAGGGCAAATGGAGCACCTTGCTCACCGAGCTGCTGGAGTTCAAGCGCAGCTACGACGCCAACGCCAGCCTGGCCAGTTGCCTGCCCAGCGTCGCCAGCCAGGACCCGCAGCGCTACCAGGGCATGGGCCTGCAAGACCTGTGCGACCAACTGCATGCCTGCTATCGGAGCAATGCCACCGCCAAGCACCTCAAGCGCATGTACACGGTGCTGCCGGAGGTGGCGATGAAACCCGCCGATGCCTATGACCACCTGGTGCGCGGCGATGTCGAGGCGGTGTCGATCGATCAGTTGCAGGGGCGCATCGCTGCCGTGATGCTGGTGCCCTATCCGCCGGGCATCCCATTGATCATGCCCGGCGAGCGCTTTACCGAGTCCACCCGTTCGATCATCGACTACCTGGCGTTCGCCCGGGATTTCGACAGTCGCTTCCCCGGGTTCGTCGCCGATGTGCACGGCCTGCAACATGAGGACCTGGACAACGGACGGCAGTACACCGTCGATTGCGTCCGGGAGTGAAGAGAGAGTGTCCATGCCGCCTGCAATCTGCCCGCCTCAGGGGCTCGCGGTCCGTGTTGCCGATGACGGTTTCGCGGCCTATATCAACGACAGCGACTTCAGTTTCCAGGTCGAAGCCTACGCCGAGGCCGAGCGCGGTGTGGCGGTGGCCAGTTGGCCGTTGCGCCAGGTTGCGCCTTATCGCAAGTGCTACGGCATCGACCCGGAGGAATTCAGCAGCTACCGCGATGCTCCGGACAGCGAGGTCTTCATGGCCTACCTGGATGAGCATCCGGTGGGGCATGTGGTGGTCAGTACCAACTGGAACGGCTATGGCCATATCGATGAACTGGCGGTACATGCCCCGGCGCGGCGCCATGGGGTGGCCAGGGCCCTGCTGGAGGTGGCGCAGTTCTGGAGCCGCAACAAGGGCCTGCCGGGGGTAATGCTGGAAACCCAGAACAACAACCTCGGTGCTTGCCGCTTGTACGAACGTTGCGGCTACGTGGTGGGCGGCGTGGATCACTTGCGCTATCGCGGCATCGACCCGCAGACCGCTGAAACGGCGATCTTCTGGTACCTGCTGTTCGCCGAAGAGCCAGCCTAGCCTGCCAGCAACGCCGTGGCTTGCTCGGCCAGCAACTCCAGCAGGGCATTGAGCAGGGGCGAGCTGTCGCTGCCGTGGCGGCGCAAGGCGTAGAGGGTGACGCCCACGGGTGGCGACAAGGGGCTGATGTCGAGCCCCGAGCCCCGGGCCCCGGCGGCGGTGAACGGGTCGACGATGGCCAGGCCTTCGCCGGCCTCCACCAGGCTGCGCATCATCTGGTAGGTCTGGACCCGGGTCTGGATCACCGGGCTGGGCCGCAGGTTCTGCAACTTGCCGGCCAGGGCCGCGCTCAGCGGGTCGTGTCCCTCCAGGCCCACCATGGCCTGGCCGGCCAGGTCCTGCAGGGACACGTATTTCTGCTTGGCCTGCAGCCAGCCATGGGGCGCCAGCAGGAACAGCTTGCCCTGGGCCAGGGCCTGGCTGTGGATGTCCGGATGTTCGGGGTCATGCAGGCTCAGGCCCAGGTCGCAATGGCGCAACAGCAGGCTGTCGATGATCTCTCGGGTGCTCTGGCACAGGAGGCTGCACGGCGTATCGGCGAAGCGCCGGCGCAGGGCGGCGATGCAGTGGGGCACCAATTGCTGGACCAAGGGGGCGGTGCCGACGATGCGCAGAGGCGGCGCCTGGTGGAACCTCAGGCTGTCGGCCAGGCGTTGCACGGGTTCGAAGGCGTCATAGACCCGGGTGATTGCACCCTGCAGCTCCCGCGCTTCGCGGGTGGCCTGCAAGCGTCCGCGCACACTGGCGAATAACATGAAGCCCAGCTGGCTTTCCGCATCGCGCAGCAGGGCCTCGACTTCGGCCACCGATAGCTGCAGCAATTGGGCGGCGGTGCCCAGGTGAGCGGTTTGCAGGAGCGCCTGAATCACTTCGATATGACGTAAACGCATGCTTGAAATCCATATCCAGCCGGTTAGGGACGCAAGCGTCGAATCCTACCCCAAGTCCGCGCCCGGAATCTGTAGCGGTTGTCGCAGGGGCAGGCCGGGGCGAATGCCCGGCGCGCAAGGAGGGGAGATCGCAGGTCAGGGAGTCACGGGGAAGTCGGGTTCGCGTACCAGGGTCACGTCCAGTTGCACCAGCAGGAAGTTATTGTCGTCGAGCTTGCGAACCCGGTCACCGATGGCCAGGCGGTAGGTGGTCACGGGTTCCGCGCTGGCCTCGCCATCTTGCGCTGGCATGGATTCCTGGAATTCGTGGACGGAATACACCCGCCCCTCGGCATCTCTTGCATGGAACTGTCCGACAAGTACTTCTGCCATCTTTTTAGAGCCTCTGGAGATAGAACACGCAAATTTCGGTGTTGTAGACCCAGCTGGCGGGGCGGAAGTTTTGCCCAGGGGAAAAAATATTCGAGGGCGCCTGGCGCCGGGGTAGCAGAGTCCGCCTTGGCTCATCTATAACTAGCACTTCCCCCAAGCCAACGGTTGGAAACTCCAATGAGCAATGTCTACAAGGTTGCCGTACTGGTCGGCAGTTTGAGAAAGCAGTCCCTGAACCGCAAGGTTGCCTTGACCCTGGCTGAGCTGGCCCCGGCCAATCTCCAGCTGAACATTGTCGAGATCGGCGACTTGCCGTTCTACAACGAGGACATCGAGGCGACTCCCCCGGCCAGCTACGTGGCGTTCCGCCAACGGATCGTCGAGGCCGATGCGGTGCTGTTCGTGACCCCCGAGTACAACCGCTCGGTGCCGGCGGTGCTGAAGAATGCCATCGACGTCGGTTCGCGCCCCTACGGCAAGAACAACTGGAGCGGCAAGCCGGGAGCGGTGATCAGTGTGTCCCCGGGGGCCATCGGCGGTTTCGGCGCCAACCATCACTTGCGCCAGTCCCTGGTGTTCTTGAATGTGCCATGCATGCAGCAGCCCGAGGCCTACCTGGGCGGCGCCGGTTCCGCATTCGATGAGTCCGGCAAGCTGGCGGAGGCCACCCGGCCATTCCTCCAGGGGTTCATCAACGCCTTCGGCCAGTGGGTCGAGCAACAGAAGCGCACCTGAGTTCCCTCCAGTTCGGCGGTCCCGGCTTGCGAAATGGCGGGACCGTCGCTCCTCAAGCCCTACCCATGGGGCGTTGCCCGCGAGTCATGGATGCCTGCCAAGACATGCTGATTGCCCTAGCGATCTTCCTGCTGACCATCATCCTGGTGATCTGGCAGCCCCGGGGGCTGGGCGTGGGCTGGAGCGCGCTGGGCGGTGCGCTGCTGGCGCTGCTCTGCGGGGCAGTGCAGCTCGCCGATATCCCGGTGGTATGGCAGATCATCTGGAATGCCACCGGCACTTTCGTCGCCTTGATCATCATCAGCCTGTTGCTGGACGAGGCCGGCTTCTTCGCCTGGGCCGCGTTGCACGTGGCGCGCTGGGGGCAGGGCAAGGGCCGGAGGCTGTTTGCCTGGATGGTACTGCTCGGGGCACTGGTCTCGGCGTTGTTCGCCAACGATGGCGCGGCGCTGATCCTGACGCCCATCGTCATCTCCATGCTCCTGGCCTTGCGCTTTTCCAGGGCAGCCACCCTGGCCTTCGTCATGGGCGCCGGGTTCATCGCCGACACCGCGAGCCTGCCGCTGGTGGTGTCGAACCTGGTGAACATCGTTTCCGCCGACTTCTTCGGTATCGGTTTCAACCGCTACGCCGCGGTGATGCTGCCGGTGAACCTGGTAAGCGTCGTCGCCACCCTGGTGGTGTTGCTGTGGTTTTTTCGCCGGGATATTCCCCAGGCCTATGACCCCCGGCAACTGGCCGACCCGGCAAGCGCCATTCACGATCGCGGCACCTTTCTCGCCGGCTGGTGGGTGCTGTCGATCCTGCTGCTGGGCTGCTTCGCCCTGGAACCCCTGGGCATTCCCATCAGCGCCATTTCAGCGGGCTGCGCCTGCCTGTTGTTGAGCGTGGCTGCCCGGGGCCAGAGGATTTCCACGCGCAAGGTGCTCAAGGAGGCCCCGTGGCAGATCGTGCTGTTCTCCCTGGGCATGTACCTGGTGGTGTATGGCTTGCGCAATGCCGGGCTTACCGCGCACCTGGCCGGCTGGCTGGACGCTTTCGCCGCCGGCGGGGTCTGGGGTGCGGCGCTGGGCACCGGGCTGCTGGCAGCCGGCTTGTCGTCGGTGATGAACAATCTGCCGGCGGTGCTGGTCGGCGCCTTGTCCATCGACGCCAGCCAGGCCACGGGCGTGGTCAGGGAGGCGATGGTCTACGCCAACGTGATCGGCAGCGACCTGGGGCCCAAGATTACCCCCATAGGCAGCCTGGCGACCTTGCTCTGGCTGCATGTGCTGGACCGCAAGGGCATTCATGTCGGCTGGGGTTACTACCTGCGGGTCGGGCTCGTGCTGACCCTGCCGGTGTTGCTGGCGACCCTGGCGGCGCTGGCCCTGCGCCTGTTGCTCTGAGGCGGGCTAGGGCTGGGGTACGGCGGGCAGGTCGGGCCACTGGTCGGCTACCAGGAACAGGCGCTCGGCCTCGATCCAGTCGCCTTCGGCGCTCTCTTGCAGGCGCACCAGCAGTTGCGCCGGAGCCTGGGGATCGAGCTCGGCCAGCCATTGCTGCAACTGGGCGGCGCTCCAGGTGTGTTCGCCGGGGTAGCGCGCCGGGGCCAGCCAGGCATGCCGGGGCAGGGGCTGCCAGCGTCCCGGCGGACTCTTGCCGATGAACGCCGGCCAGTCGCGCTGATGCAGCCAGCGCCCGCGCAAGTGCTGCGGATGGGCGCCCAGGGGCGGGTCGGCATGGCCCGGCCAGGGATACAGCAGATAGCCGCCGAGCCACAGGTGGGCGCTGGGTTGGCCGACCTCCAGCGCCGCCAGGGTGGCGTGGCTTTCTTCCCGGGCCGAAAGCGGCAGCTGGTGCGCGGCCAGGTGGGCCAGCTTGCGGTCCAGGCGGTCGTGGCAGCCCGGGCCCAGCCATTGCGCGCTATCGCCGCCGGGCCCTTGCTGCGGGCCGAGGTAGAGCTTGATCGCCAGTTCCAGGTGGTGCACCCCGTCGCGGTCGCGCAGGAGCATGTCCAGCTCGCCCAGGGTATGGCCGTCACGGCGGATCGGCAGGTTGGCCGCCAATAGCTCCACTCCCGGGGCGTGCTGCACGGCGAACTGCCAGAGCCGCTCGTAGTACAGGCCCAGGCGCCGGGTCGGGCTGCGGCTGAGCCACTGGCGCAGTGCGCCGCTGTCCTGGTCCTGCACTTGTAGCCAGTGGGCCAGCCGTTGCGGCTCCAGGGTCCAGTCGCTGCCGGCCAGGGGGTGGCGTTGGGGCCAGGGCGTGGCGCTGAGCATTGGCGGGGCGAGGATCACCCAGGCCAGATCGCGCACTTCGGGCTGGCGTAGCTGGCGGGGGAGGTTGAGCAAATCGGCGAACGGGAGCATGTTGCGAGCATAGACGCAAACCGCGGCGGCTCGCGATAAATACCTGCCACCCGGGCGCCGGCCGAGCCTGTACGGCTGAAAGGATTTTGTCTGGCGCCGGGTTTCGCCCATAATCCTCGGTTTCGCCCGAACCCCCGCAGGAGCCCCATGGAGCAATTTCGCAATATCGGCATTATCGGTCGCCTGGGCAGTTCCCAGGTGCTGGACACAGTTCGCCGACTGAAAAAGTTTCTGCTCGAACGCCACCTGCACGTGATCCTCGAGGACACCATCGCCGAAGTCCTCCCAGGCCACGGCCTGCAGACCTCCTCGCGCAAGCTCTTGGGCGAGGTCTGCGACATGGTCATCGTGGTCGGTGGCGACGGCAGCCTGCTGGGCGCCGCCCGGGCCCTGGCGCGTCACAATATCCCGGTGCTGGGGATCAACCGCGGCAGCCTGGGCTTTCTCACCGATATCCGTCCCGACGAACTGGAGATCAAGGTCGCCGAGGTGCTGGACGGCCATTACCTGGTGGAGAACCGTTTCCTGCTGCAGGCCGAGGTGCGCCGGCATGCCGAGGCCATCGGCCAGGGCGATGCCTTGAACGACGTGGTGCTGCACCCGGGCAAGTCGACCCGGATGATCGAGTTCGAAATCTACATCGACGGCCAGTTCGTCTGCAGCCAGAAGGCCGACGGCCTGATCGTCGCCACTCCCACCGGCTCCACGGCCTATGCCCTGTCCGCCGGTGGCCCGATCATGCATCCCAAGCTCGATGCCATTGTGATCGTGCCGATGTACCCCCATACCTTGTCCGGACGGCCGATCGTGGTCGATGGCAACAGTGAGCTGAAAATCGTCGTGTCCAAAGATATGCAGATCTATCCGCAGGTTTCCTGCGACGGGCAGAACCACTTCACCTGCGCACCGGGCGATACCATCACGGTCAGCAAGAAGGCCCAGAAGCTGCGCCTGATCCATCCGCTGGACCACAACTACTACGAGGTCTGCCGGACCAAGCTCGGCTGGGGCAGCCGCCTGGGTGGTGGAGGCGACTGATGCTCGATCCCGCGCGTAGCTACGACCTGGTCGGTGACGTGCACGGTTGTGCCCTGACCCTCGAACACCTGCTGGACCGGCTCGGTTACCACAAGCAGGGCGGCGTTTGGCGGCACCCGTCACGCATGGCGGTGTTCCTTGGCGACATCATCGATCGCGGCCCGCGGATTCGCGAGGCTTTGCACATCGTCCACGACATGGTCGAGGCCGGCCAGGCGTTGTGCATCATGGGCAACCACGAGTTCAACGCCCTGGGCTGGAGCACCCCGGCGGCCGAGGGCAGCGGCAAGCAGTTCGTGCGCGAACACACCCCGCGCCATGCCCGGCTGATCCACGAGACCCTGGTCCAGTTCGAACAGCACCCCGGCGACTGGCACGACTTCCTTGAGTGGTTCTACCGGATGCCGTTGTTCGTCGACGCCGGGCGCTTCCGCGTGGTGCACGCCTGCTGGGATTCGACGCTGATCGCCCAGCTACGCCAGCGCTACCCGGACGGCTGCATCGATCGCGACTTCCTGCAAGCCTCGGCGCTGCCTGACAGCTTCGCCAGCCATGCTTTCGACCGCCTGCTGCGGGGCACCGACATGCGCCTGCCCCATGGCCTGACCATGACCAGCGGCGATGGCCTGACCCGTTCGTTCTTCCGCACCAAGTTCTGGGAAGACGATCCGCAGACCTATGGCGACATCGTCTTCCAGCCCGATGCCTTGCCCGAGCCGGTGGCTCGCACGCCGTTATCCCGGGACGAGAAGAACAGCCTGCTGCGCTACGGGATCGAGGAGCCGCTGCTGTTCGTCGGCCACTACTGGCGCAGCGGTACGCCGGCGCCGATCCGGCCCAACCTGGCTTGCCTGGATTACAGCGCGGTGCTCTACGGCAAGCTCGCCGCCTATCGCCTGGACCAGGAAACGCGCCTGGACCCGAACAAGTTCGTCTGGGTCGACGTCGAGCGGCCCGAGGTAAGGCGATGAGTGCTGTAGCGATTTTGCGCCTGCCCCTGGCCACCGACCTCAGCGGTTTCGTCAAACTCTTGCAACGCATGCAGGTGCCTCATCGGGTCAGCGAGGAAGCCGGGGAGCAGGTGCTGTGGGTGCCCGAGTCCCTCCGCGAGGACGTGCTGGACCTGTATCAGCGCTTCCCAAAGGGCGATCCCGAGCAACAGCTGGACATTCCCCAGGCCACTGCCTCCGAGGGGCCTGGCCTGGCCCAGCAGCTGTGGCGCAGCCCGGTGACGGCACTGGTGCTGGTCCTGAGCCTGGTGGTCTGCGGCATCACGTTGCTGGGGGACAACCTGCAAGTGCTGAGCTGGTTCACCTTCCTCGATTTTCGCGTAGCCGGCGACTACCTGCAGTTCCGCCCCCTGGCCGACGGCCTGGCGGCAGGGCAGTGGTGGCGGCTGGTGACGCCGATGCTGATCCACTTCGGCATCCTGCACATCGCCATGAACGGCATGTGGTATTGGGAGCTGGGGCGGCGCATCGAGTGGCGCCAGGGCAGCATCAACCTGCTGGGCCTGACCCTGTTGTTCAGCCTGGTTTCCAATTACGCGCAATATCATTTCAGCGGCCCCAGCCTGTTCGGTGGTTTGTCCGGGGTGCTGTACGGCCTGCTGGGGCATTGCTGGATCTATCAATGGCTGTCGCCCAACCCCATTTATCGCCTGCCCCGTGGTGTGCTGGTGATGATGCTGGTGTGGTTGCTGCTGTGCCTGTCCGGGCTGGTCTCGATGATCGGCTTCGGTGAAATCGCCAATGCCGCCCATGTCGGCGGGTTGCTCGTCGGTTGCCTCACTGGTTTGTTGGGCGGCTTGTACAGCCGCCGTAAACTGGCCCTCTAATTCCTGGAGTCCTGTATGTCGTCCTTTGTCGAAATGATCGAAAACATCACCCCCGATATCTATCGCAGCCTGAAGCTGGCGGTGGAGATCGGCAAATGGTCCGATGGCCGCAAGCTCACCCCCGAGCAGCGTGAGCTGTCGCTGCAGGCCATGATCGCCTGGGAAATGCACAACCTGCCCGAGGAAGAGCGCACCGGCTACATGGGCCCGCAGGAGTGCTCGTCCAAGGCCGAGGCCGTGCCGAACATCCTGTTCAAGTCGGATGCCATCCATTGATCGAGATCGGCCGCGGCTCCATCCGTAAAATGTCGACCCGTCTGGACGGGCCGAACGTGCAATATGCCTTCCGCCTGGGCGACAGCGAAGTGCCGGTCAATCCCTTGATCGGCAGCAAGCTGCGCCTGGAATACCTGGGGGCAATCCACTGCACCCATTGCGGGCGCAAGACCAAGACCAGCTTCAGCCAGGGCTACTGCTATCCGTGCATGACCAAGCTGGCCCAGTGCGATGCCTGCATCATGAGCCCGGAGCGTTGCCACTACGACGCCGGCACTTGCCGCGAGCCGTCCTGGGGCGAGCAGTTCTGCATGACCGACCACGTGGTCTACCTGGCCAACTCCTCGGGGATCAAGGTCGGCATCACCCGGGCCACCCAGTTGCCCACCCGCTGGCTCGACCAGGGCGCCAGCCAGGCGCTGCCGATCATGCGCGTGGCCACCCGCCAGCAATCGGGTTTCGTCGAGGATCTGTTCCGCACCCAGGTAGCCGACAAGACCAACTGGCGGGCCTTGCTCAAGGGCGACGCACAGGCCGTGGACCTGGTCCAGGTGCGCGAGCAGCTGTTCGCATCCTGCGCCGAGGGTTTGCTGGCCTTGCAGCAGCGTTTCGGTTTGCAGGCGATCCAGCCGGTGCACGATATCGAGCCCCTGGAAATCCGCTATCCGGTCGAGCAGTACCCGGCCAAGATCGTCAGCTTCAACCTGGACAAGAATCCGATCGCCGAAGGCACCCTGCTGGGGATCAAGGGCCAGTACCTGATCTTCGACACCGGCGTGATCAACATTCGCAAGTACACGGCCTACCAGCTGGCCGTGCATCAGTAGAAGGAATTCGCCATGCGCACCGAACAGCCGAAGATGATCTACCTGAAGGACTATCAGGCCCCCGAGTACCTGATCGACGAGACCCACCTGACCTTCGAGTTGTTCGAGGATCACAGCCTGGTCCACGCGCAACTGGTGATGCGCCGCAACCCGGCCCGTGGCGCCGGGCTGCCGCCCCTGGTGCTCGACGGCCAGCAACTGGAGCTGCTGTCGGTGAGCCTGGCCGACCAGCCCCTGGGTGCGGCCGACTACCAGCTGGACGACAGCCACCTCACCCTGCATCCGACCAGCGCCAGCTTCACCGTGGATACCAGCGTGCGGATCCACCCCGAAAGCAATACCGCCCTGGAAGGCCTGTACAAGTCCAGCGGCATGTTCTGCACCCAGTGCGAGGCCGAGGGGTTTCGCAAGATCACCTATTACCTGGACCGCCCGGACGTGATGAGCAAGTTCACCACCACCGTGGTGGCCGAGCAGCACCGCTACCCGGTGCTGCTGTCCAACGGCAACCCGATCGCCAGCGGCCCGGGCGAAGACGGCCGGCATTGGGCGACCTGGGAAGACCCGTTCATGAAGCCGGCCTACCTGTTCGCCCTGGTGGCGGGGGACCTGTGGTGCGTCGAGGACAGTTTTTGCACCATGAGCGGCCGCGACGTGGCGCTGCGCATCTATGTCGAGCCGGAGAACATCGACAAGTGCCAGCACGCCATGACCAGCCTGAAGAAGTCCATGCGCTGGGACGAGCAGACCTATGGCCGGGAATATGACCTGGACATCTTCATGATCGTCGCGGTCAACGACTTCAACATGGGCGCCATGGAAAACAAGGGCCTGAACATCTTCAACTCCAGCGCCGTGCTGGCTCGCGCCGAAACCGCCACCGACGCGGCCCACCAGCGGGTCGAGGCCATCGTCGCCCACGAGTATTTCCACAACTGGTCGGGCAACCGGGTGACCTGCCGCGACTGGTTCCAGCTGTCGCTCAAGGAAGGTTTCACGGTATTCCGCGACGCCGGGTTCTCCTCGGACATGAACTCGCGCACGGTCAAGCGCATCCAGGACGTGGCCTACCTGCGTACCCACCAGTTCGCCGAGGACGCCGGGCCCATGGCCCATGCCGTGCGCCCGGAGAGCTTCATCGAGATCTCCAACTTCTACACCCTGACCGTGTACGAGAAGGGCTCGGAAGTAGTGGGCATGATCCACACGCTGCTGGGCGCCGAGGGCTTCCGCAAGGGCAGCGACCTGTACTTTGCGCGCCACGACGGCCAGGCCGTGACTTGCGACGACTTCGTCAAGGCCATGGAAGATGCCAACGGCATCGACCTGACCCAGTTCAAGCGCTGGTACAGCCAGGCCGGCACCCCACGACTGGCAGTCAGCGAGGCCTATGACGCAGCGGCTAGGACCTACAGCCTGACCTTCCGCCAGAGCTGCCCGCAGACGCCGGACAAGGTCGACAAGCTGCCGTTCGTGATCCCCGTGGCACTGGGCCTGTTGGACGCCGCGGGCAACGACCTGGCGCTGCGCCTGGTCGGCGAAGACGCCGCCGTTGGTACCAGCCGTGTGCTGTCGGTGACCGAGGCCGAGCAGACCTTCACCTTCGTCGACGTCGCCCAGCGTCCGCTGCCGTCGCTGCTGCGTGGTTTCTCGGCGCCGGTGAAGCTGAGCTTCCCCTACGATCGTGACCAGCTCATGTTCCTCATGCAGCATGACAGCGATGGTTTCAACCGTTGGGAGGCCGGCCAGCAACTGGCGGTGCAGGTACTGCAGGAACTGATCGCCCAGCACCAACAGGGCCAGGCCCTGGCCATGGATCAGCGACTGGTGACCGCCCTGGGCAGCGTGCTGGCCGACGAAAGCCTGGACCAGGCCATGGTCGCCGAGATGCTGTCGTTGCCGGGCGAGGCCTACCTCACCGAGATCAGCGAGGTAGCGGACGTCGAGGCCATCCACGTGGCCCGCGAGTTCGCCCGCAAGCAACTGGCCGAGCAGTTGTTCGCTGCCTTGTTCAGGCGCTACCAGGCCAATCGCGAGCAGTCCCGGGCCACCGCCTATGTGGCCGAGTCCGAGCACTTCGCCCGCCGCGCGCTGCAGAACATTGCCTTGTCCTACCTGATGCTGGCCGGCAAGCCGGAGGTCCTGGCGGCCGCCATCGAGCAATTCGACAGTGCCGACAACATGACCGAGCGCCTGACCGCGCTGGCGGTGCTGGTCAATTCGCCGTTCGAGGCCGAGAAGGCCCAGGCCCTGGCGGTGTTCGCCGAAAACTTCAAGGGCAATGCACTGGTCATGGACCAGTGGTTCAGCGTCCAGGCGGCCAGCCCGTTGCCCGGCGGCCTGGAGCGGGTCAAGGCGTTGATGCAGCATCCGGCGTTCAACATCAAGAACCCGAACAAGGTACGGGCGCTGATCGGGGCCTTTGCCGGCCAGAACCTGATCAACTTCCATGCCGCCGACGGTTCGGGCTACCGCTTCCTGGCGGACCTGGTGATCCAGCTCAACAGCCTCAACCCGCAGATCGCCTCCCGCCAGCTGGCGCCGCTGACTCGCTGGCGCAAGTACGACAGCGCCCGGCAAGCGTTGATGAAGGCCGAGCTGGAGCGCATTCGTGCCTCGGGCGAGCTGTCCAGCGACGTGTTCGAAGTGGTCAGCAAGAGCCTGGCCTGACCTGCCCCTGGGCACGGCAACCCTGTCGTGCCTTCGCGCCCGGTGCTGCCCAGGCAGCGCCGGGCTTTTTGTTTGCGCACTCCCTCTCTTAAGTCCCGGCGAGCTGTCGGCAGGCTGCGATGAGCGCTGCCTGGGTATCGATCACTTCGACGAATGCCCGAATATTCAGGCCCGGCGCTGGGGGCTGCGATTAACAAAAGATAACGTGGCGTCGATTGTCAGACGTTTCCAAAGCCCGATAGGATAGCCCGCAGCCAAAGGGGCTCTAGCTTGCAGGTTTCAGGACGATCGGCTGGATCGGACGAACACCCGCCAGACCCTGCAGGTGCCCTGAGAGGTTGAACGACCTGACAATAATAATGGGGAGAGGTCCATGAGTGAGCCTGTCATGGGTGTGGTTGCTGGCCGCCCGCCGGCGTTGCGTAGGGTCGCATCGTTGGCCGCAGCGCTCTTGCTGTTGAGTGTCGCGACACTGCCGGCACCGGTCCTGGCCGCTGCCAGCGCTGCGGATACGGTTGTCTATTCCATCGAATCGCCCAAGGCGGCGAAGAACCTGATGCTCGATGTGGTCCACGCCGGCAAGCGCCTGGTGGCGGTGGGCGATCGTGGGCACATTCTCTATTCCGATGACCAGGGCGCAAGCTGGGTCCAGGCCAAGGTGCCCAGTCGCCAACTGCTGACCGCGGTGTATTTCGTCGACGAGCAACATGGCTGGGCCGTGGGCCATGATGCGCAGATCCTCGCCAGCCAGGATGGCGGTGTCACCTGGACCCGGCAGTTCCAGGACCTCAAGCGCGAGGCACCGCTATTGGACGTATGGTTCAAGGACGCCCGGACCGGTTATGCGGTGGGGGCCTATGGCGCTTTCCTGGAAACCACCGATGGCGGCCAGCACTGGGAAGACGCCAGCGAGCGCCTGGACAACGAAGACCAGCTCCACCTCAACGCCATTGCCCAGGTCGGGGGCTCGGGGCTGTTCATCGTCGGTGAGCAGGGCAGCATGTTCCGCTCCGCCGATGAGGGGCAGACCTGGGAGCGCCTCGAGGGCCCTTACGAGGGCTCGCTGTTCGGTGTGATCGGCACCGGCCAGCCGGCGACCCTGCTGGTCTACGGCCTGCGCGGCAACCTCTACCGCTCCACGGATTTCGGTGGCACCTGGGAACAGGTGCGGCTCGAAGCCACGCGCGGCGCCCTGGAATTCGGCTTGTCTGGCGCCACGCTGCTCGACGACGGCTCGCTGGTGATAGTCGGCCATGGCGGTAGCGTGATCCGCAGTACCGACCAGGGCCAGAGCTTCAGCGTATTCAACCGTCCGGACCGCATTTCCCTGTCATCGGTGAGTGCGGCCGGCAACGGCAACCTGATCCTGGCCGGGCAGGGCGGCGTTCGCGTCGCGGCGGCAACGGGCGCTGAACTCGGCAATAAATAGGCCGGGCACATAATAAGAAGGTGGGGAATTCCATGAGCAGTCATCACCAGGACAAGGCGAACTTTCTCGAACGCCTGATTTTCAACAACCGCCCGGCAGTCATCTTCATCTGCTTGCTGGTCAGCGTCTTCCTGTTCTGGCAGGCAACCC
Source organism: Pseudomonas sp. MSSRFD41 (assembly GCF_014230245.1). Taxonomy (NCBI): domain Bacteria; kingdom Pseudomonadati; phylum Pseudomonadota; class Gammaproteobacteria; order Pseudomonadales; family Pseudomonadaceae; genus Pseudomonas; species Pseudomonas sp. MSSRFD41. Next base: position 6,721 of record NZ_JACKZK010000024.1, on the reverse strand, counting down.
TGATCCGACCCTCCACCAGCTTCGAAAAGATGATTCCGCTCAAGCACCCGTTCATCGAGCGGATGATGGAGCACCGCAATGACCTGGCCAACCTGGGCAACACCGTACGGATCTCGGTGGAGGCCAGGGACGGCGATATCTTTACCCAGCAATACATGGAGACCCTCAGGCAGATCAACGACGAGGTGTTCTACATCCCGGGCGTCGACCGCTCCGGGCTCAAGTCCCTGTGGAGTCCCAGCGTGCGCTGGACCGAGGTCACCGAGGAAGGTTTCGCCGGCGGCGAGGTGATCCCCCAGAGCTACAACGGCTCCGCCGCGAGCCTCGACAAGCTGCGCAACAACGTGCTCAAGTCCGGCCAGGTGGGGCGCCTGGTAGCCAACGATTTCAAGTCCAGCATCGTCGATATCCCACTGCTGGAGTCCTATCCGGACCCGCAGGACCAGGGCAAGCTGCTGGCCCTGGACTACCAGAAGTTCTCCCACCAGCTGGAAGAGAAGATCCGCGACAAGTTCGAGGCGCAGAACCCCAATGTGAAGATCCACATCGTCGGTTTCGCCAAGAAGGTCGGCGACCTGATCGACGGCCTGATCATGGTGGTGCTGTTCTTCGGCGTGGCCTTCGTCATTACCCTGGTGCTGTTGTACTGGTTCACCTGGTGCATCCGCAGCACCATCGCGGTGCTGATCACCACCCTGGTGGCGGTGGTCTGGCAACTGGGGCTGATGCATGCCATCGGTTTCGGCCTGGACCCGTACTCGATGCTGGTGCCGTTCCTGATCTTCGCCATCGGCATTTCCCACGGGGTGCAGAAGATCAACGGCATCGCCTTGCAATCCAGTGATGCCGACAACGCCCTGACCGCGGCGCGGCGCACGTTCCGCCAGCTGTTCCTGCCGGGCATGATCGCGATCCTGGCCGATGCCGTGGGTTTCATCACGCTGCTGATCATCGATATCGGGGTGATCCGCGAACTGGCCATCGGCGCCTCCATCGGCGTGGCGGTGATCGTGTTCACCAACCTGATCCTGCTGCCGGTGGCGATTTCCTATGTCGGCATCAGTCAGCGCGCCGTGGAGCGCAGCAAGAAGGACGCTTCTCGCGAGCATCCGTTCTGGCGCCTGCTGTCCAACTTTGCCAGCCCCAAGGTCGCTCCCGTGTCCATTGCCCTGGCCCTGGTGGCCTTCGGTGGCGGTCTCTGGTACAGCCAGAACCTGAAGATCGGCGACCTCGACCAGGGCGCGCCGGAGCTGCGTCCGGATTCGCGCTACAACAAGGACAACAACTTCATCATCAGCAACTATTCCACCAGCTCCGACGTGCTGGTGGTGATGGTCAAGACCGCCGCCGAGGGCTGCTCGCGCTACGAAGCCATGGCGCCGATCGACGAGCTGATGTGGAAGATGCAGAACACCGAGGGCGTGCAGTCGGCGATTTCCCTGGTGACCGTGTCCAAGCAGATGATCAAGGGCATGAACGAGGGCAACCTGAAATGGGAAACCCTATCGCGCAACCCCGATGTGCTGAACAACTCCATCGCCCGCGCCGACGGCCTGTACAACAACAACTGCTCCCTGGCCCCGGTGCTGGTGTTCCTCAACGACCACAAGGCCCAGACCCTCAATCGCGCTGTGCATGCGGTGCAGGAGTTCGCCAAGGAAAACAACAAGGATGGCCTGGAGTTCATCCTGGCCGCGGGTAACGCGGGGATCGAGGCGGCCACCAACGAGGTGATCAAGACCTCGGAGCTGACCATCTTGATCCTGGTGTACATCTGCGTGGCGGCCATGTGCATGATCACCTTCCGTTCCTGGGCGGCGACCCTGTGCATCGTCCTGCCGCTGGTGTTGACTTCGGTACTGGGGAACGCGCTGATGGCCTTCATGGGCATCGGGGTCAAGGTGGCGACCCTGCCGGTGGTGGCGCTGGGCGTGGGCATCGGTGTCGACTACGGCATCTACATCTACAGCCGCCTGGAAAGCTTCCTGCGGGCCGGGTTGTCGTTGCAGGAGGCCTACTACCAGACCCTGCGGTCCACCGGCAAGGCGGTATTGTTCACCGGCCTGTGCCTGGCCATCGGCGTGTGCACCTGGATCTTCTCGGCCATCAAGTTCCAGGCCGACATGGGCCTGATGCTGACCTTCATGCTGCTGTGGAACATGTTCGGCGCGCTGTGGCTGCTGCCAGCCCTGGCCCGCTTCCTGATCCGCCCCGAGAAGCTGGCGGGGCAGAAGGGCAGCTCGCTGTTCGCCCACTGAGCGGCGGCGGTCTAGCAGAGCCGCAACCCCATGAGGTTGCGGCTTTTTCATGGGCGCGTGATCCGGCTTCGAGGAGGCGCAATACTGGCCCGACCGCCCCGCGCCAATCGGCTATCATTGCGCCTTTCCAACTGATGACTGATCGCTATGACCGCTGCTACCGACACCTTGCTCAACGCTCTCCAGGCCTGCGACATGCTGGAGATCGATGGCCTGCACGCCTTCGACTTCACCCTCGATGACCAGCAATTGCTGATCGAGTGCATGGATGGCCGCGCCGCCAAGCGCTGGAGCTTCACCTTGGCCCAGGTGCAGGCCGCGAACTTCGACCAGGCCTTGCAGAGCTGGGTCGTGGAGGGCGACAGCGGCGAGCACCGCCTGGTGTGCATGAGCGCGTTCAGTGCCCGTGACGAAGAGGAAGATGACCATGAAGATGCGTAATTTCTGGCCGCTGCTGATCGCTGGCAGTGTCGGTGCCATGGCGGTGCAGGCCGCGCCGGTGGAGACCCAGGAACTGCTGGTGGGCTCCTACACCCAGGGCCAGAGCCAGGGGCTGTACCGCCTGCGCTTCAACGAGCGTACCGGGCAGATCGATCCCAAGCCGCTGCAGGTGGTCAAGAGCTCCAACCCGTCCTGGCTGACCCTGTCCAAGGACCTGAAGTTCGTCTTCGCGGTGAACGAGAACAGCCCGGGCCAGGCCGACCCCATCGGCCGGGTCAGCAGCTACAGCCTGGCTCCCAAGACCCATCAGCTGAACCTGATCAACCAGGTGCAGAGCCAGGGCAACGAGCCGACCCATTCCAGCCTGAGCGCCGATGGCAGCTACCTGTTCGTCAGCAACTACTCGGTGGACGTGGACCCGGGCGGTAGCCTGGCGGTGGTTCCGGTCAGCGCCGACGGCCATCTGTCGCCAGTGGTGCAGTTGAGCAGCCACCCGGCCAGCCGGGTCGATCCCGAGCGCCAGCAGTCGGCCCACGTGCACTCGTCGGTGTCCTCGCCGGATGGCAAGTTCCTGTTCGCCAGCGACCTGGGGGCGGACAAGATATTTGTCTACCGCTACGACCCCAAGGCCAATCCGGAGCACCCGCTGAGCGCCGCCGATCCGGCCTTCGTCCAGTTGCCGCCGGGCAGTGGCCCGCGCCATTTGCTGTTCAGCGCCGATGGCAAGCATGCCTACCTGACCCTGGAGATGAGCGCCCAGGTGGCGGTGTTCGACTACCAGGACGGCAAGCTGACCCAGCGCCAGATCCTCGACCTGGCGGCCAACGCCGGCAAGGAGAAGAAGGCCGCCGGAGCCCTGCATGCCTCCAAGGACGGCCAGTACCTGTACGTGAGCAACCGTGGCACCGCCAACCAGCTGCTGGTGTTCGCCATCGACCCGGCCAACGGCCAGCTCAAGGAAATCCAGCGCCGTTCGGTGGAAGGCGATCATCCACGGGAATTCAGCCTCGATCCGAGCAACCGTTATGTGCTGATCGGCAACCAGAAGAGCAACCAGATCGTGGTGATCGAGCGTGACGCCAAGACCGGTTTTCTGGGCAAGACCGTGCAAAAAATGCCGTTCGATGCCCCTAGCGATATCAAGTTCCTGGTGCGTCAATGAGCCGCAGGCCCCGGCATCCGGGGCCTGAGCGCTTCTATTAATGACACTGATATCGGCTACTGGTGCAAAGCATTTTTTCCCGCCAACCCTCGAGAGTAAGTTTGCTCCACGGCCCACACGGGCAAGTCAGCCAACCGAATACGAGGGTTACCCCATGAACTTCAATCTCTTCTCCGTGATCGCCGCCTCGGCCATTTCCGCCAGCGTGGCCCTGCCTGCCGGCGCCAACGTGGAAATCAGCCAGAAGAAATCCGCCACCCACACCTACACCGAGAAATACCTGCAACAGAGCGCCAACTTCTATGCCGCGCTGGATCACAAGGCCCATAGCTGAGCCTGACTCGTCATATCCAAGTATGCAGGAGCGACATCACTGGCGCAGTGATGTCGCTCCTGCATGACCTGTTTGCGACCAGGCGCACAGGACGGCGAATTTTGCTTGGTAGTGTCATATCGCCATGTGTTTAAATTTGGCGCTGAATTATTGACTCTTTCCCGAGCAAGGATCGATAGCATGGTGATGCGTCTGACTGTGGTTCTGCTGTTGCTCTATTCCAGCCCCATCCTGTCTTCCGCGCAACCGGTGGAAGGCGAACCCGAAACCTCCCGCGAACGCCTGACCAGCCTGTTGCAAGACTGAGGCTGGCGGCGCTCATCAGCGGCCTGGCCCGGCGCCAGTGCCCGCTGGGTAGTCGCGCGCTTCCGGCGGCCGCTGCCGACCTGGCGAGGCGGCGAGCGGTTGCCCGGCAGCCGTAGCTCCACGATCCGCCTGCCGCGCCATGCTCCCCGTCAAGCCAGGGCGAATGCCACCGCCGCCTGGGCGTGCAGCTCAGTGGTATCCAGCAGGGGCAGGGGGCTGTGCTCCGGCTTGAGCAGCAGGCCGATTTCGGTGCAGCCGAGGATCACCGCCTGGGCCCCCCGGGCCTGCAGCGACTGGATGACCTGCTGGTACTGTCTGCGCGATGGTTCGCGGATCACTCCCATGCACAACTCTTCATAGATGATCCGGTGCACGGCCAGGCGCTGCTCGGCATCCGGCACCAGCACTTGCAGGCCCTGGTCGGCCAGGCGCTGCTTGAGGAAGTCCTGCTCCATGGTGAAGGCCGTGCCCAGCAGGCCGACCTTCAGGGTGCCGGCGGCCAGCGCCGCCTGGGCGGTGGGGTCGGCAATGTGCAGGAAAGGCAGGTTCGTCGCCGCCTGGATCGGGGCGGCCACCTTGTGCATGGTGTTGGTGCACAGCACCAGGCAGTCGGCGCCGCCGGCCTCCAGGCGCCGGGCGGCGTCCACCAGGATCGCCGCTGCCGCGTCCCAGTCTCCGGCGTGCTGGGCCCGTTCGACAGGCCCGAAGTCGACGCTGTACATTAGCAGCCGCGCTGAACGCAGGGCGCCCAGGCGGTCGCGGACCTGCTGGTTGATCAGGCGATAGTATTCGGCGCTGGACTCCCAGCTCATGCCGCCGATCAGGCCGATGGTGCGCATCTGCTACTCCTTGGGTCGTGTTGGATGCGGCTCAGTCTGGCTTGCTCAAGGGCAGCGATCTATCAGGAAATTTCACATGCCCCAGGTGCTTGAACATCGCTTGCTGGACGGCCAGCTGGTCCTGCAGCTGCTGCCGGCTGCGGCCTATAGCGCCCGTGACCCGGTGCAATGGCAGACCCTGGGCGTGGCCCTGGAGCGCCAGTGCGGAGTGCATGCGATCGGCTCCGACCGGCGTGAGGATTTCGACACCTGGCCCGGAACCCTGGCCCTGACGCCCAAGGGGGTCGAAGTGTTTTCCGAGTCCGCCGAAGGGGGTGAGTACCTGCTGGCCCGTTGGCAGGGGCCGCTTTGGTCGGAGGCCGTCGAGCGGCGCCTGCAGAGCCCCGGACATGCCCGCGCCTTGGCCTTGGGGCGCGAGGCCCGACGGTTGTTGTTAATGCCGCAGCCCGACGAACTGGCCTTGGAGCAGTGCGCCCTGGCCTTTGTCGGCTTGCCCTGGCAGCCTACCACCAAGCCGCCGGTGGCCGATCTGTGCCGGGTACTGCAGCGAATGGCCGATGAGTACGCCCACCCCTTGTCCCTGGCGCAACTGGCCGTCACCTATGGGCATAACGAGTTGCGCCTGCTGCGGGACTTCAGCCGTGGGGTGGGCATGACGCCCCATGCCTGGCTCACCGAGATCCGCCTGCAAGCGGCCCGGCGCTTGCTGGAACACAGCGACCTGCCGTTGGCAGCCATTGCCCAGGACTGCGGTTTTGCCCATCAATCGCACCTGGGCAGTGCCTTGCGCAAGGGCCTTGGGTTGACGCCACGCCAGTACCGTTTGCGGTTCCAGCAGCGCGAGCCGTGACGGCTACATCTGCAGGTTGATCCAGCCCGGCTTGGCTTCCTCCGGAGCCACGGCGTCGATCTTCTTGCCGGTGGCGGCCTCCACCCGGCGCGCCACTTCCGGATCGTCGGCGAAGGGAATCAGGCTGGCCTCGTCCAGGCTCTTGGCGCTCTGGTGGCGCAGGCAGTACTCGATGCAGAGGTAGAGAAACGCCACCCCCAGCAGGTTGAACAGAATGTCCATGACGGTCTTGCTCCCTGGAATGACAACGCCGGCCCGAGGCCGGCGTCTGGAGGCGGATCAGGCGATCCGGGCGTCGCTCAGCGCCAGCCGGGAATCAGCCACGCGCACGGTACGCCAGGTGTTGTAGGCCATCAGCAGCATGCCGCTGAGGAAGAACACGCCGCCGGCGAAGCGCACCACGAAGCCCGGATGACTGGCCACCAGGCCCTCGACGAAGGAATAGGTGAGGGTGCCGTCTTCGTTGACCGCGCGCCACATCAGGCCCTGGGTAATGCCGTTGACCCACATCGAGGCGATGTAGAGCACGGT
>NZ_JACKZK010000023.1:0-96229 GCF_014230245.1 Pseudomonas sp. MSSRFD41 | reverse complement strand
GGTCGTGCTCTACCAACTGAGCTATTCCCGCAACGTCTTGGTGTTGCGCATTCTATAGAAATCAGAATCTACGTCAACCCCTTGATTCAAAAAAACTTATTTTTTCTCGCCGTCGATTTTCAGGTGCGGCCAGGCGGCCCGCAGGTATTGCTGCATCGACCACAAGGTCAGGCCTGCCGCTACCATCAGCAGGGTGTAGCCCAGCAACACCCAGAAGCTGAAGACCGAGGGATTGGCCAGCAGGATCACCAGCGCCAGCATCTGCGCCGCGGTTTTCCACTTGCCCATGTTGGACACCGCCACCTGCGCGCGGGCGCCGAGTTCGGCCATCCATTCGCGCAGGGCCGAGACCACGATCTCGCGCCCGATGATCACGGCCGCCGGCAGGGTCAGCCACAGGTTGGCGTGTTCCTGCACCAGCAGCACCAAGGCCACCGCCACCATCAGCTTGTCGGCCACTGGGTCGAGGAACGCACCGAACGGCGTGCTCTGCTGCAGGCGTCGCGCCAGGTAGCCGTCCAGCCAATCGGTAGCGGCCGCGAAGGCAAAGACTGAACTGGCTGCCATATAGCTCCAGCTATAAGGCATATAGAACAGCAATATGAAGATCGGGATGAGCAGGACGCGTAGGACGGTGATCAGATTAGGGATATTCATCGGCACAACTGGCTACGAGGTGATTGGGCATTCTACTCGCTGTGCAGGTTTGCATAAATCAACTCTGCGAGCTTTTTACTGATTCCCGGTGCCTTGGCGATCTCGTCGATGCTGGCCCGGGACAATTCCTGCAATCCGCCAAAATGCTTGAGCAGGTCGCGCCGGCGTGTCGGACCGACCCCCGCCACCCCTTCCAGGGTCGAGGTACGTCGCGCCTTGCCGCGACGGGCGCGATGGCCGGTGATGGCAAAGCGGTGGGCTTCGTCGCGGATCTGCTGGATCAGGTGCAGCGCCGGCGAATCCCCCTTGAGGGTGAACTCGTGGGCCGCGTCATTGAGGTATAGCGTTTCAAAACCGGCCTTGCGAGTCGTGCCCTTGGCCACGCCAAGCAGGATCAGGTCCGGCACCGCCAGTTCGTTGAGCACATCACGGGCCATGGCCATCTGCCCCTTGCCGCCGTCCACCAGGAGGATGTCCGGCAGCTTGCCCTCGCCGTCCTTGAGCTTGCTGAAGCGTCGGGTCAGGGCCTGGTGCATGGCCGCGTAGTCGTCACCTGCAGTGACGCCCTCGATGTTGTAGCGGCGATAGTCGGACTTCAGCGGCCCCTCGGGCCCGAACACCACGCAGGAGGCGACGGTGGCCTCGCCGCTGGAATGGCTGATGTCGTAGCACTCCAGGCGCTGTGGCGGCTCGTCCAGGCTCAGCACTTCGGCCAGGGCCTCGAAACGCGCGGCCACATGCTGACGGTTGGCCAGGCGCGCGCCCAGGGCCTGTTCGGCATTGGTCACCGCCAGTTGCTGCCAGCGCGCCCGGGTGCCACGCACCCTGTGGCTGATGGTCAGTTCGCGACCGCGCAACTCATCGATGGCGGCGATCAGGGTCGGGAAGTCTTCATGGGTCACATTGACGATCAACTCGGACGGCAGGTCGCGCTCAGGACTGCTGACGAAATATTGTCCCAGGAACGCCAGCATGACTTCCGCCACGTCTTCCTCGATGCCCACCTGGGGGAAGAAGTTCTTGCTGCCCAGCACTCGCCCGCCACGCACGCTGATCAGGTGCACGCAAGCCCCGCCCGGGTTGACGAAAGCCGCCAGCACGTCGACATCGCCGGTACCGCCTTCCATGCTCTGCTGGTCCTGGACCCGACGCAGCAGGCCGATCTGGTCGCGCAGCTCGGCGGCCTTCTCGAAGTCCAGGGTGCTGGCGGCGGCTTCCATGGCACCGGACAACTCGTCGGTCAGGGCATTGCTGCGCCCCTCGAGGAACATCACTGAATGGCGCACGTCCTCGGCATAGACCTCGGGCTCCACCAGGCCGACGCACGGCCCCTTGCAGCGCTTGATCTGGTATTGCAGGCAAGGCCGCGTACGGTTCTTGTAGTAGCTGTCCTCGCACTGGCGGACCAGGAAGGTCTTCTGCAACAGGCTCAGGCTTTCACGGATGGCGCCGGCGCTGGGATAAGGCCCGAAATACTTGCCCTTCTGCTTCTTCGCCCCGCGATGGATGCTGAAGCGCGGAAAGGCGCCGTCGGAGAGAAAGACATAGGGATAGGACTTGTCGTCGCGCAGGAGGATGTTGTAAGGCGGCCGCCACTCCTTGATCAGGGTCTGCTCCAGCAGCAGCGCCTCGGTCTCGTTGGCGGTGATGGTGGTCTCGATCTGGGCGATACGCGCCACCAGGGCGGCGGTCTTCGGCGCCTGGCCGGTCTTGCGGAAGTAGCTGGACAGGCGGTTCTTCAGGTTCTTGGCTTTACCGACGTAGAGCAGGCGCGCATCGCTGTCGAACATGCGATACACACCGGGGCGGCCACTGCAGGTAGAAAGAAAGGCGCTGGCATCAAACAGGTCGGTCATTTTTCAGAGGCTGGCATCGACCATGCCGTGGCGAACCGCAAGCAGCGTCAACTCCACATCGCTGCTGATCGAGAGTTTCTCGAAAATCCGATAACGGTAGGTGTTCACGGTTTTCGGCGACAGGCACAGCTTGTCGGAGATGATCTGTACCTTCTGGCAACCGACGATCATCAGGGCAATCTGGATTTCCCGTTCCGACAGCGCATCGAATGGCGATTCACTGGAAGGTTGGAACGACTTGAAGACCAACTGCTGGGCGATTTGCGGGCTGATGTAGCGCTGGCCGGCGAAGACCAGCCGAATGGCCTGGACCATTTCGTTGAGTCCCGCGCCCTTGGTCAGGTAACCCGCCGCTCCCGCTTGCAGCAATCGGGTAGGGAATGGATCTTCCTCGCAGACCGTCACGGCCACGACCTTGATGTCCGGATGACTGCGCAGCAACTTGCGCGTGGCTTCAAGCCCACCGATCCCTGGCATCTTGACGTCCATCAGGACTACGTCGGGTTTCAATTCCCGCGCCTTGAGCAGGGATTCCTCTCCCGACTCCGCCTGCCCGACTACTTGCAGGCCATCGATGTCAGCCAGCATTCGTGTAATGCCCGTACGAACGAGATCGTGGTCATCGACTACTAGCACCCTAATCAAGCAGACACCTCGCGAAATGGTCTTTACAGGTTGCCCGACACCTTAGCAAAAAAGCGCCGTACAAACCTAATCACATGCGCTATTAAAAACACATCCGTCGCGATAACAGCGTACGCCCGGCCTGCCTCTACGACAGGCGCGGGCCTCAGGGCTCGGCGGGCTGGGGCTTTTTCCTGGAGCCCTGGCTCTGAGACAACTCGGCCAGGGTGACGCTCAAGCGGCAGATTGCCTCCTGATCGCCTTTGAACAGCGCCCGAAAGCAGTCAAGCACCTTTTCCTCGGTCCGGCTCAACCTGCCGGCCTGGACCGGCGTCCGGCTACCGGTCAGCACATACAGCACATCCACTCCCCTGGCTGCTACCCGCGATAGATAGTCAGCCTTGGGCGCACGATCACCACTTTCGTATTTACCCTGGGCGTTGGCTTCCACCCCGCCGATTTCACCAAAAACTTTTTGCGACAGTCCAAGGCGCTCCCGCTCCTGCCTCAACCGCGAACCGATTCCACTCATTTGGATGTATGATCCCATCAGATACACCCCAAGGGGTGTCATACTCTTCAAGCTTTGAACAAAATTGAACGGTTTTGAACTATGCCCGGTATACGCACTGCCGCACAAGCCAAGGCCTGGCTGGAACACCAAGGAAAATCGGTTCAACAGTTCGCGCGCGAACATGGAGTCGATCCAGCCACCACCTATCAGGTATTGGCCGGCCGCAAGAAAGGCAAGCGAGGGGAAGCCCACAAGGTCGCGGTGCTATTGGGCATGAAGGACGGCATCATCCTCGACGAAGTTCCGGCAGTGGATCCGGCACTGGGCTGACCTATCTGCCCCGACCCTTATTCATTCCTGCCTGGCACAGCGCTGACCGCAGCGGTGGAGCGCTCCATGCGCCAGAAGCAATCATCGGCTCCCACCACCTGTAAACCCATCCGCTCGTACAAGCGTTGTGCCGGGTTGTCCTTGAATACCGTCAAGCGCAACAAGCCCCGACGCTCCTTTCGCGCCATCTCGAACACCTGCTGCAAGGTCCAGCTCCCCGCGCCCTGCCCGCGCCAGGCCGGTAGCACATGCAGCTCTCGGACGTAGAGCGCCCGCTGGTCGCGGCTCAGGCTGACGAAACCCAGCACTTGAGTCCCCTGGCAGATCAGCAGGTTCTCGCGGCCGGCCCAGGCCACGTCGAAGGCCTCATCGAGCCACAGCAGGTCATGACGGATGTAGTAGCGCAGCATGCCGCAGCAGGTCAGCTCCCGGGCGAAGGCCAGGTCGGTCTCCCGGGCAGGGCGCAGTTCGAAGCCGCTCATCGAACCAGCAGCACTTGGGCCTGCCACTGCCCGGCACCGCCTCGAACCAACAGCAACGCCTCACCGATACCGTCCACCGCTGCCAGCAATTCTCCCCCGGGGCCCCAGGCCGCACTGCGCCCGGCGCAGGCCCAGCCGCCACTGGGTCCGCCATGATTGGCCATCAATACCAGCAACCCATGCTTGCCGGCATACCCTTGCAACAGCGTGCTGTCGACGGCATACCCACCCTCGCTGACCAGCACGCCGGCGGCATAGACATCGGCCCCGGCCTGCGCAGCCGCCTGCACATGGCTGGCATGGCTGAAGTCCGCACAAACCGCCAGGGCAACCTGGTGCTCGGCAAATACCAAGGGAGCGCCGCCACTGCCTGCGGCAAAAACGCGCTCCTCTCCGGGATGCAGATGCTGCTTGCTATAGACCGCCAGCGAACCATCGGCCCCCAGCACCAGCGCACCGATCAACACCGGCCCGTCATCGACCAGGCGAATCGGCAACCCCACCACCGTAGTCACCTGCAGCTCCCGAGCCAGGTCGCGCAGGGGGTGCAATACCGGAGAATCCGGAGCCAAAGCCAGCTCGGTCGCCAATTGTGGCTCGTAGCCGGTCAACGACAACTCGGGAAACACCAGCAACTGCACGCCCTGCTCCGCCGCCAGCCGCATCAAGCGCTGGTGTCCGGCGAGGTTGGCCGGCAGGTCGCCAGCAATGGACACCGATTGGGCGGCAGCAAGGGTCAACAAGGTCATGGGCGGTCCTTTTTAGGCAGCGATGGAGATAGCCAGGCAGGCGCCGCGAGTGTCGCACACAATCCCCATTGGACTAACCCATAGTCGCGGGGCCCCCTGCCCCATGGAAATTACTGATTGAATCGCCGCCCCGGCCTCTAGTAAGCTCGCTGCACTTCACGGAGAAACCCCATGCTGCTCCAGACCCTTTCCCTGCATCGCCACACCATCCGCGCCCTGCGCTCGGTTGCGGCTGCCTGGGTCACTGGCAGCGCGGCGGCGAGCTTTTATTTTGGGTATTGGTTTAGCCACTGGCGCGCCTGATACCCAACCGGCGCCCATAAAAACGGGTCGCCCACCAGAGAAATCTCTACCCCCGGTCGGCCTCCCGACCGGGGGTTTTGTTTTTCCGGGACTTGGATTTTCAACCACGATTTTTGCGACACACCGAACTGACCGAGGATTGCACCATGAACTACGCCACCTATTACCGTTACGACATGTTTTCCACCTGGCGATTTAGCAGCCTCCGCTCGGGACAGCCTGCCGCCTCCGATCGGTCACCTACCGGTGGCAATTGCACACTCATGGCCAGTACGGCCAATTGTCGAACACCCCAGTAGGGCCGCGCGCGGGACATCGCCCGCCGCCCGCCCAGGAAGACCGCACATGAATTCGTCCGTATCCGCTCTGTCCCTGTCCGCTCAAGCCAGCGCCAACGAACCCCTGAGCCAGCGCCTGCCCAGCTCCCTGGAACTCAAGCAGCACCTGCCGCTATCCACGGCCCTGAGCCAGCAAGTCGCCACCCATCGCCAAGCCATTCGCGCCATCCTCCAAGGCCAGGACCCACGCCTTCTGGTAGTGGTCGGCCCCTGCTCCATCCACGATCCGCAATCGGCCCTGGAATATGCCGCCAATCTGGCAAGGCTGTCCGCGCAAGTGAGCGACCAAATGCTCCTGGTGATGCGCGCCTACGTGGAAAAACCCCGCACCACCGTCGGCTGGAAAGGCCTGGCCTACGACCCGCACCTGGACGGCAGCGATGACATGGCCGGTGGCCTGGCCCTGTCCCGGGAACTGATGCGCGAGATGTTGCGCCTGGGCCTGCCGATCGCCACGGAGTTGCTGCAACCCATGGCCGCCGGCTACTTCGACGACCTCTTGAGCTGGGTCGCCATCGGCGCGCGCACCACCGAATCGCAGATCCACCGGGAAATGGCCAGTGGCCTGGAGATACCGGTGGGCTTCAAGAACGGCACCGACGGTGGCGTCGCCATCGCCTGCGACGCCATGCGCTCGGCGGCCCATCCGCACCGCCACTTCGGCGTCGACAGCCAGGGCCATCCGGCGATCATCCAGACCGCGGGCAATCCCGACACCCACCTGGTGCTGCGCGGCGGCCACCGAGGGCCGAACTACGACCGCCAGAGCGTGGCCCAGGTCCAGCGCGACCTGCACAAGCTGAAGATCCCGGCACGGATCATGGTCGATTGCAGCCACGCCAACAGTGGCAAGGACCCGGCCCGCCAGCCGGCAGTGTTCAACGAAGTGCTGGAGCAGCGCCTGCAAGGCGACGCCTCGCTGATGGGGGTGATGCTCGAAAGCCATCTGTTCGAAGGCTGCCAACCGCTGAGCGGCAACCTGCGCTACGGCGTCTCGATCACCGACGGCTGCCTGGGCTGGGACACCACAGAGCACCTGCTGGGCAACGCCGCCCAGCGACTGCGGGCACTGGCAGCCAGCGCCTGAGCATCGGCCGTTACCGCCACGCCGGCAGTCGTGGCGGTAACGGCTTGAAGGAACTTTGACAAGAAATGGCCACCTGAATCCGGTAGTCTCTGCACTTTCTTCAAAGGAGCGATTCCCATGGCCAAAGCCACTGCCCGTCACATCCTGGTTGCCAGCGAAGCCAAGTGCAACGAACTCAAGGCCGAAATCGAAGCCGGCGCCGATTTCGCCGACGTAGCGAAGCAGCACTCCACCTGCCCTTCCAGCCGTGACGGCGGCAACCTGGGTTCCTTCGGCCCGGGCCAGATGGTCAAGGAGTTCGATACCGTGGTGTTCAGCGCCCCGATCAACGTGGTCCAGGGCCCGGTGAAGACCCAGTTCGGCTATCACCTGCTGGAAGTCACCAGCCGCCAGGACTGATCGCCCGGCGATCACGCCAGCCCCAACGGCCCGCCACTCGGTGGGCCGTTGCCTTTATGCCCCAAGATGCGCGACAACGGGTGCGGCTGGCCAGTCACGCGCGGCTCGCGTACAAATCGTGGTCATCGATCACCCGGCTTGCAAGGCTGACAATGCGACTGCTTTTCCCTTCCGTACTGCTCACCACCCTGTTGCTGGGCGCCGCCAGTGCCCAGGCCGCTCCCCAGCACGCCATGACCGTCTATGGCGAACCGGCCAAGTATTCCCAGGGTTTCAGCCACTTCGACTACGTCGACCCCCAGGCCCCCAAAGGCGGGACCCTGCGCCGCTCGGCCATCGAGATCGGCCGCTTCGACCATGTGCTGCCCTATATCGACAAGGGCATCGGCGTGTCCCAGCTGGATGGCCTGGTGTATGCCCCCCTGGCCCAGCGCTCCCTGGACGAACCCTATACCGTCTACGGCCTGGTGGCCGAGAAGATGGAGCGCGGCGAAGACGGCCTGTGGCTGCGTTTCTACCTCAACCCCAAGGCGCGCTTCGCCGACGACACCCCCATCACTGCCGAAGACGTGCGCTACAGCTACGACCTGCTGATGACCCAGGGCAGCATGCGTTATCGCACCCAGTTCGCCGATGTCAGCGGCGTCACCGTGGAGTCGCCACGGGTGATCCGCTTCGACTTCAAGAACAACGAGAACCGTACCCTGCCCCTGGATATCGCGACCCTGCCGGTGTTCCCCGAACACTGGTGGAAGAGTCGCGACTTCGCCGGCGGTGGCGGCTATGAAGCACCCCTGGGCAGCGGCCCCTATCGCGTGGGCAAGGTGGACTCGGGCAACAGCATCACCTTCATCCGCAACCCCGACTGGTGGGGCAAGGACCTGCCGGTCAGCCGTGGCCTGTACAACTTCGATCATTTCAGCGTCGAGTACTTCGGCGACATCGACGTTGCCCGCCAGGTGCTGCGCGGCGGGGCCTACGACTACAACCGCGAGTTCTCCGCCACCGGCTACTCCATCGGCTACGACAGCCCGGCCCTGAACGACGGGCGCCTGCAGAAGGCCCACCTGGCCCAGGCCGCACCGCAACCGGCCCAGGGCTATGTGTTCAACCTCGACCGCCCGGTGTTCCAGGACCGCCGCACCCGCCAGGCCCTGGCCATGCTCTGGGACTTCGAGTGGAGCAACCGGCAGATGATGCGCAACCTGTACATCCGCCAGCAGAGCTTCTTCTCCAACACCCCGCTGGCGGCCCGCAGCCTGCCGGACGCCGAGGAGCTGAAGATCCTCGAGCCATTGCGCGGGCAGATTCCCGACGAGGTCTTCACCCAGGTGTTCGAAGCGCCGAAGACCGATGGCAGCGGCGTACTGCGCGACAAACAATTGCAGGCCCTGGCCCTGCTGGAACAGGCAGGCTGGAAGCCCGAGGGCGACAAGCTGGTCAATGCCCAGGGCGAGCCCCTGGCGTTCACCTTCCTGATCACCCAGGGCTCCATCGAGCGCCTGTTGCTGCCCTACAAGCGCAACCTGGCCCAGATCGGCATCACCCTGAACATCCGCCGCATCGATTCCGCGCAGTACGTCAACCGGCTGATGGCCCGCGACTACGACATGATCGTCACCGGCTACCCGGTGACCACCTCGCCCGGGCTGGAGCTGTACAACTACTTCGGTTCGGCCGCGGCCAACGACCCGGGCTCGAACAACCTCATGGTGCTCAAGAACCCGGCGGTGGACACCCTGGTCAACGGCCTGGTCAAGGCCACCAGCCAGCCGCAAATGCTGCGCTACGCCCATGCCCTGGACCGGGTGCTGCAATGGAACTACTACTGGATCGCCAACTACTACCCACCCGGCACCTCCACCGTCTGGTGGAACCGTTTCGGCAGGCCCAAGGTGCCGGCCAGCAACGACGAAGCCATCGAGACCTGGTGGGAAGTCAGCCCCACCCCGCTGACCAATGACCAGATGGCCGCCGAACTCGCGCGCCGTGGCCAACCCGGAGGACGCCCCTGATGCCGGCCTACATCCTGCGGCGCTTGCTGCTGATCATCCCGACCCTGCTGATCATCCTTCTGGTGAACTTCGTCATCGTCCAGGCCGCTCCCGGCGGCCCGGTGGAACAGGCCATCGCCCGCTTGCAGGGCATTGGCGGCGGCGGTGTCGGTGGCTCCGCCGACGCCATGAGCAGTGGCGGCTCGCGCGCCAGCCGCGGCCTGGACCCCAAGCTGATCCAGGACATCGAGAAACAGTACGGTTTCGACAAGCCGGCCCATGAACGCCTGTGGCTGATGCTCAAGAACTACGCCCAACTGGACTTCGGCAAGAGCTTCTTTCGTGGTGCCACGGTCACCGACCTGATCCTGGAAAAGATGCCGGTGACCATTTCCCTGGGGCTGTGGGCGACCCTGATCACCTACCTGGTGTCGATCCCCCTGGGGATTCGCAAGGCGGTGCGCCATGGCAGCCACTTCGATGTCTGGAGCAGCACCGCGATCATCATCGGCTACGCCATGCCGGCCTTCCTGTTCGCCATGTTCCTGATCGTGCTGTTCGCCGGTGGCACCTCGCTGAACTGGTTCCCGGTGCGCGGCCTGGTCTCGGACGACTTCGACCAGCTGAGCACCCTGGGCAAGATCGCCGACTACTTCTGGCACCTGGTGCTGCCGGTCAGCTCCCTGGTAATCGGCGGCTTCGCCACCCTGACCATCCTCACCAAGAACAGCTTCCTCAACGAAATCACCCGCCAGTACGTGGTCACCGCCCGGGCCAAGGGCCTCAGCGAACGCCGGGTGCTGTACGGCCATGTGTTTCGCAACGCCATGCTGCTGGTGGTCTCGGGCATTCCCCAAGCCTTCATCAACGTGTTCTTCGCCGGCTCGTTGCTGATCGAGGTGATCTTCTCCCTCGATGGCCTGGGGCGCATGAGCTATGAAGCCGCGGTCTCCCGGGACTATCCGGTGGTGTTCGGCTCGCTGTTCATCTTCACCCTGTTCGGGCTCTTGATAAAACTCATCGGCGACCTGTGCTACACCCTGGTCGACCCGCGCATCGACTTCGCCGCGAGGAACGCCTGATGCTCAAGCTCTCCCCACTGGCGCGTCGACGCCTGGACCGTTTCAAGCAGAACCGCCGGGGCTGGTGGTCGCTGTGGCTGTTCATCGGCCTGTTCGTCCTGACCCTGGGCGGCGAGCTGATCGCCAACGACAAGCCGCTGGTGCTGAGCTACCAGGGTTCGCTGTACTTCCCGGTGTTCAAGCGCTACACCGAGCAGGAGTTCGGCGGCCAGCTGCCGTTCCAGGCCGACTACCGCAGCGACTACGTGCAGCAGCTGATCCGCAAGGACGGCGGCTGGCTGCTGTTTCCCCCCATTCCCTTCAGCGAAGACACGCCCAACTACGACCTGACCCGGCCGGCCCCCAGCCCGCCCACGGCGACCAACTGGCTGGGCACCGACGACCAGGCCCGGGACGTCCTCGCGCGGGTGATCTACGGCGCCCGGGTGTCGATCCTGTTCGCCCTGGCCCTGACCGCCATCAGCGCCCTGGTCGGCATTGCCGCCGGGGCGCTGCAGGGCTACTACGGCGGCTGGGTCGACCTCTTGGGCCAGCGCCTGCTGGAAGTCTGGTCGGGGCTGCCGGTGCTGTACCTCTTGATCATCCTCTCGGGGTTCGTCGAACCGAACTTCTGGTGGCTGCTGGGGATCATGGCGCTGTTCTCCTGGCTGGCCCTGGTGGACGTGGTCCGCGCCGAATTCCTGCGCGGGCGCAACCTGGAGTACGTCAAGGCCGCCAGGGCCCTGGGCCTGGGCGATCGCAAGGTGATCCTGCGGCACATCCTGCCCAACGCCATGAACGCCACCCTGAGCTACCTGCCGTTCATTCTCACCGGCGCCATCTCGACCCTGACCGCCCTGGACTTCCTCGGTTTCGGCATGCCCGCCGGCAGCGCCTCCCTGGGCGAGTTGATCGGCCAGGGCAAGCAGAACCTGCAGGCGCCATGGCTGGGGCTGACGGCGTTCTTCGCCCTGGCGCTGATCCTCTCGCTGCTGGTGTTCATCGGCGAGGCGCTGCGCGATGCCTTTGATCCACGATCTTGATCCACGCTTATGAAGCGGACTGTAGAAATGACTGAAAACCTGATCGAAATCCGCCAGCTCAACGTGGCCTTCGGCGGCCGCCCGGCGGTCCGCGACCTATGCCTGGACATCCGTCCCGGCGAGTGCCTGGCGCTGGTGGGCGAGTCCGGCTCCGGCAAATCGGTGACGGCCCACTCGATCCTGCAACTGCTGCCCCAGACCGGCTGCAGCAGTAGCGGCAGCGTGCGCTACCGCGGCCAGGAGCTGATCGGCGCCGACAGCGCCACCCTGCAAAAGCTGCGGGGCAACCGCATCGCCATGATCTTCCAGGAACCCATGACCTCGCTGAACCCGCTGCACAGCATCGAGAAGCAGATCGGCGAAACCCTGCTGCTGCACCGCGGCCTGGGCGGCAAGGCGGCCCAGGCGCGCATCCTCGAACTGCTGGAGCTGGTGGGCATCCAGAACCCCCGGGAACGGCTCAAGGCCTACCCGCACCAGTTGTCCGGCGGCCAACGCCAACGGGTGATGATCGCCATGGCCCTGGCCTGCGAACCGGAGTTGCTGATCGCCGACGAACCCACCACCGCCCTGGACGTCACCGTGCAGCGCAAGATCCTGCTATTGCTCAAATCCCTGCAGCAACGCCTGGGCATGTCGCTGCTGCTGATCAGCCACGACCTCAACCTGGTGCGGCGCATCGCCCAGCGCGTGTGCGTGATGAAGGCCGGGGAAATCGTCGAGCAGGCCGACTGCGACACCCTGTTCAACTCTCCACGGCACCCCTATAGCTGCGAGCTGCTGCACGCCGAACCCGAGGGCCTGCCACTGTGCCGCGACGCCCGCGACACCGTGCTGGAGGTGGACAACCTCCGCGTCGAGTTCCAGGTCGGCGGCGGCCTGCTGCGCCGCAAGCAGTACCTGCGGGCGGTGGACGGCATCAGCCTGCGCGTGCAGCAGGGCAAGACCCTGGGCATCGTCGGCGAATCCGGCTCGGGCAAGTCGACCCTGGGCCAGGCGATCCTGCGGCTGCTGGACTCCCAAGGCGGCATCCGCTTCCAGGGCCAGGCGCTGGACGGCCTCAACCAGAAACAACTGCGGCCCTGGCGCAAGCAGATGCAGGTGGTGTTCCAAGACCCCTTCGGCAGCCTCAGCCCGCGCATGTCGGTGGCGCAGATCATCAGCGAAGGCCTGGAGGTGCATGGCCAGTACGACGCCCGCCAGTGCGAGGAACAGGTGATTTGCGCCCTGGAGGAAGTCGGCCTCGACCCGGACAGCCGCCACCGCTACCCCCACGAGTTCTCCGGCGGCCAGCGCCAGCGCATCGCCATCGCCCGGGCCCTGGTGCTCAAGCCGGCGCTGATCCTGCTGGACGAACCCACTTCGGCCCTGGATCGCACGGTGCAGAAACAAGTGGTGACCCTGTTGCGCCAGCTCCAGGAGAAATACGGCCTGACCTACCTGTTCATCAGCCACGACCTGGCGGTGGTCCGCGCCCTAGCCCACGACATGATCGTGATCAAGGACGGCCAGGTAGTGGAAAGCGGCGCCAGCCACCAGGTATTCGAAGCCCCGCAGCACCCCTACACCCGGGAACTGCTGGCCGCCGCCCAACCGGCCTGACCCGGCTAACCCCTTTGTAGGAGCGAGGCTTGCCCGCGATCCAAGCGCCGCGGTCTTGCAGGTGCACCGCGTAAGGCCTATCGCGGGCAAGCCTCGCTTCTACAGGGTGGGCGTCGGCAGTGATGGTCGCGTGGGCGCGGGGATTCCCTGCATAATCGGCGCCGCCAGCCCCAGGACCCCAGCCCATGAACGACAGCGAAAACCTCAAGGACTACCAGCGCGTGCGCCAACTGGCGATCCGCTCGCTGTTCGAGATCATCGAGCAATCCAGCGAAGGCACGGTGATCGTCGACCGCGACGCCAATATCGTCTGGATGAACGAGCGCTATGCCCGGCGCTTCGGCCTGGAGTCGGCGGCGTTCGCCATCGGCAAGCCCTGCGAGAGCGTGATCCCCGGCAGCCTGCTGCGTGAAGTGGTGCGCACCGGCCGGCCGATCCTGTTGGACATGCAGGACACCCCCAAGGAACCGCTGGTGGTGATGCGCCTGCCGATCCACGACGCCGCGGGCCTGGTGATCGGCGCCATCGGTTTTGCCCTGTACGACGAGTTGCGCAGCCTCTCGCCGATGCTCAAGCGCTACCTGAGCATGCAGGAAGAACTGGCCTCCACCCGCTCGCTGCTGCGGGCCCGGCAGACCAAGTACAACTTCGCCCATTTCATCGGCACCAGCAGCGCCAGCCTGGAGGTCAAGCGCCGGGCCCGGCGCGGCGCCAGCACCGAGTCGCCGGTGTTGCTGCAAGGCGAGACCGGCACCGGCAAGGAACTGCTGGCCCAGGCCATCCACGCCGCCTCGCCACGGGCGCACAAGCCCTTCGTCAGCATCAACAGCGCGGCGATTCCCGAAGCCCTGCTGGAAGCGGAGTTCTTCGGCACCGCCCCCGGCGCCTTCACCGGCGCCGACCGCAAGGGCCGCGCCGGCAAGCTGCAGATCGCCCAGGGCGGCAGCCTGTTCCTCGACGAAATCGGCGACATGCCGCTGCCCCTGCAGAGCAAGCTGCTGCGGGTGCTGCAGGAAAAGGAGTTCGAGCCGGTGGGCTCCAACGAGGTGATCCACAGCGATGTGCGGATCATCGCCGCCACCTCCACCGACCTGGAGGCGGCGATCAAGCGCGGCGAGTTCCGCGCCGACCTGTATTACCGCCTCAATGTGCTGCCGATCCAGGTGCCGGCCCTGCGCGAGCGCCTGGACGACCTGCCGGCGCTGAGCGAAGGCATCCTCGAAGAACTGCGCAGCCAGCACGAACTGACACCCGAGGCCCTGGCGCTGCTGGGCCAGCACGCCTGGCCAGGGAACATCCGCGAACTGCGCAACGTGCTGGAACGGGCCGCCCTGCTCAGCGACGACCTGCTGCTCGGCGCCGGGGATATCCGCGCGGCCATCGGCAACTTCAGTCCGCTGCCGCGCAGCGAAGTACCCATGCCCAGCACAGCGCAGCAACCAGAAACCTTCGCCCAGGCCCGGGCACGTTTCGACCGGCAATTGATCAGTTCCACCCTGGGCCAATGCGCTGGCAAGGTGGACGAAGCGGCCCGGCGCCTCGGCCTGGGTCGCTCGACCCTGTACAAGAAAATGGCCGCACTGGGCATCGAAGAGTCTCTATAAAGAGACATTCATCTCCATTTGGAGAAAGAACCACTACCTTGCGCTGATCGCCGGCAATCGAGCGTCGACTGGCCGCTCCTACAGAAGCATGCGTGGCTCCTGTAGGAGCGAGGTTTGCCCGCGAAAACGCCCCAATAATCGACAAAAGTCTCAAAACAGAGACAAAATTCCCTACCACCCCCTAAGAAACATAAAAAATCCATATATTTCAATAAGTTATGAAAATGGCACAAAACTCGCTATAGCGCTCTCCACACGCAGTACCCACAACAAGAACAATCCTGGAGAGACACACCATGAGTGTGATCATTGCCCTGGCAGCCCTGGCGCTGCTGATGCTGGCCGCCTACCGAGGCTACAGCGTCATCCTGTTTGCCCCCATCGCCGCCCTCGGCGCCGTCCTGCTCACCGACCCGTCCGCCGTGGCCCCGGCCTTCACCGGGGTGTTCATGGAAAAGATGGTGGGTTTCATCAAGCTGTACTTCCCGGTGTTCCTGCTGGGCGCGGTGTTCGGCAAGCTGATCGAGTTGTCCGGGTTCTCCCGCTCCATCGTCGCCGCCGCCATCCGCCTGCTGGGCACCCGCCAGGCGATGCTGGTGATCGTGCTGGTCTGCGCCCTCTTGACCTACGGCGGCGTGTCGTTGTTCGTGGTGGTGTTCGCGGTCTACCCGTTCGCCGCCGAAATGTTCCGCCAGAGCGACATTCCCAAGCGCCTGATCCCGGCGACCATCGCCCTGGGCGCGTTCTCCTTCACCATGGACGCCCTGCCCGGCACCCCGCAGATCCAGAACATCATCCCCAGCACCTTCTTCAACACCACCGCCTGGGCCGCGCCCTGGCTGGGGCTGATCGGCACCCTGTTCGTGTTCTGCGCCGGCATGCTGTTCCTCCAGCGCCAGCGCAGCAAGGCGCAACAGGCCGGCGAAGGCTACGGCAGCGACCTGCGCAACGAACCGGAGACCGCCGCCGACCTCAAGCTGCCCAACCCCTGGGTAGCCCTGTCGCCGCTGCTGCTGGTGGGGGTCATGAACCTGCTGTTCACCCACTGGATCCCGCAGTGGTATGGCAAGACCCACAGCCTGGCCCTGCCGGGCATGGCAGCGCCGGTGACCACCGAGATCGCCAAGCTCACCGCCATCTGGGCGGTGCAGGCCGCCTTGCTGGTGGGCATCCTGATGGTGCTGGCGTGCGGCTTCGGCGCCATTCGCAGCAAGCTCGCCGAAGGCAGCAAGAGCGCGGTCGGCGGCGCCTTGCTGGCGGCCATGAACACCGCCTCGGAGTACGGCTTCGGCGCGGTGATCGCCTCCCTCCCGGGGTTCCTGGTGTTGGCCGACTGGCTCAAGGGCATCCCCAACCCGCTGGTCAACGAGGCCATCACCGTGACCCTGCTGGCTGGCATCACCGGCTCTGCCTCGGGCGGCATGAGCATCGCCCTGGCGGCCATGTCCGAGACCTTCATCAGCGCCGCCCACGCCGCCAACATTCCCCTGGACGTGCTGCACCGGGTGGCCGCCATGGCCAGCGGCGGCATGGACACCCTGCCCCACAACGGCGCGGTGATCACCCTGCTGGCGGTCACCGGGTTGACCCACCGCGAGGCCTACAAGGACATTTTCTGCATTACCCTGATCAAGACCCTGGCGGTCTTCGTCGTCATCGCCACTTTCTACGCCACTGGCATCGTGTGAGGTATTCATGACCACTCTCTCTGGCAAGACCGCCCTGGTCACCGGCTCCACCAGCGGTATCGGCCTGGGGATCGCCCAGGTCCTGGCCCGGGCCGGGGCCAACCTGATCCTCAATGGCTTCGGCGACGCCTCCCAAGCCATCTCCGAGGTCCGGCAGCACGGCGTCAAGGTTGGCCATCATCCGGCGGACGTCAGCGACCCGGCGCAGATCGCCGAGATGTTCGCCTATGCCGAACGCGAATTCGGTGGCGTCGACATCCTGGTGAACAACGCCGGCATCCAGCACGTGGCCACCGTCGAGGCGTTCCCGGTGGAACGCTGGGACGCGATCATCGCCATCAACCTGTCGGCGGTGTTCCACAGCACCCGCCTGGGGCTGGCGGGCATGCGCGCCAAGGGTTGGGGGCGGATCGTCAACGTCGCCTCGGTGCATGGCCAGGTGGGTTCGGTGGGCAAGGCCGCCTATGTCGCGGCCAAGCATGGGGTGATCGGCCTGACCAAGGTGGTGGGCCTGGAGACCGCCACCAGCAACGTCACCTGCAACGCCATCTGCCCGGGCTGGGTGCTGACCCCGCTGGTGCAGAAGCAGATCGACGACCGCGCGGCCAGCGGCATCGATCCGCAACAGGCGCGCCATGACCTGCTGGCGGAAAAACAACCCTCCCTGGAGTTCGTCACCCCGGCGCAGCTGGGCGAGCTGGTGCTATTTTTGTGCAGTGATGCCGGAGCCCAGGTCCGCGGCGCGGCCTGGAACATCGATGGCGGCTGGCTGGCGCAATAACGGTAGCGACAAGCTGTAAGCGGTGAGCCGCAAGCAACAGCAGATCAGAAGAACAACAAGAGAGCCCTTGCATGTCCGACATACTCTGGCAACCCAGCGCCGAGCGCATCGGCAAGACGCGCATCGACGCCTTCCGCCGCTTCATCAACCAGCGCCACGGCCTGGACATCGGCGACTACCCCGGCCTGCACCAGTGGAGCATCGACCAGCGCGAAGCCTTCTGGCAGGCCATCGTCGACTTCTTCGAGGTCAGCTTCCACCAAGGCGCCGAGTGCGTATTGCGCGAAGGGCCGCAGATGCCCAGCGCCCAGTGGTTTCCCGGGGCCACCCTGAACTTCGCCGAACACCTGCTCAAGCGCCGCGACGACAGTGTGGCGGTGGTGGCGATCGCCGAAGACGGCCAGCGCCAGCAATTGACCTATGCCGAGCTGGCGGCCCAGGTCGCCGGCCTGCAAGCCAGCCTGCGGACCATCGGGGTCGGCCTGGGCGACCGGGTGGCGGCCTGCATGCCCAATACCTGGCAGACCCTGGTGGGCATGCTCGCCACCACCAGCCTGGGCGCGGTGTGGTCCAGTTGCTCGCCGGACTTCGGCACCCAGGGCGTGATCGACCGTTTCGGCCAGATCGAGCCCAAGGTGCTGATCACCTGCGCCGGCTACCGCTATGCCGGCAAGGAGGTGGACCAGGGTGAAAAGATCGACCAGATCCTCCAGCGCCTGCCCTCCCTGGAGCAACTGCTGATCGTGCCCGGCACCCGCCCCCAGGCCCGTGCCGAGGACTACCGGACCCAGGCCCGGGTCAGCCTGTGGCAGGACTTCTACCGGAGCGGCGGCGACCCCGTGTTCGTCGCGGTGCCCTTCGCCCACCCGCTGTACATCCTCTACTCCAGCGGCACCACCGGGGTGCCCAAGTGCATCGTCCACGGCACCGGCGGGGTGCTGTTGCAGCACCTCAAGGAGCACGGCCTGCACGCCGATCTCGGCCCCGGCCAGCGGCTGTTCTACTACACCACCTGCGGCTGGATGATGTGGAACTGGCTGGTCTCGACCCTGGCCACCGGCGCCAGCCTGGTGCTCTACGACGGCTCGCCGTTCCACCCGCATAACGAGCGCTTGGTGGACCTGATCGACAGCGAGGCGATCGATGCCTTCGGCACCAGCCCCAAGTACCTGGCCGCCCTGGAGAAAGCCGGCAGCCGGCCACGCCTGAGCCATCGCCTGGACAGCCTCAAGACCCTGCTGTGCACCGGCTCGCCGCTGTCGCCCCAGAGCTACGACTACGTATATCGAGAGATCAAGGCCGACCTGTGCCTGGCCTCGATGTCCGGCGGCACCGATATCGTCGCCTGCTTCGTCGCCGGCAACCCGGTGCAGCCGGTACGCCGTGGCGAAATGCAGGGCAAGGGCCTGGGCATGGCCATCGAAGTCTGGAACGACCAGGGCCAGCCGGTGCTCGGCGAGAAAGGCGAACTGGTCTGCACCCGGCACTTTCCGAGCATTCCGGTGGGGTTGTGGAACGACCCGGACCAGAGCCGGCTGCGCGACTCTTACTTCAAGCTGTTTCCCGGGGTCTGGGCCCAGGGCGACTACGCCGAACAACTGGCCGATGGCGGCTGGCTGATCCATGGTCGTTCCGACGCGGTGCTCAACCCCGGCGGCGTGCGCATCGGCACCGCGGAGATCTACCGCCAGGTGGAGAAGCTTGAGCAAGTGGTGGAGAGCCTGGCCATCGGCCAGAGCTGGGAGCAGGACGTGCGGGTGGTGCTGTTCGTGCGCCTGCAGGAGGGCGTGGCGCTGGACGACGCCCTGCGCGAGCGCATCCGCCAGGTGATCCGCAGCAACACCACGCCACGCCACGTGCCGGCCAGGATCCTTGCGGTGACCGACATCCCCCGGACCATCAGCGGCAAGATCGTCGAGCTCGCGGTGCGCAACGTGGTCCACGGCCTGCCGGTGAAGAACACCGACGCCCTGGCCAACCCCGAGGCCCTGGAACAGTTCCGCGACCGCGAGGAACTGCGCAGCTGATCCACCGCGCCGACCGCTCCTGCGGCCGCTGCGCGCCCGTGCGCCGCCTCGCAGGCTCGGCAGCGGCTAACAACAGCACCGAGCTGGATCGGCTGCGCTTGGTGTAGCCGCTGCCGCAGGCTGCGCACGGCCCGGCACGGGCCGCCAAACCTGACTCCGCGCCGCGCCTGGCACACCGCGCCAAGCGAGATCGCGGCCGCTGCGCGATGCTCGGCGCTGGTCATCCGCCGCCAAAGCGGGTGAAAATGACCACGCCAGAACCGCCTACACTCCATCCGTTTGCATAGGCAGCACGCTTCACAGGCTGCCGGTCATTGCGTCATATCGCAGCACCCAGGACTCCCTCGACATGAATGGTTCCCACCCCGGCAGCGATGCCGCCACCCTGATTGCCCGCCTGGACTGGGCGACCACGGCCCTGGGCGACGCCCGGCAATGGCCGCAGAGCCTGCGTACCGCGGTGGACATCGTGATCCATTCCCCCATGCCGATGCTGCTGCTCTGGGGCGACGAGCTGACGCAGATCTACAACGATGCTTTCGCCCTGCTGGCCGGCAACAAGCACCCCAAGGCCTTCGGCTTGCCAGCGCACCTGACCTGGCCAGAGCTGAAGGACTTCACCGACCCGATCTACCACGCCGTGCTCAACGGCCAGGTGCGCAGCTTCAGCGAGCAGCGTTTCAACCTGCAGCGCACCAACGGCACGGCCCATGACGTCTGGCTGGACCTGACCTACAGCCCGATCCGCAACGAACACGGGGCCGTCGCCGGGATCCTGGTCACCGCCATCGAGACCAACGAGCGCCGGCGCATCGCCCTGGAGCTCAAGCAGCGCTCCGACGACAGCCTGCGCGCCCAGCATGAGACCGAGGAACGCCTGCAACTGGCCCTGGCCGCCACCGACGCGGTGGGCACCTGGGACTGGGACATCGGCGAGGATCGCTTCATCGCCGATGCGCATTTCGCCCAATTGCACAGCGTCGATCCACAACGCTCGCGGCAACTGCCCATCAGCGAATACCTCAAGGGCGTGCATCCCGAGGACCGTGGCATGGTGGCCCGCAGCATCAAGCACTGCATCACCCACGGCAGCGAATACGCCGAGGAATACCGCCTGCAACTGGCCGACGGCCAGTTGCGCTGGGTCTTCGCCCGGGGCCGCTGCTACAAGGATCACCACGGTCGGCCGACGCGCTTTCTCGGCGCCGCCCTGGACCTCACCGAACGCAAGCAGATGGAACAGGCACTGCGCCAGGGCCAGACCGAACTGCAGTTGATCATCAACGCCATGCCGGCGCTGATCGGCTACGTCGACCATGAGGAACGCTTTCGCCTGAACAACAGCGCCTACCTGGACTGGTACGGCCTCACGCCACAAGAGCTGTACGGCAAGACCCTCCGCGAGGTGATGGGCGAAGAGATCTACGCCAGCCGCGCCGAGCAGATCGCCGCCGCCCTGGCGGGCAAGCCGTGCAGCTTCGAGGCCGATTCGCCCCATCGCGACGGCCGCCCGCGCCATGCCCTGACCCGCTTCCTGCCACGCCACGGCGCCGATGGGGCGGTCAACGGTTTCTATATCTTCGTCAACGACGAGACCGAGCGCCGGCAGACCGAGGAAGCCCTGCGCAACCTCAACGAAACCCTGGAAGAACGGGTCAACCGCCGTACCGAGGCCCTGGCCACGGCCAACCAGCGCCTGCAAAACGAGATGTTCGAGCGCGAGCGCGCCGAAGACGCCCTGCGCCACGCGCAGAAGATGGAGGCCGTGGGCCAGCTCACCGGCGGTATCGCCCATGACTTCAACAACATGCTCACCGGCATCATCGGCAGCCTGGACCTGATGCAGCGCTACATCGACAACGGCCGCGGCGACGAGATCGGCCGCTTCACCGAGGCCGCCATGTCCTCGGCCAAGCGCGCCGCGTCCCTGACCCACCGCCTGCTGGCCTTCTCCCGCCGCCAGTCCCTGGATCGCCGGCCCCTGGACCCCAACCAGCTGGTGCGTTCGCTGCAGGACCTGTTCAACCACACCAAGGGCGAGCACATCGAGTTGCAACTGCAACTGGCCGACGGCATCTGGCCGGTGAGTACCGACGCCAGCCAGCTGGAAAACGCCCTGCTCAACCTGGTGATCAACGCCCGCGACGCCATGCCCGGCGGCGGCCGGCTGCTGATCGAGACCGCCAACAGCTACCTGGACGGCAGCGACATCAGCACCCTGGAGCCGGTCCAGGCCGGCGACTACGTCATGCTCGGCGTCAGTGACAACGGCGCGGGCATGAGCCCGCGGATCCTGGCCAAGGCCTTCGATCCGTTCTTCACCACCAAGCCCATCGGCCAGGGCACGGGCCTGGGCCTGTCGATGATCTACGGTTTCGCCCAGCAGTCCGGCGGCCACGTAACCATCAACAGCGAACCGGACCACGGCACCTGCGTGCGCCTGTACCTGCCGCGCCTGCACACCGCGCCGCTGGAGCCGGAACAACCGCAGGCCGGCGGCGAGCCGCCCCAGGCCATCGCCGGGGAATGCGTGGTGGTGGTCGAGGATGACCCGGCGGTGCGCATGCTGGTGCTCGATGTGCTGAGCGAA
The DNA here is from genome assembly GCF_014230245.1 of Pseudomonas sp. MSSRFD41. Taxonomy (NCBI): domain Bacteria; kingdom Pseudomonadati; phylum Pseudomonadota; class Gammaproteobacteria; order Pseudomonadales; family Pseudomonadaceae; genus Pseudomonas; species Pseudomonas sp. MSSRFD41. The sequence goes on along the minus strand of NZ_JACKZK010000023.1, from coordinate 74,500 downwards.
CTGGGCTACCGCGCCTTCGAGGCCGCAGACGCCCGCTGTGCCCTGCCCTTCCTGGAGTCGCCCATGCGGGTCGACCTCTTGGTGACCGATGTTGGCCTGCCGGGGATGAACGGCCGGCAACTGGCGGAGATCGCCCGCCAGCATCGCCCGGGGCTCAAGGTGCTGTTCATGACTGGCTACGCGGAAAAGGCCGCCGAGCGCCAGGGTTTCCTGGAACCGGGCATGGACTTGATGGCCAAGCCGTTTTCCATCGAGGAACTGGCGCAGAAGATTCGCCAGATGATCGGCCGCGAAGACGCAATTCAGGCATAATCCGCGACCGCCGTATTCCCGCGACAAGGTCACCCGCCCATGAAAGCCCAAGCCCGCCATATCCTGGTGAAAACCGCCGAAGAAGCCGAACAGCTCAAGCAACGCATCGCCAAGGGCGAAGCCTTCGACGTGCTGGCCAGGAAATACTCCACCTGCCCCTCCGGCAAGCGCGGCGGCGACCTGGGCGAAGTGCGCCCGGGACAGATGGTCGGCGCCATCGACCAGGTGATTTTCAAGAAACCCCTGCGCACCGTGCACGGCCCGATCAAGAGCAAGTTCGGCTACCACTTGGTGCAAGTCTTCTTCCGCGACTGACCGGTAGCCGCTGCCGAGCCCGCAAGGCTGCGCCAAGGTCCGCGGGACCTTCAATACCTTAAGATCGCCCCGGCCCCGCGGCCCCTACGCAGCCCGCGGCAGCGGCTACACCGAGTGGCGAGGAATCAGGGCGCCTGGGTGCTGGATCACCCGTGCCGCCAGGCGATGCCCGGCTTCGGCGGCTGACACCGGCTCCTGCCCTGACAAACGTGCAGCCAGGTAGGCGGCGCTGAACGAATCCCCCGCCGCCGTGGTATCCACCACCTTGCCCACTTGCTGCGCCGGCACCTGGTACAGGCCCTCGCCACAGCGCACCCAGCACGGCTGGGCACCGCACTTGACCACCACTTCGGCCAGCCCGGGATAGGCGGCCAGCACCGCTTCAGCATCGGCATGACCGAACAGCGCCTGTTCGTCATCCAGGGTCAGCAGCGCCAGGTCGACTTGCTCCAGCACCTGCCGGTAGGCCTGCCGCGCCTGTTCCACGGATGCCCAGAGCCTGGGCCGGTAGTTGTTGTCGAACACCACCTGCGCCCCTCGCCGACGGGCCTCGGGCAACAGTTCCAACAACCGGGCACGACCGGACTCGCCCAGCACCGCCAGGGTGATGCCGCTGAAATACAGCACGTCGTAGCCCTGCAACTGCTCCAGGATCGCCCCCGCCGCCGGGGTGGTGAAACAGTCGCGCACCGCCGCCTCGTTGCGCCAGTACAAAAAACGCCGCTCGCCCTGGGCGTCGGTCTGGATGCAATACAGCCCCGGCAGGCGCCCGGGCAGGCGCTGGACCTTGTCCAGGCCGATGCCCTCGGCGGCCCAGGCCTGGCACATGGCCTCGCTGAAACTGTCGTCGCCCAGGGCGGTGACGTAATCGACCCGGGCGCCCTCGCCCAGCTCGCGGGCCAGGTACACCGCAGTGTTCAAGGTATCGCCACCGAAGCTCTGTTGCAGGCTGCCGTCGGCACGGTGTTGCAGTTCGATCATGCATTCGCCGATCAAGGCGATGCGCGGGTTGGCGGTGTTCATGATGAGGGCATCTCTGGCGAGTATGTGTGTTGTCGGGGGAGGACATCATCACCTGCGCAGCAGGTGCCAGAATCAGAAGCAGGTCTCGAGGTTTTCCAAGACCCGCAAGTGCTCGTCCACCAGCAACCCGGTGCGCCATTTGTCGAACGTCAGGCACGGGTGGGAGGTGCCGAAGGAGAGGATGTCCCCCACCCGCAGCTGTACCCCAGGGGCAACGGTCAGGAACGCATGCTGGTCCATGACCGCGGTGACCTTGCAGCCACTGACGTCATCCCCGGCACTCGCCTCGGCCCCGGCCCGGTAGCGCCGCAATGGCAGCGGCAAGCCGGCGTCATGGGCCACGTCGCGCTTGCCCAGGGCCACCACCGCGAAGCCCGGCTCCGGCAGCGACTGCACATGGGCCCAGACCTCCATCGCCGGGCGCAGGCCTTCGTACAGGTCGCTGCGCCGGTCCAGCACGCAGCACTGGGCCTCTTTGTAGATCCCATGGTCATGGGCCACATAGCTGCCCGGGCGCAGCACGCTGAGGAACCGGCCCTTGGCGTTATGGGTCTCGAAAGACTCGGCGATCAGGTCGTACCAGGCCGACCCCGAAGCGGTGATGATCGGCCGCTCGATGGCGAACAGGCCGTCGTCTTGCAGGTCCACCGCCAGGCGCACCAGGGAGTCGGCGAAGCGGCGAATGCCCGCTACCGCCTGATCGCCATGGATCACCCCCTCGTAGCCTTCGATCCCGCACAGGGCCAGCGCCGGCTGGGCCTGGATCGCCCGGGCCAGTGCCACCACCTCCTGCTCGCTGCGGCAGCCGCAGCGCCCGCCCACCACGCCGTACTCGATCATCACCTTGAGGGTGACGCCGCGCTGGGCGAAAAACGCCCCCAGGTCGGCCACGTTGTCCGGGTGATCGACCATGCAATAGAAGTCGACATCCCCGGCGGCCAGCAACTCGGCCACCAGCGCCATGTTCGGCGCGCCCACCAGTTGGTTGGCCATCAGCACCCGGCGCACGCCATGGGCATAGGCCGCCCGCGCCTGCACGGCGGTGGCCAGGGTGATGCCCCAGGCGCCGGCGTCCAGCTGCCGCTGGAACAGCCCCGGCATCATGCTGGTCTTGCCATGGGGGGCCAGTTCGGCGCCGCTGGCGCTGACGAAAGCCTGCATCCAGCGGATGTTGTGTTCCAGGGCCTGGCGATGCAGCACCAGGGCCGGCAGGCTGACGTCCTTGAGCAAGCTGGCGCCGATGGCGGCCGCGCCCTTTTGCACCAGCGGCAGGTTCGAAACAGAAGACATGTGGCGACTCCTTGGCAAAGCGGCCAGCGACGGCCGCGGGGGTACAGGTTAGTCGTTGATCCGCCGGGCCAGGCGATCGGCGCTGTCGAGCAGCACCTGGCGATAGTGGCGGTAGTTGGCCTGGGCATCGGCCCGGGGCGCGACGATGCACAGGGTACAGACGCACACCCCATGCTCGTCGCGCACCGGCGCGGCAAAACAATGGGTGAAGGTGTCGGCGACGCTGTCGAAAGAGAAGAAACCTTCCGCGCTGGCCTGGCGGATTTCCTTGAGGAAAACCTCCAGCGACAAGCGCTGGCCATCGGGGAGGATGAAGTCCTGCTCGTCGATCAGCTCGACAATCTGCTCATCGCTCAAGTGCCCCAGCAGCAAGCGCCCGGACGCGGTCCAGGGAATGGGCGCGTTCTCGCCGATGTCCGAGGAAATGCGAAAGTGCCGCTCGCCCTCCTTCATCAGCGCCACCGTGTACTTGCGCCCATTGAGCAGGCACATCTGCGCGGTTTCGCCGGTCTGGGCGACGATGTCTTGCAGGGCCTGGCCGGCCTCGCGGCTCAGGTCGAAATGCCGCAAGTGCGCCTGGCCGAGAAAGTACAACTGGCGCCCCAGGTACACATGCCCGTCGCGCCCCACCGGCTCCAGGATGCGCCGCTCCAGCAGCGACTCCACCAGCTCGTAGACCGTGGACTTGGGGCTGCCCACGCCCTTGGCGATATCGTTGGGGCGCAGCGGCTGGCCGACCTCCTTGAGGAAGTCGAGGATATCGAACGCCCGGTCCAGGCCCCTGGCCCGGCGCTTGATGTTGTCTTCAGTCATCTTCGAACCATTCCCCCAAAGCACTCCCATTCACACCTCGACTTGCCGCTTGCAGCTAGCCGCTTACCGCTGCTTGTAAGCCACGCAGTCGATCTCGACCTTGCAGTCCACCATCATGCTGGCCTGCACACAGGCCCGGGCCGGCGCATGCTCGGGCTTGAAGTACTCGCCGAAGACCTTGTTGAAACTCCAGAAATCCCGCGGGTCATCCAGCCACACGCCAACGCGCACCACGTCCTCCAGGCCATAACCGGCCTCCTCGAGAATCGCCACCAGGTTGCGCATCGCCTGGTGCGTCTGCTCGACGATCCCGCCATGGACGATCTCGCCCTCCAGCGCCGGCACCTGGCCGGACACATGCAACCAGCCATCGGCCTCCACGGCGCGGGCGAAAGGACGCGGCTGGCCACCGCCTGCGGTGCTGCCAGTGCCATAACGGGTGATGCTCATGGGGTTTCTCCTGATTGAAGGTGGCCATCCACGACCACGCCTGAGAGCTTCGGAACCCGTCGCAGCAGCGACAGACCCCAAGTAAATTTCCGCTATAACGGAATTAAAATCGTAATAACGGAATATTTGCGAAGTTTGCCACACAAACCAACGGCGACAACAGAGGCAAATCGAACGCGCCCTCTCAGCCCTGTAGCCGCTGTCGAGCCCGGGCGAGGCTGCGACAAGGGCCCTTCAGCGGATTGACGATCCCACCGACCGCTACGCGCCCGTGCGCAGCCTGCGGCAGCGGCTATACAAGGCGACGCCAGGGCTTTCGCTCTGCTTAGACTTGCTTTGGCTTTTGATCCTGAAGGCCCCGTTGACCACGATGGCCGAACGCAGGCATTGAGCCGTGGGTGACCCGGCAGGACGCCGGGTTAGCCGCCTTGGGCCATGGATGGCTCATTGCCGCGGCCCATGGATCAATGCCAGAGAGAGAGTATGTCGAGCCTAGGCGAGGCACCGAGTGGAGGGGCAAGCGTATTTGCTTACTTTTTTGGCGAAGGCATCAATCAAAGTCGGAAACGCACAACACCCACCAGAGATTCCGAGCCCCCTGACACACCACATAAGCAGAAGAAATCGTCGACCCCCGGGTCAATTCACACCAATCGAGGCTGTCAAACCGATACACCACAAGCTCGGAAAACGGCGCCGGAAACACGGCCTCCAGCGCCTCTCCCACCAACCTCCGAGCATTGGCCAGGCTCAACCCGCGGGTCGAGTGATGACAGCCGCCCCGCAGCACCACCGCCAGCAGCGAGCCCTCGAACTCGTATCGATTCAGTAGGGAAAAAGGTCCGAACTCAGGCTCGACCTGCCCGATCGCCGTCGACCCGGCGAAGTCGCTGAAACGCTCCAGAAACTCGGCCAGTCGCCGCCCCTCACCCAGTACCTTGATACATGGATCTGGCTTGAAGAAGCTGGAAACCACCTCGCCACACTGGGCAAGCACCGCCAGCAGTTCGGCAAGGGGCGGCTTGTCGACGACGAACTCGCTGGCACCGGTCAAAGGCGCTCCCGCCTCGTGCTTCAGGTTCTGATCTTGACTCATGCTGGATACCCGACTTTCAACGCAAACAGGCAATCGCCCTGGCGGCTAACGCGTCTCGGGCGTTGGCGGCCGCCGATGACTGCAACGGCAGCGCTCAGAACGAACAGGCCAGAGGGGGCGACAATGTAGCGGCCGCCTACCTGAACGGCAAATCCGCAAGCCATCGTGCCCCAAGAGCCCACCGTGCTTACGCCTTGAACGTAAGGACCGGCGAAAACCGCGCAATCACCGACACCGTCCGCTCCTCCACCTGGGAACGAATCACCTGCCCGATCTCCTTGTACGCCCCCGGCGCCTCCTCGATCATCCGCTCCTCCTTGGTGGTGATGCACTCCACCCCCTGCAACCCCAGGAACGCCTTGTCCCGCTTGGCCCGCACGATCACGTCGCCACGCGACATCGAACGCCCGGCGCCGTGGCTGGCCGAACGCATCCAGCGCTCGTTGCCCAGGCCGGTCAGCAGGTAGGAATCGTGACCCATGCTCCCGGGAATCAGCAGCGGCTGCCCGGCATAGGCCGGGGTCGCGCCCTTGCGGTGCACGTTGCCCACCTCCTCGCGCAACACGATGTTGTGCGGCACATCGACAATCAGCGGTGCCTCGATCCCCGCGCCGAACACCTGCCGCGTGCGCTGGCGCACCATCTCGGCAATCAGCGCGCGGTTGGCATCGGCGTAATGCGCAGCACTGTGCATCGCCAGCAGGTACTCGTCGGCCATCTCGCCGAACAGGGCGAAGATCTTCGATTGCGGATGCTTCAGGCCCGCCGGCCACAAGGCCTTGGCCTTGTCCATCCAGCGCCGGCCGACATAGAACCCGACATCCCGCGAGCCGGTGTGGATCATCATCACCACCTGCCCCACCGCCAGGCCGTGGGTAAAGCAGGCCTGGCGATCCACCAGCTCGGTGACCACCTGGATCTCGACAAAGTGATTGCCGCCGCCCAGGGAGCCCAGGCCCGGATCCCGCAAGACCTGCCGCGACCGGTCCTGCAAGGCCTCCGGGCCATAGGCGGCGCGACCACGGGCAAAGGACGACTCATGCAGGCCGGCCAGCTCACGCTGCAACTGGGCGAAATCCGCCCCGGCGAACAAGCCCACCGGGGCCTGCTGCCGGACCTGGGCCCAGAAGTCGCCCAGGCCCGCCTCGAACAACGCGCTCATGGCTTGCGGGCTGGTGGGAATGTTGCGCGTGCCTTCCAACAGGTCACCCCGCACCAGGGCGGTCCACTTGGCCTTCTGCGCCATGAACTGCTCATAGTCCAGGCCCAGCTTGTGCAGGCGCATGCCGCAATTGATATCGGTGCCGATGGCCTGGGGCACCACCAGGTCGTGGCTGGTGACGATCACGCTGCCCACCGGAATCGAGCTGCCGGTGTGGAAGTCAGGCGTGGCGCAAGCGCACTTCACCTCACCGCCATGGGGGTGGGCGACGCGGGCGAAATCCATGAGCTGGGTGATGGCCTTCTCTTCGATGGCAAACCCTTCGGGCAGCAGCAGATCCGCCTTGAGCCCGGCGTCATTGATCGAGGAGATGGAAAGGGAATTGGAATTCAGGCGTTCGATGGCCACCCCGGAACGGGCGAGCTTGTGCTGAATTCTCTTGAACGGTACGTGGGTCATATTCGACTGCTTTTCTTGGACGCAACAAAACAACCACCCTTCTGGTGGCTGGAATTGTCTGGTCAGCAGCGAAACTTAGACGGCGCGTATGGTGATGAGCCCGCAGCTCCGTGTAAAGACCCGCCAGCCACTTTTTTGTAGCTCGCCCTACAGGCCGACCCTGCCACCGTTTGGCCTGGAAGGTGCTCAGGCCCGGCGCCGATGGTTCTCTTGAGGCCAATCGGCGCAGTCGCCGATCACGTCCCGGGGCACCTTGGTGCTCCTCCATCGAACAAGCTTTGCCGACCTCGTCGTTGGCCTCTTTCTACCAGGCCGCGCATACATCGGCCGCACTGGAGACTCCCTTGAAGATCGCCTCTTCAAGCGTCATGAAAACGAGACGGCAGAACCGGCAGGGACACCGCGGCCACGATGTAACATGTAGCAAGCTACACCGATGCCTCCCTGTCTCCATTGACTATCGCAAGGATTGCCCATGCCCCGCGCCATCACCCTGCTCACCGAAAACTTCGCCGACTGGGAAACCACCCTGGTCAACGCCACTGTCCGGGCCTACTACGGCTTCGACTGCCGCTACGCCAGCCCCGGCGGCACGCTCGTCACGTCCATGGGGGGCCTGCGAGTGACGCCCGACCTGGCACTGGAGGACATCGACCTGGAGCAACTCGACCTCTTGATGATCTGCGGCGGAACCTTCTGGCAGAGCGGCCAGCCCCTGGAGATCGGCGCCCTGCTGCGTGACGCCCAGGCACGTGGCATCGTGCTCGCCGGAATCTGCGACGGCACCCGGGCCCTGGCCCAGGCCGGGGTTCTCGATCACCTGCGGCACACCTCGAATTCGGCGGCCAACCTGCTGGCGGTGAACTACGGCGGCGCCGCGCATTACCAGGACGTAGCCCACGCCGTGGCCGACCAGCGCGTGATCACCGCGCCGGGCAGCGCCCCGGTGAGCTTCCTGGAACAGATCCTGCGCACCTTGGGTATCGACGATCAGAACCTGCGGGACTACATCGCCCTGCACGCTGCGCAACACCGCCGGCAAGGCTAGTCGGCCAGCGGGTTATCCACCGCCAGCACCGCTTCGTAGTGCCCGCTGACAGGCGCGAAGGAGACAAAGTCCTCGAGGCCGGGCTTTTGCAACCACAACCGCCCGCAGCGGCTGCACTCGTAGGCCGTGGAGGTGCAGGCCAGGTAGACGCTGGACAAGCGATCCTCGAAATACTCGGCGGGCCGGGGCCGCCAAGGCATCCGTGCCCGGGAACGCCAGCGCTTCGGCCCGCGTATCTTGCCCGGCGGCGACATGCATGCCCGACACCTGGCCTTCCTCGAATGGGCGGCAGCCTACGACAACGGCACCCGGGAAGGGCGCAACCGCCCACGACACCAGGCCTGGCTGGCACGGCTCGAGCGGCCCCAGGGGCATATCGACGGTTCGGTATCGGTACCACAGATGCTGGAGCAGGCCCTGGCGGTCATGGCCAGGAGCATTTGCTGATTGCCGTCACGGACCCGGGCATCGGTCCTGGATGACTGAAGCGCCCACCGGTCGGCGAGCACCAGAATTGGACACGCCACAAGGGCGTCTCAATGGAACAGGGAAGACGCCGCCCAAGCGAAGCACGTCAAGACCAACGCCATTCCCATCACATACACCGCCAACGCACGCCCCACGCAACCACCCCACGCAACAGACTCATGACTTGCAGTCGTTCGACGAACGACCAATAGCGCGCATTCTAGCAGCGCGCGCCGTCATATTGACACGATCCTCACCGCCATTTTTCAGACATCCCGATAAATGGCGATCAGCGTCATTTTTATGACGAAATATCACCAAAGATTGACTTTCAGCCCTGGAACCGGGGACTGGCCGACACATCCTTTTGCATTTTCCGAACGATTTATCCCAGGCTCCCGGAACTTCGATTTCGTCCCACTGCCAGACGCCCTCTTTTCTTTGCAACCTCGCCCTTGAGCGGCCGCCAGGGTTCCGCCTCCTGGTTGGACAAGAGTGGAGCCCACTGCTTTCATTCAGGACCAGGCCCGGTTGCATCACTACCCAGGAGGGGTCAATGCCATTCAAAGTCATGATGGTTTTCGGAACACGCCCAGAGGCAATCAAGATGGCGCCCCTGGCGCGAGCCCTGCGTCAATGGCCAGGAATCGAACTGCACATCTGCTCCACCGGACAGCACCGGGAGATGCTCAAGCAGGTGCTCGATTCGTTCGAGCTGGAGGTCGACGAAGACCTGCAGGTCATGACCCAGGGCCAGTCCCTGAATGGCCTTTCCCAGCAATTGCTGATCAACCTGGATGCCACCTACGAGCGCCTGTGCCCGGACATGGTACTGGTGCATGGCGACACCACCACCAGCTTCATCGCCGCCCTGGCCGCGTTCAACCGCCAGCTCCCCATCGGCCACGTCGAGGCCGGCCTGCGTACCGGCAACCTCAAGGCGCCCTGGCCGGAAGAGGCCAACCGCCGCCTGACCGGGGTGATCGCCGACCTGCATTTCGCCCCTACTGCCAAATGCGAGGCCAACCTGCTGCGTGAAGGCGTGCCGGAAGCCAATATCGAGATCACCGGCAACACCGTGATCGACGCCCTGCTGTGGATGCGCGGCCACCAGGAAGAACTGCACTGGCGGCCAAGCGCCCATTCACCGCTGGCGATCCTCGACGACAGCCGGCGCATGGTGTTGGTCACCGGCCACCGCCGGGAAAACTTCGGCGATGGTTTCCAGCAGATCTGCGAAGCTTTGGCCGAACTGGGACAGCGCTACCCGGACGTCCAGTTCGTGTACCCGGTCCACCTCAATCCCCAGGTACAGAGCGCGGTATACGGCCTGCTGTCGGACAAGCCCAACATCTACCTGATCCCGCCCCAGGACTATCAGCATTTTGTCTGGCTGATGGGACGCTCGTACTTCATTCTCAGCGACTCCGGGGGTATCCAGGAGGAAGCCCCGGCCATCGGCAAGCCGCTACTGGTGCTGCGCGAGGTCACCGAACGCCCCGCCGTGCTCGAAGGCGGCACCGTGCTTTTGGTGGGCACCGACCGTGAGCGCATCGTGCGCCACGCCAGCGAACTGCTGGACGATCAACAGGTGTATGCACGCATGAGCCGGGTCCACAGCCCCTATGGCGATGGCCACGCCAGCGAACACATCGCCCGCCGCTTGAGCGCCTGGCTGGAGGCTCAAGCCGCGGGTGGCCCCGCATGAACCTGGAGCTGATCGATTTTTTCATCTACATCCTCTATGGCCTGAAGTACCTGGCCATCACCCTGGCCCTGCTGATGTTCCTGTTGGGCCTGGATGACCTGTTCATCGACCTGGTGTACTGGACCCGCAAGCTGATCCGGCGCTGGCGCATCTACGAGAAGTTCCAGCGGGCAGACGAGCAACGGCTGTTCGAGGCCGCGGAAAAACCCCTGGCGATCATGGTCCCGGCCTGGAACGAGGTCGGCGTGGTGGGCGAGATGGCGCGCCTGGCCGCCTCCACCATCGACTACCAGAACTACCAGATCTTCGTCGGCACCTACCCCAACGACGCCGAGACCCAGGCCGACGTCGACGCGGTGTGCCAGCACTACCCCAATGTGCACAAGGTGGTCTGCGCGCGCCCCGGCCCCACCAGCAAGGCCGACTGCCTGAACAACATCATCGACGCCATCCTGCGCTTCGAGAGCGAGGCGAAGATCGAATTCGCCGGATTCATCCTGCATGACGGAAGACGTGATCTCGCCCATGGAACTGCGCCTGTTCAACTACCTGCTGCCCAACAAGGACCTGATCCAGATCCCGGTCTATCCCTACGCACCGCAATGGCAGGGCTTCACCGCCGGCCACTACGTCGACGAGTTCGCCGAGAACCACGGCAAGGACGTGATCGTGCGCGAGGCCCTGACCGGCCAGGTGCCCAGCGCCGGGGTCGGCACCTGCTTCAGCCGCCGGGCCATCAGCGCCCTGCTGGAAGACGGCGACGGCATCGCCTTCGACGTGCAGAGCCTGACCGAGGACTACGACATCGGCTTTCGCCTGAAGCAAAAGGGCATGAAGTGCATTTTCGCCCGCTACTCGGTGAACGATCCGAAGCTGGCCCTGGATTATGAGTGGGCCCCGGGGATGAACCGCCAGTTCGCCCAGGTGATCTGCGTGCGCGAGCATTTCCCCCGGGACTGGCAGCACGCCGTCCGGCAGAAGTCGCGCTGGATCGTCGGCATCGTGTTCCAGGGCACCACCAACCTGGGCTGGAGCCGCAAGAACCTGCTCAACTACTTCCTCTGGCGCGATCGCCGCGGGCTGATCGCCTACCTGCTGAGTTTCCTGGTGAACCTGCTGCTCCTGGTCCTGCTGGGCATGTGGCTGATCACCGTGCTGTCCCCGGACGCCTGGCACTTCCAGTCGATCCTCAGCGACAGCCCGCTGCTGGCGGCGCTGCTCTGGCTCAACGGCCTGATGCTGGCCAACCGCCTGTTCCAGCGCGCCTGGTTCGTCACCCGTTTCTATGGCCTGGGCCAGGGCCTGCTCTCGGCTCCACGCATGATGTGGAGCAACTTCGTCAATTTCTTCGCCAACCTGCGGGCACTGCGCCAGGTCTTGCAGATGGGCGACTCGCGACGGGTCGCCTGGGACAAGACCACCCATGAATTCCCGGCCCTGACCAAGGCACAGCGCACGCCCCTGGGCCATCGCCTGGTGGACAAGGGCCTGCTCAGCGAAGCACAGCTCGAAGCCGTGCTCACCAGCCCGCTGCACCGGCGCCTGGGACGCGAACTGCTGGTGCGCGGCTACATCGACAGCCTCCAGCTGGTACAGGAGCTGGCCGCGCAGTTCGAGCTGGAGTGGGCACCGCTCAATCCGTTCAAGCTCGATCCCCAACTGATCGCCAGCGTGCCCCGGCGCATCGCCGTGCAGTACGGCGTGCTGCCGGTCATGGACGAGGATGGCACGCTGGTCCTGGCCTCCGAGGACCCGGTCAGCCAAGTCTCGCTGGGGGCCATCAGCCGCCAGCTCAAGCGCCCGGTCAAATGCCGCCTGGCGCCTCAGGGCCGAGTGACCCTGGGTATCCGCCACTGGTACCCGGGCAAGCACCAGGGCGAGGAAACCCGGCGCATGCTCGCCACCCTGGAACGGCACCAGGATGACGAGGCGCTGCTCGAACGGGTCAGCCATCACCAGGTGCAGATCGGCCGCCTGCTGCAAGCACACGGCCTGGTCCCGGCGAGCCTGTTCAACCAGGCCATGATCGACTACGACGCCGACCGCGGCTCCCTGGGCGAGCACCTGGTCGAACGCGGCATGATCACCGCCCAGGTGCTGCAACAGGCCCTGGCCGACCAGGCCGAGGAACAACAGGCGGCCTACAGCATCGTGGCGCAGGTGGCCCCATGAACAAGCGCACCCCTTGGCTGCTGGGCAGCCTGCTGCTGGGCCTGTCCGGCACGGTCCTGGCCCAGGAACTGACCGAGTTCGAGCGTTTTCGCAGCTATCCCTACCTCGACCGTGGCTACCGCGAAGCACAGAAGGGCAACTGGAAGGAAGTCGAGCGCCTGACCCGGCACCTGCTGCAGCGCGTGCCCAGGAACCAGGAAGCCCAGGGCCTGCTGGCCCAGTCCCTGGCCAAGCAGCGGCGCTACAAGGATGCGGTGCAAGCCATGGCCAACGCCCCCCAGGACAGCGAGGCGCTACTGGACCTGCACCTGACCTGGATCGACCAGGACCCGCCCGCCCCGGAGCAAGTGCAACGCTGGCTCGACAGCGCTCCCCCGGCCCAGCGCACCCAGTTGTGGCAGGCCTATAGCCTGAGCCTGGCCACCTCCGGCGGCCCCCAGCGCGCCTACGACTGGCTGGCACAGTTGCCGGCCAAGGGCGACGACGCCGAACTGCGCCAGGCCCGGGCCAACTGGTCCGAGCAGTTGAGCAACAGCGGCGACACCATCGCTCAGCTCGAACCGCTGGCCGCCAGCAGGCAGCTGGACGCCGAAGGCTGGCAACGCCTGGCCAACGCCTACATGCAGCACCTGGACGAAACCAAGCTGGAACGACTGCTCGAGCAGGCGCCCAGCCCCCAAGCGGCGCATCAGGTACACCGGGCGATGATCCAGCGGGCCATCGCCCTGGGCCGCAACAACCAGGCCCAACGCTGGATCCTGCGCCTGTCGCCGGCCGAGCAGGCCGACCCGGCGATCCGCCTGCAGCACTGGGAACTGGCCCGCGAGGAGAACGATAGCGACACCGTGCGCCGCCTCAGCGACGAACTGCGCCGCCCCTGCCTGGAGACCGTCGAATGGCTCTCGCGGCACGACCCGGATGCGGCCCTCAAGCAACTGCGCCAGTGCTCGCCCCAGGATGATCCCCAAGCCTGGCTGGTGCTGGCCCAGCGCCTGCAGGCCAGCGACCTGCTGCAAAACCAGAGCCTGCCCGAACCCTGGGACACGGCCCGGCGCGAGCGGCTGATCGAGGTCTGGCAGGAACAGGGCCAGGGCGCCCGGGCGCTGCAATGGCTGGGCCAGCAACCGCAGACGCTGCCAGTGCTGAAAAAGCGCGCCGAGCTGCTCCAGGCCCAGGGCCGCAACCGCGAGGCCGCCGAGTTGTGGGAGCGCCAGTACCGCCAGGGCGGCAACCTCACGGCCCTGGACCAGGCCACCTACCTGGCCCTGGCCGCTGGACGCCAGCCCCATGCCCAGGCCCTGCTGGAGCAAGCCTACGACCGCCACGCGGGCGCCCTGCCCGCCCCGCTGCTGCAGCGCCTGGCCGGGCTCTATGCCGCCACGCCGCAGTTGAACCCGCTGCAATTGCAGCGCATGACAGGGCTGATCAAGCGGACCGCCCCCGCCACCCGCAGCCAGCTATTGGCCCAGCTGGCCGAAAACGGGCACTGCGATGTGGTACGGCAGAGCATTGGCCAGCAACCCCGGGATGCGAGCGAATATCGCGCACTGGGGCGCTGCGCCATGCCCGGGCAACCCGGCGCCGCCGTGGCCTGGTACCAGGCCGCCGAACGCCTGGGCGACCGTGGCAGCCGCCTGCCCCTGGCCTATGCCCTGGAGGCCGCTGGCGACTCGGCCGCGGCCCTGACCGCCTGGCGTAGCGTCCCGGATGCGCAATTGAGCGATAACGCCCGGCTCACCGCCAGCCGCAGCGCCTTAAACGTCGGCGACAACCCCAGCGCCGAACGCTACTGGCAGCAAAGCAGCAGCCGTGGTGCCAACGAGTGGGCACTGGGCGCGGCGATCGCCGAGCAACGCGGCGACTACCCGACAGCCCTGCAACGCCAGCACCAGGCGCTGGCCCAGTCACCCGACGCCGGGCACTACTACGCGGCCTCGATTACCGCGCAAAAGGCCGGCGAGCCGGAACAAAGCACCCAGTGGCTGGCCGAGGCCGTGCGCCGGCAACCGGACAACTCGCGCTTTGCTGCCGACTACGGCATGCGCCTGGCCGCCACCGACACCCCGGAGCAACGGCGCCTGGCCATTGCCCACCTGCAACGGGCCACCGGTGATTTCCCCGAGGATTATCGCCTGGGCGAAGCCCTGGCCTGGCGTTACGCCGAAGCCGAAGACAGCACCGCCGCCCGCCAGGAGCTGCGCCGGGTCATCGACCTGGAGCAGAACCCGGTGGCCGGCGACGACGAGAACGGCAGCCTGGAAGCGCGCCGCTATCGCCAGCGCCGCGCCCACGAGGCCCTGTCCCGGCGCGATAGCGTGACCATCGCCAGCACCTGGTCACCAGGCGGGGTATCGACCAACAACAACCTACTGCCGGACAACAGCGTCAAGGGCAGCCGGCGCCACCCTCAGTCGCAGAACGTACAGATGGCCCTGTGGGATCACGCCCTGGGCGAGGAACCGAGCCGCAACGGCAGCAGCCTGTCGGTCTACGGCCGCACCTTGCTGGGTGGCCAGGGGCGCTCGTCCTATGGCGAATCGGCCGCGGCCGGGGTCGGCTTGCGCTACAAGCCCTGGGGCAACGCCAACGTCAACTTCTACGGCGAGATCTACAAGCAGAGCCAGTTCGACGACCACGACAACCACGGCCTGAGCCTGGGCCAGATGCTCGACCCCGGGCGACTGCTGGACCAGCTCAACGACCATCGCAAGCGTGGCCACACCAGTACCGACTACCTGCTGCGGGCCACCGCCTCGGTCCTCGACCAGGGCCGCTACCGCAACGACTGGCGCATCGACGAAAGCGACTGGGACGAACGTTTCCTCTACCTGGATGCGGCCTGGTGGACCAAGGCCGGCGACCACCAATGGCTGTCGCGCTACCAGCAGGGCCATGCCTGGAAGCTGCCGGTGGGCAGCCCACAGACCATCATGCCCTACGGTTTTCTCGAGTTCGCCGCCCAGGACCCGAGCAACGACTGGCGCCAGGACCTGCGCACCGGACTCGGCCTGCGCTGGCAATACTGGTTCGATGACGACCAATACAACGCCTATCGCTCGCGCCTGACCGTGCGCACCGAGTACCAGCAATCCCTTGGCGGCAATCTGTATGAAGGCGGCAATGGCATCCTGGTGGGCGTGGAGCTGAATTTCTGATGAAACGACTGATGTACATCACCCTGCTGTGGCTGGGCCTGGGCCTGCACGCCCAGGCCGAGGAACGGTTGTTCTACCAACCCTTGAACAGCGATTCGGCCCTGGGCCGCGAACAATGGCGCAAGATCTGGCAGGACAGCGCCCGCAACGGCGTAAAGACCCTGATCGTGCAGTGGACCGCCTACGGCGACTCGCACTTCGGCGGCGCCCATGGCTGGCTCGCCGACAGCCTGCGCCAGGCCCGCGAACAGGGCCTGCAACTGGTGCTGGGGCTGTACATGGACCCGGCCTACTACCCGCGCATCGAGCAACTGGACAGCGCCGGCCTGGAAACCTACTGGCAGGCCCAACTGGGCACTTCCCTGGCGCGCCAGCGCAAGCTGCGCGAGGACTGGCAACTGCCGGTCAGCGGCTGGTACCTGCCCATGGAACTGGACGACCTGCATTTTCTCGATGCCCAGCGCCGGACCACCCTGCAACGCCAGCTCAAGGACTTCGCCCGCCAGCTCGACGCGCCACTGCACCTGAGCGCCTTCAGCGCCGGACACCTGGCACCGCAGGTAAATGGCGCCTGGCTCGGCGAACTGGCCAGCGCCGGCCTGCAGGTCTGGTGGCAAGATGGCGCCGGCACCGCACGCCTGGCCCCCATGGTGCGCGACAGCTATGCCAGCGCCCTGCCCTGTGGGGTCGGCATCGTCCACGAGGCCTTCCGCCAGACCAGCGGCGAAGGCCAGCCGTTTCGCGCGGAACCTGCGACTCCCGATGCACGACCGGCCGGCTGCCATGCCAGCGCGGTGTTCTCCCTGCGCTACCGACCCTGGGGCCAGGCCTTGCGCACTCCTTAGCTCACTCAAGGGCCGGCGATGTTCAGGACCATTGAAGAACAGGTACTCAGCCAGGCCGCCCCGGCGGCCTTGAAAAACGAATTCGCCCAGTACGACTTCGAACGCCTGCACAGCTTCTGCATCCTGACCTACATCGCCAGCCTGAGCATCTGGCTGATCTTCGACCTGATCGTCAGCTTTCCCGGCCAGCAGGGCTTCACCTTCCTTTCGCTGGTATTCCTGACCTTACTGGTGATCGACACCATCATCCTGGGCTTCACCCACAAAGCCCGGCACTTCCAATGGGTCAACCTGCTGTTCGTGCTGGTCATTGCCCTGGCCGTGCGCCTGGTGATCGAGGGCCTGCCCATGGAGCTGCACCCGGTCTGGCTGATCCTCGGCGCCTCGAGCATTCTCTACAGCGCCTCGGTGATGCCGTTGCGGCGCTGGTCGTTCTTCGTCGCGGTGCTGATCACCTGGAGCGTGCTCAATCCTTACTGGATGACCCGCACCTCGATCAGCGAACTCAAGGGCCTGATCGTCCTGGCCTACTCGCTGTTCCTCACCGCGCTGACCCTGTACAGCTTCATCACCCTGCGCCAGGCCCGGCTGTACAACTACATCATGGCCAAGCGCCTGCTGGAGCAGGCCTATGTCGACGCCCTGACCGAGATTCCCAACCGCCGCTCATTCATGGCCCGCGCCGACCAGCGCCTCAAGGTCCGGCCCCGGGAACCCGAGCATTACCTGGCGATGATCGACATCGACAATTTCAAGAAGATCAACGACCGCTATGGGCACGACAGCGGCGACGAGGTACTCAAGCGCGTCGCCGCCGACATCCAGTCGGTGATGGTGGATTTCGACTATGCGCGCCTGGGCGGCGAGGAGTTCGCCGTCTACCTGCCGGGGGTACGGCGCGAAGCCGTGGAACTGCTGGCCGCACGCTTGTGCCAGCGGGTGCGCGAGCAGTCGGCTGGGCCGCCGGTGACCATCAGCATCGGCCTGGCCCGGGTCGAGGACGACGACAGCCTGAACCAGGTGCTGGTCAAGGCCGACCAGGCCCTGTACCAGTCCAAGCACAGCGGCAAGGATCGCTATACCTTCCACGCCAGCTTGTGAGCCTTGGCCAGGCGCCGATCTGTGTTGCCCGGCTCAAGCCTGGGAGCCGCGATCGTCAACCCGCTCCCCAGCCAGCAGCAAGACCCGGGTCACCCGCCGTTCCTCGACCGTCATCACCCGGAGGCTCCAGCCTTGCCACTCCAGGCAATCGCCCTTGACCGGCAAGCGGTCCAGCAGGCTCATGACCAGTCCGGCCAGGGTCTGGTAGTCCTCGGTCGGTTCGGCGGCGAAGCCGGTGCGCTGGCGGATCTGCGCCAGGTTCAAGGCACCGCTGACCAGGAACCCGCCCTGCTCCTCGACGATGTCCGGACCTTCGATTTCGCTGGCGTCAGGCAACTCGCCAGCGATGGACTCGAGGATGTCGGTCATGCTCAGGACGCCGACGAAATCGCCGAACTCGTTGATCACGAAGGCGATGTGGGTCGAGGCCTTGCGCATCTGCTCCAGGGCATTGAGGACCGTGAAGCTGTCCAGCAGGTTGATCGTCGTACGCGCCAGATGCGCAAGGTTCGGCGGGTTGCCGGCCAGGTACTCCTTGAGCAGTTCCTTCTTGTGCACGAAGCCCAGCGGCTCCTCCACCGCGCCGTCGCGAATCAGCGGCAGGCGTGAGTAGGACGAATGCATCAGTTTCTCGCGGATGCTTTCGGCGTCGTCGGCCAGGTCGATGTAGTCGACGTCGGCACGTACCGTCATCAGGCTGCGGATCGGGCGTTCGGCCAGTTGCAGTACGCCGCTGATCATCACCCGCTCGCGGCGGTCGAACAGCTCGTTGGGCGCGGTCTCGTCGCCTTCCACCAGGTCGGCGATATCCTCGCCCACCTCCTCCGCTGCCAGCTTGCGCCCACCCAGCAGGCGCATCACCGCGTGGGCCGTACGCTCGCGCATGGGCCGCAGGCCCTGCATGGACTTCTTGCGCCGGGCCCGGGCGATCTGGTTGAACAGCTCGATCAGGATCGAGAAGCCAATGGCCGCGTACAGGTAGCCCTTGGGAATGTGGAAACCCAGGCCCTCGGCGGTCAGGCTGAAGCCGATCATCATCAGAAAGCCCAGGCACAACATGATCACCGTCGGGTGGCTGTTGACGAAGCGGGTCAGCGGCTTGCTGGCCACGATCATCACGCCGATGGACACCACCACCGCGATCATCATCACCGCCAGTTCATCGACCATGCCCACGGCGGTGATCACCGCGTCCAGGGAGAACACCGCATCGAGCACCACGATCTGCGCCACGATGGGCCAGAACAGCGCATAACCGGCGTTGCTGGCCCGCTGGCTGACATGGCCCTCGAGGCGCTCGTGCAACTCCATGGTGGCCTTGAACAACAGGAACACACCACCGAACAGCAGGATCAGGTCACGGCCCGAGAAGCTCTTGCCCCATACCTCGAACAACGGCTGGGTCAGGGTCACCATCCAGGAAATACTGGCCAGCAGGCCCAGGCGCATCAGCAGAGCCAGGGACAGGCCGATGATCCGCGCCCGATCGCGCTGATGGGGCGGCAGCTTGTCGGCGAGGATGGCGATGAACACCAGATTATCGATGCCCAGCACCAGCTCCAGGATGATCAGGGTCAAGAGGCCAAGCCAGGCCGTGGGGTCTGCGATCCATTCCATACGATTCAGGTTCCTCAAGCGGCCAGGCGCGACACGACGCCAAGGCGCAAGGCCTCGGGGACGTTCTGGCAAGGGTGGGAAGCGGCGGATGCCGGGAAAACGTGGCTACTGGCAGGGCAGCCTGGGCGCCTGCGCCTCAGGATGACGCAGTGGCGTGGGAAAGCAGGGGGTAAGGCGGGATGAGAGCACCGACTGGGAGGCTCCGAGAGCGTGTTCATGCAAGTCCTGAGTGAAAAAACGGATTGGGAGATTACAAGGCCCGGGCTTCGTAGCCCCAGCGGCAAATCATTACAAGATTTTATCCGCAGCCCTGCGAGATGCTGCGAATCGTCGCTACCGCAAACTGCGTACAAATCAACATGAGCCGCCCGGTTTACGGTTCGCGATGTCTCCAGGATAGCCCGCCGACCACCATGGCGGCCGCTGCGCGCCCGGACGCAGTCTCGCAGGCTCGACAGCGGCTACGATCAGCGCTGGCCGGCGCGATGGTCGCGGCGTACCTGCTCAATGTAGCGCGCCACCGCCGGCGCCTGTTCGAAACGGCGATGGATCAGCGACAGCCAGGATGCAGCCGAACTTCCGACGATCGGTCGGTACAACACCTGGGGCAGGCCCAGGTGGCCCACCACCGATTCCGGCACCACCGCCACGCCCTGGCCCAGGGACACCAGGGCCATGACCGCCACCAGCCCTCCGGGCTGGGCGCCGAGCCTGGGGGCAAAACCGCCTTCGGCGGCCACCTGCAAGGTGCCGTTGATCTGTTCCGGCAGGATGAAGGTTTCATTGATCAGGTGTTCACAAGCGATCTGCGGCAGGCGGCACAGCCAGGACTGCGCCGGCAACGCCAGGACGAAACCCTCGGCCTCCAGGCGGATCGCCTCCACCCCTTCCGGCAAGGTCATGGGCGAACGGATATAGCCAATGTCCAGGCGACCGTCGGCAATCCGCGCCGGCAAGGTGGGCATGGGGCACTCGCGCACATTGAGGCTGACATCCGGGCAGTCGCGGACGAACTCCTGTACCTGCTTTTGCAGCACCCCCGAGTACACCGCCGAGGCCACGTAGCCCAATTCGATATGGCCGATCTCGCCGCGACCGGCGCGCTGGGCGTTGCGCTGGGCCAGCTCGAACTGGCGCACCGTGGCCTCGGCCTCCAGCAGCAAGGTGGCGCCGGCCTCGGTAAGGCTGACCTCGCGCTGCTGGCGCAGGAACAGCCGCGTACCCAGGGCTTGCTCCATGTCCTGGATCTGCCGGCTCAGGGTCGGTGGCGCGATGCCCAGCTGTTCGGCGGCCCGGGTGAAGTTGCGCTGGCGCGCCACCGCCAGGAAATAGCGAAAGTGTCGGATGTCCATGGATGTGTTAGCCAAAAGGTAATGAACTTGCCGCCAGAGGCTAACGAACTGCGCCAATGGCCGGGATAAGCTCCCAGGACCTCCACACTAGAGAGTCCATGCCATGCGCGTCAAACCCCTGCTTCTGGCCCTGATCACCTGCTGCAGCCTGCAAGGGGCGGTAGCGGCAGAAACCCAAGCCTCCGTTGCCCACAAGGCAATCCTTACCCTGGACCGAGCCCAGGTCCTGCTCAAGGCCGCCCAGGAAACCGCCCGGGCCAAGGGCTGGCCCTGTGCCGTGGTGATAGTCGACGACGGCGGCTGGCCGGTTCTGGGCGCACGCATGGATGGCGCGCCGGTGGTCGCCGGGATCGAACTGGCCCAGGGCAAGGCGCGCACCTCGGCGTTGTTTCGCCGCCCCTCGGGCGACCTGGAAAACGCCATCAACGGCGGGCGCCCGGCGGCCCTCAGTGCCGGCCTGCTGATGATGAAAGGCGCCCAGCCGATCGTGCTCGAGGGCCAGGTGGTGGGCGCCATCGGGGTCAGCGCCGACACCCCGGCCCACGATGATGAAATCGCCCTCGCCGCCCTGGCCGGCCTTGGCCGGCAGAGTGCGCCATGAGCACCTCCGGCAACCCGCGCCTGACCCTGCTGACCGCCTCCGGTGTCTGCTCGCTGATCATCCTGGACACCAACATCGTCGCCGTGGCGCTGCCCAGCATCGCCCGCGACCTGGGCGCCGACTTCGCCGATATCGAATGGGTGGTCAGCGCCTACATGCTGGCCTTCGCCGCCCTGCTGCTCCCGGCCGGCAGCCTGGCCGACCGCTTCGGCCGCAAGCGCACCCTGCTGTGCGGCCTGGGTTTGTTCATCCTCGCCTCCGTGGGCTGCGGCGCCGCGCCCACGGCCCTGTGGCTGGACCTGGCGCGGGCACTCAAGGGAATAGGCGCGGCGCTGCTGCTGACCTCGGCCCTGGCGACCATCGGCCATGTCTTCCACGACGAGACGGAACGCGCCAGGGCCTGGGCCTTCTGGGGCGGCTGCATGGGCTTGGCGATGACCACCGCGCCGACGATCGGCGGCCTGATCACCCAGTACCTGGGCTGGCGCTGGATCTTCTACTTCAACCTGCCGGTGGGCGCCCTGCTGCTCTGGTGCGTGCTGCGCCAGGTGCCGGAATCCCGCGATACCCGGGCGGCACGCCTGGACCCCTGGGGCAGCCTGGTGTTCAGCGCCAGCCTGCTGTGCCTGATCTGGGGACTGATCGAGGCCAACCGCATCGGCTGGGGCCATCCGGCTACGGTCCTGCGCCTGCTGGCCGGGTTGGCGCTGCTGGGCCTGTTCGTGCTGGTCGAGCGCCTGCAACAAAGGCCCATGGTGGACTTGCAGCTGTTGCGCCATCCACGCTTCATCGGCGCCTTGCTGGGCATGTTCGCCTACGCCGGCTGCGCCCAGGTGATGATGACCCTGCTGCCGTTCTACCTGCAGAACGGCCTGGGTTTCTCGGCGATCGCCTCGGGGCTGGGCATGCTGCCCTTCGCCCTGACCATGCTGGTCTGCCCGCGGATCGGCGCACGCCTGGCCGGGCGCTACCGGCCCGCCACACTGATGGCCGCCGGGCTGGCCCTGGTGGGCAGCGGCAACCTGCTCAGCGCCTGGACCGTGCAGGTCGGCGGCTACCCGGCCTTCGCCCTGGCGATCGCGGTGACCGGCGCCGGCGCCGGCCTGCTCAACGGCGACACGCAGAAGAACATCATGGCCTGCGTCCCCCGGGAACGTACCGGCATGGCCTCGGGGCTGAGCACCACCATGCGTTTCAGCGCCATCATGCTGGCCATCGGCGTGTTCGGCGCACTGTTGGGCAACCACACCCGACAACTGTTGCAAGACGACCTGCGACGGATCCCCGGGCCTTGGTTGGCCCAGGCCCCGGAGATCGCCTCGCGAGTGGTGGCCGGCGACCTGCAAGGCGCCCTGGCCGGGTTGCCCGAGAGTGCCCGGGTACTGGTCGAGCCCCTGGCCCTGCAGGCCTTCACCGGTGGCTTCGGCCTGGTCCTGGCGGTGGCTGGCGGCCTGGCCCTGCTGGGGGCGCTGGTGGTCGGACGGCTGATGCGCAACCCCTTGCCGCAGGCCCGGGGCCTGGCCCTGGAAAGCCGCTAGGCAGCGCCCTCCAGGTGCCTGGCCAGCACCTGGAGGGCGCTTGCAATTTCATAACATTGAGCCAATTGCCGGGGCTGAGAACCCACGGTTAAGGTGCGCCCTGCAATCGGCTTCACCGTCAGGAGACACCTTGGCCATGCACCGCGAATCACTTGCTCCTCCCCCGCCGGCCCCGATCAAGGTCGAGCTGCTGCCCCATGACCCGCAGTGGGCCGAACAGGCGCGGCAGATCGCCCAGGCCCTGCATGCCGTGCTGGGCGATAACCTGTTGCAGGTACACCATATCGGCTCCACCGCGATTCCCGGCATCGTCGCCAAGCCGGTGCTCGACCTGCTGCCCACAGTCCGCTCGCTGGCCGAGCTGGACGAACGCCAGGCGGCGCTGGAGGCGCTGGGGTACCTCTGGCGCGGCGAGCTGGGCCTGCCCGGACGGCGCTATTGCAGCCTGGATGAACCGGCCAGCGGTCGCCGCCTGGTGCAACTGCACTGCTATGCCCAGGGCTCGCCGGAGATCGAGCGCCACCTGGCGTTTCGCGATCACCTGCGCCGGCACCCGGATATCGCCCAGGCCTACCAGCGGGAAAAACTTCGCTGCCAGGCCCTGCACCCCGACGACTCCCATGCCTACGGCGATTGCAAGGACGCCTGGATCCAGCAGGTACAGGCCCAGGCCCTGATCGAACGCCAGCGCCGCCACTGACCCCATCCACGAGGTAGCTATGCAACATCCACGGGTCATAGTGCTGGGCGCCGGGATCGTCGGCGCCGCCATCGCCTACCACCTGGCCCGCCAGGGCGCCCAGGTGACCGTCCTGGAGCAGGCCACCCCTGGCTCGGGCGTCACGCGCCACTCCTTCGCCTGGATCAACCCCCACGGGGAATACCCCAGCCCCGTGAAGCCCCTGCGCGAACAGGCGCTGACCGAATACCGGCGCCTGGAGCAGGAGCTGCCGGGCCTGCGGATCAACTGGTCCGGCGCGCTGTGCTATTACCAGGCGAACGCCATGCAACCCACCGCAATGCCCTGCGGGTCGACGCGCCAGTGGCTGGATCGCCAGCGGATCGCCCAACTCGAGCCCAACCTGCGGGCCGTGCCGGAACGCGCGCAGTTCGCCCCCGGCGAAGGCAGCCTCGACCCAGTGGCCACCACCCTGTGCCTGCTCGAGGGCGCCCGCGCCCATGGCGCGCAAGTGCTGACCCAGGTCTCGGTGCTGGAGCTGCAAGTAGAAGACCAGCAAGGGATCGGCGTGGCCACCGCCACCGGGGTCTATCAGGCCGACCATCTGGTACTGGCCACCGGCTGCGGCACCCCGGCCCTGCTGGAGTCGTTGGGCATCGAACTGCCCATGCACGCTTCGCCATCGATCCTGCTACGCCTGGACGCCCCCCGGGGGCTGGTCAAGACCCTGATTTCCAACGACCAGCTGGAAGTGCGCGAAGCCCCTGACGGCAGCCTGCTGGCAGCCGAGGACCCTCTCGATGACGCAACGCCCGAGGCCATCGCCCGCCAGGCACTGGCCAGCATCCGCCAGGCCCTGCGTGGTGCCGAGGCGGTGACCTTGCGCAGCGTCGAAGTAGGCCAGCGGCCGATGCCCGATGACCAGGTGCCGATCATCGGCCCGCTCGCCCAGTACCCCGGGTTGTACCTGGCGGTGATGCACGCCGGGGTGACCCTGGCACCGATCGTCGGGCGCCTGGTCAGCCAGGAGCTTTCGGGGCACGGCTGCGCGGAACTCGCGCCCTGCCGCCCCAGCCGATTCGGCCTCTGAGCCGGGCCACGAACGGCGCCGGAGCGCAGGTCAGAAGCTGGCCTTGGCACTCAGGCGCAAGCTGCGCGGCTCGCCCCACAAACCCTGGCTGTAGAAGCCCAGCTGCTCGTAGTAACGCTTGTCGAACAGGTTATCCAGGTTGGCGCTGACCGACAGGTTGTCGTTGACCTGGTAGCGCGCCATCAGGCTGGTCAAGGCGTAGGCGCCCTGGCCCACATCGGTCAAGCCCCGCGGGCTGGACACCCGGTTGCGCGAGGTGCGGCTGTTCCAGGTGGTGCCGCCGCCCAGGGTCAGACGCTCCAGGGGGCCCCAGAGGCGATAGGTGGTGAACAGCTTGAACTGGGTCCTGGGGAACTCGGTGTTGATCGCCCGGCCATCGCTATTGCGGGCGATGAAGTGGGTATAGCTGGCGGACAGGTTCCAGGCATCGCTCAGTTGGCCGCTCAGGTCCAGGTCGAAACCATCGACCCGCGCCCCGGTGCCGGCCTTGTAGGCCTGCTCGTTGGGCCGCCCTTGCACGTTCACCCCGGGGATGGCCTCGGCCAGCCCTTCCTGCTGGGTACGGTAGACCGCCAGCGCGGCATTGAGCCGTCCCTCCAGGTAGGCCGCCTTGAGCCCCACCTCGTAGCTGTCGCCCGTCACCGGATCGAGGATGCTGCCGTTGGCGCCACGGGCGTTCTGCTGGTTGAAGATGCTGGTGTAGCTGGCGTAGGCGCTGTAGGTCGAATCGATGTCGTAGATCAACCCGGCATAGGGCGTGACTTCATTCTTGTAGCGGTACTGGCGCTGGGCGCCGTAGTAATCCTGGTCGATCCGCCAGTCACTGATCCGCGCCCCGAGGATCAAGTGCAATGGATCGGCCAGGGACAGCCGGGTCACCAGGTAGCCACCGGTCTGCCGGGTATGGGTGGCGTCGCCCGAGGACCGGGTGCGTGACCACACCGGCTCGGGAATGCGCCCGTTGCGCCAGTCGGTGAAGCTGCCGATTGCCGGGGTTTTGCCAGCGGGCTGGAACTGGTCGATGTTCAGGTCGTCGTCGATGCTCATCCAGCCCAGGCCCAGTTCATGCTGGCGTCCCAGTAACTGGAACGGGCCGCTGGCCGTCAGGTGCCAGGTATCGCGGCTGCGCTCGCCATCGTAATTGAGGAAATTGACCTTCATGCCCAGGCCGGTGGCACGGTCCGGAAAACCACCGCGAAACAGCGAGTGCATGTCATAGCCACCCTCGTAGCGGCTGTAGGCCGTACGCAGCTTCCAGTCGTTGGCCAGGGTGTGCTCCAGGTCGACGAAGGCCGTGGTGGACTCACTGCCGGTACGGCTCCAGCGGGTGTTGTTGGCGGTCGAACGGCCGAAGTCGGTGCGCGAACCATCGCTGTAGAACAACGGAAAACCACTGCCCATGCCCCGCACCCGGCTGCGCTGGTACTCCAGGCTGGTGGTCAACCGCGTACTGGGGGTCAGCTCGGCGCTGACCACCCCGTAGAGCGTGCGTGAGTCGTTTTCCAGAAAGCGGGTGTAGCTGTCTTTTTCCGAATAGGCCGCCACCAGCCGCGCCGCCACCCTCCCATCCGCCGCCAAGGGCAGCGACAGGTCGAAGTCGCCACGTCGCTCGCCCCAGCGCCCGGCGCCGGCCGAGCCGCTGATGGCGAAATCCGCCAACGGCTTCTTGCGCACGAAATTCACCGCCGCCGAGGGATTGCCGGCGCCGGTCAGCAGCCCCGTGGCACCGCGCACGATTTCCACCCGGTCATAGATGGCCGAGTCCATGTCGGTGGCGCCAAAGTTCCACAGATTGTTGATGGGCGATGCCAGGCCGTCGAACTGGAAGTTGTCGATGGCGAAGCCCCGGGCGGAAAACGCCAGGCGATTGCTGTCGCTGCGGGTATAGGAAATCCCCGGGGCGCTGGCCAGGATCTCGGCCGTGGTGGCCAGGCCCTGGTCCTCGATGCGCTGGCGGGTGACGACGCTGACCGATTGCGGGGTTTCGCGGATCGACAGCGGCAGGCCGATGGCCGTGGACATGGCGCCAGTGGTGTAGCTGCCAGAGCCTTCGGTGGTCTCGCCCAGCTCCTGCCGGCCCTGCACTTTCAGGGTGGGGAGCACCAATGAAGCGTTCGACCTGGAACGGCGGTCAGGTTCTTCGGCCGAAGCCGAGAGGGACACCAGCAAGCCACCGAACACGGCGGCGGGTAGGCAGTGGGCACGACGCGGGAAAGCGCGGGAGTCTGGGCAATACATGGGAATGGTTATCCGATGAACACTATTGTCGGATGCGCATTATTCACATCTGTATCCTGCCCAGGTTTTGCCGGATGCCGAGGATGTTATGGGGGCTGCCGGTTCCGACGCGGATAAGCGCCGCCAAGCCGTCACTGGCGTTCAACCGCAGCTGCCGGGGGCCACGCCGAAGCGCTGGCGAAAGGCCGTGGCGAAATTGCTGGCGTGGCGATAACCCACGAAATGCGCCGCCTGCTGCACCGACCAGCCTTGTTGCAACCGCCCATGGGCGACCTGCAGGCGCCGTTCGCGCAGGTAGCCGAAGACCGTCTGCCCATAGGCCGCTCGGAACTTGCTGCGCAGCGAGCTGCTGCTCATGCACGCCAGCTGTGCCAACTCAGTGAGCGAGTGTTCCTCGCCGGGAGCCTGGTGCAGGCGCTCGCGAACCCGCTCCAGCAGTCGGCGGTCCCGGGAACCGAGGTGGCCGGCCTGCTCGCGGGCAGACTCCAGGCCAGCCAGGGCATGGGCCAGCAATTGCAGGGCCACGCCCTGGCACAGCAGGTTTTGCAGGCTGCCTTGCCAGCGCCCGCCGAGCAGGTCATCGATAGCCAGGCGCACGTTCATCGGCAGCGACATGCCGTTCATTTGCGAGCCACGGCGGCGCAAGGCGTCGTGCAGCAACTGCGCCAGTCGTTCATCGGACAGTTGTTCCGGAGTCTGGAGCGCAAGGTTCAGGCCTCGCAACCGCGCTCCGGCCAAGTGCAAGGCCGACATGGGCCGGCCATCGGCGCACAAGCTCGTGACGCAATGACCGGGCAGCAGCGACTGGTCCCGGGTGAAGCTCAGTGCCGCGCTTCCTTCGAGCAGCAGCGCCAGGCCCAGGCATGGCATGCGCAGCGAATCGGCCCGGTAGTTGTGGAACGGCAGCACGTCGGAGCTCACCAGGACCAGGCCGCCGGGCAGGCGATGCTCGGCGATGAGTCCCTGCATCAGGCAGGTAGCGTCATCCTCGTTCCCTGCGCCAGGCAGGCTATAGCGCACGGCATGACGTTCGCCAAGCTGGCGGAAGTCGCGCAGGTAGTAGCGTTGGTCCAATCGGGGTATCGGATGCAAGGCCGGTGCTCGCAGAGAGAAAGTCGGGCGGCGATATTAGCATTAATTCTCATTCGCACATTCTCATGGAATCATC
This sequence comes from Pseudomonas sp. MSSRFD41, assembly GCF_014230245.1. Classification (NCBI taxonomy): domain Bacteria; kingdom Pseudomonadati; phylum Pseudomonadota; class Gammaproteobacteria; order Pseudomonadales; family Pseudomonadaceae; genus Pseudomonas; species Pseudomonas sp. MSSRFD41. The sequence continues at coordinate 46,800 of NZ_JACKZK010000023.1, read as the reverse complement.
CGCCCTCGCCCGCTGTCCCCTGTTGATCGCGACGATTTCCCATCCCACGGCAGGAGACCCCCCATGGCGAACATCAGCATTGCCCGACAACTGGCCCAGACCCTCGAACAGGCCGGGGTCAAGCGTATCTGGGGGCTGACCGGCGACAGCCTCAACGGCCTCACCGACGCCCTGCAGAGCATGCAAAGCATCCAATGGATGCACGTGCGCCATGAGGAAGTGGCGGCCTTCGCCGCTGGCGCCGAAGCTGCTGTCACCGGCCAATTGGCGGTGTGCGCCGGCAGTTGTGGCCCGGGCAACCTGCACTTGATCAATGGACTGTTCGACTGCCACCGCAGCCGGGTGCCGGTGCTGGCCATCGCCGCGCAGATCCCATCCTCGGAGATCGGCCTGGATTATTTCCAGGAAACCCACCCCCAGGAACTGTTCAAGGAATGCAGCCACTTCGTCGAGCTGGTGAGCCACCCGGCGCAGATGCCCGAGGTGCTGCACCGGGCCATGCGCAGTGCGATCCTCGAGCGCGGCGTGGCCGTGGTGGTGATCCCCGGGGACGTGGCCTTGCAGCAAGTGCCGACGACCAGCAAGCCATGGCCACCGTTACACGCCCCACGCACCCTGCCGGCGCCCCATGACCTGGACCGCCTGGTGGAACTGCTCAGCCACAGCCAGGCCGTGACGCTCCTGTGCGGCAGCGGTTGTGCCGGGGCCCATGACCAGGTCGTGGCCCTGGCCGATGCCTTGGGCGCGCCGGTGGTGCACGCCCTGCGCGGCAAGGAACATGTGGAATGGGACAATCCCTTCGATGTCGGCATGACCGGCTTGATCGGCTTCAGTTCCGGTTATCACGCCATGCTCAACTGCGACACCCTGGTACTGCTGGGCACCGATTTCCCCTATCGCCAGTTCTATCCGACGGATGCTTGCGTGATCCAGATCGACCGCGATCCACAGGCATTGGGCCGGCGGGTACCCCTGGACCTGGGCGTGGTCGGCGACGTCAGCGAGACCCTCGCCGCCTTGCTGCCACGCTTGCCCTACCAGGGCGACCGGCGTTTCCTGGACACCTCCCTGGAGCACTACGCCAAGGCCCGCCAGGGCCTGGACGACCTGGCCCAACCTGCGGCACAGGGACGGCCGGTGCACCCGCAGTACCTCACCCGGATGGTCAGCGAACTGGCGGACGCCGATGCGATCTTCACCGCCGATGTCGGCACACCCACGGTATGGGCCGCGCGCTACCTGAAGATGAACGGCCAGCGGCGCCTGCTGGGCTCGTTCAACCACGGCTCCATGGCCAACGCCATGCCCCAGGCCATCGGCGCCCAGGCCGCCTGCCCCGCACGCCAAGTCATTGCCCTGGCCGGCGACGGCGGCTTCAGCATGCTCATGGGGGACTTCATTTCCCTGGTCCAGCTCAAGCTGCCGGTGAAGATCATCGTCTACGACAACGCGGCCCTGGGCTTCGTCGCCATGGAGATGAAGTCCGCCGGCTACCTGGACACCGGCACCGACCTGCACAACCCGGACTTCGCCGCCATGGCCAACGCCATGGGCATCCTCGGCCTGCGGGTCGAGGACTCCGAAAGCCTGGAAGGCGCCCTGCGCACCGCCCTGGACCATGACGGCCCGGTGCTGGTGGACGTGGTCACCGCGACCCAGGAACTGGTCATCCCACCGGCGATCAAGCTGGAGCAGGCCAAGGGCATGAGCCTGTACATGCTCAAGGCGGTGATGAGTGGTCGCGGCGACGAGGTGGTGGAGCTGGCACGGACCAACTGGCCCAAGGGCAACTGGCTCAGCCGCAAGCTGGGCCTGGACGGCTCTGGTCGCTAGCAGGCGGCACCGAAAGCCAGGTCTCCCAGCTCGGCTTCGCTCACCGGTAATGCCGGCGGCACCAGCGGTTGCAGGATGAACAACTGCAACGCAGTCCAGCCGCTGGCGTCCGCCTTGTGGGCCTGGCGCCATATCGCCGCTTCCAGCAACAACACCGCCTGGTAGGTTCGCGCCATGCCCCAGGCCAGGCGCCGGCCATCCCTTTCTTCGGCTGCGCCGGCCAATTGCCGCAGTGCTTGGCAGGCCTGGCGAATCGGCCCTGCGACAGGCGCCGCAGCAGCACCGGCCGATCCCAGGCGCCGCTCGATATCGTCCAGAAAGACCGCGCCAAGATCAGTACCGTGCAAGGCCCGCAGCACATCGTGGGCCAACACCGACGTGGTGCCTTCCCAGATGCAGTGAACGTGCACATTGCGCAGCACTCGGGCAATCCCCGTGTCTTCCAGGTAACCAGCCCCTCCGAAGCTCTCGACCAGCTCGCTAGCGGCCCAGATACTCTGCCTTGCACAGGCAAGCTTGCTCAATGGCGCCAGCAGGCGAGCCAGGCCGGATGAATCCTGGCCCTGTTCATGCCGGCCGAGGGCCAGCGCAGTTTCAAAATTCAGCGCGAGCATCGCTTCGTACTCGGCGCCGATCCGTGCGAGCCACTGGCGATGCAACGGCTGGTCCCGCAACCACTGGCCAAATACCCGACGCTTGCCCGCGTAGTCGCGAGCCATCATCAATAGATGCCCAACCCCCGCTGGGCCGCCCCAGGAAGCCCACAACCGCGCAACGTTGAGCAGGTCGGCGATCTTGCCCACGCCCCGGTCGAGTCCGCCCACCGGCCGGGCGATCGTGCCTTGCAGATCCACCTCGGCGGTCGCCAGGGCGCGGGTGCCGAGCTTGTCCTTCAGGCGCCGGACACGAATGTGGTTCCACTGGCCATCAGGCTGGCGCAACTCCAGCAGAAATAGCGCCAGGGTCTTGCTGCCGGGCGCTTCGCCTTCCGGCCGGGCCAATGCCAGCGCCACCTGCGAGGTCGCGGCCGAAGTGAACCATTTGGTGCCACTCAATGCCCAGGTGCCGTCGCCGAGGGGGCGCGCTAGGGTGGAAGCCTGGCCGATGTCGGAACCGCCCTCCTTCTCGGTCATCCACTGGCCGCAAGTCCATCCCTGGTCACGGGCCAACAGATGCGGCAGGTAGCGTGCGGCGAGATCGGCATCGTGCAGCGACAACAACCGTACCGCGCCATCGGTCATCACCAGCGGGCACGCCGCCACCGCCCCGGCGCCTTCGTAGAGGTTGACCAGGCCGGCCTGGACCACTCGCGAGAATTGCGCGTAGGGCGCCTCATAGGGCAACGCGACCAGCCCCTCTTCGAAGGTTCATGGGCAGCCGTGTGGATTCGTGGCGACCTAAAGACTTCGTAAAGACTGCCGCCTCCGGGCTGCCAGCCGGCCGTGAATACGCTTGAATGGAAGCTGAGCCGGGCCGCTGGCGCCCGCCTGTCCTGGAGAAGCCCATGGGTAACTTGGCCATGCACCTGCAGGAGGAGGACATCCTCCTTGCCGTCAATCCGTCGAACAAGCACCGGTTGTTCCAGCAGATCGGCCAGCATATGCAACATACCTGGCAGTTGCCGGGCGACTGGGTGGCCGCGAGCCTGGCCCGTCGCGAGGAGGCCGGCAGTACCGCCATCGGCGCGGGCGTAGCCCTGCCCCATGCGCGGCTGGAGGCACTGGACGCGATCCATGTCCTGTATCTGCGCCCCCAGGCGCCCATGGCCTTCGCCGCCCCCGACCAGCAGCCGGTGCGCGACATCCTGGTGCTGCTGGTGCCGGCTCCCGCCGAGCAGTCGCACCTGGACCTCTTGGCCGAAACTGCCCGGCTGTTCGCCGACCAGCGTTTTCGGCAAGCCCTGCACGGCTGCAACGATGCTCATCAGGTCAAGTGCCTGTTCGACCGCTGGTAACCGCCCGGCCTCGGCCCGGCTCCTGCAAGCGCTCCATGAAGATGCATGGCGCTGGCCGAACGGCCCGGCGCGGCGATGAAAGCGCCTCCATGGCGCCGGAACAGGTGGTGACGCAGTTCCAGGACGGCCCTTTGCCCGGACACCAGGCAGGCCACCGAGGTGGCAGAACCCGAGCCGCTTTCCAAGCGCCGCCTATTCAAGCAACTGACTGGCGCCGGAACGGAACACGAAATCCAGGTGGGCGGCTGCTATCCGCCCTGGCTGCTGGTGCGCAGCCGGCGCATCTGAGGGATGCGCCGGCCGGCAGTCCCCAGGGTCACTTGGCCCTGGCGCGCACGAAGCGCAGGTTGCGCGCCAGGCTGCTGGTCAGCACCTGGCCATCCTGCTCGAAGCGGATCACCCCCAGGTCGCCGGCACGGAAACGCTCCAGCGCCAACGGCTGCATTGGGTAGCTCTGCTCGCCGGTGCGGATGTACAGCCTGCCCTGGCGCAGGAACACCTCGAGCTGCCCGGGCGTGGTCCTTAGCTGGTAGCGGCCCACATAGCGCTGCAGGTCCGCAGGTTTCCACGCCGCAGCCAGGGTATAGGTCGAGGCCGGGTTGGTGGAGACGATGCGCGCGCCTCTGGTCGCGGCCAGGTAGATCGGCGAGCCGTCGTTATCGGCGGCCAGCAGGTGATCGCTCAACCTGGACAACGCCAGGGACTGCGAGAAGGTGTCCAGCTTGAAGCCGTTGCCGGTGCGTTGCAGCTGGAACTGATGCCCCGAGTCGTCGAGGTAGGTACCGGCCACCAGGGTGTTCAACGGAGCCGGTGGAACGGCCCTGATGCTGGGTACCGGTGGCGGGATATCGTGACCCGGGGACGGATTGGGCGAGCCCAGCACCGCGTCCATCAGCGCATAGCCACGCGCCGAAGCATCCGGGACCGGCGAATTGCACAGCACCACGGTGGCCAGCTCCATCTTCGGGTACCAGGCGACATGGGTGTTATAGCCGGCCCAGCCACCGCTGTGGGAGACCTCATCGAACCCGCGATAACGCGTGATGCCGACACCCATGCCGTAGTAGCCGGGATCGCCGTCGGCCAACGGCTCGGTCTGGCGCATTTTGCCCACCAGCGCCTGGCCTCCTACCTGCCCGGTGGACAAGTTGCGCATCCAGCGCATCACATCCACCACGGTGCTATGCACCTGGCCATCGCCGGTCTGCTCCCAGCGCACATCCGCGAACTGGTAGGCCTTGGTCTTGGGGTCCTGCTCGTAGCTCTCGGCCAGGTTCGGCAATTGCAGCGGGTACTGGTCGACGATGCTCGTGCGGGTCATGCCCAGAGGCTTGAAGATATGGGCCTGGGAGAAGTTCTTCAGCGGCATGCCCGAAGCCCGCTCGACGATACTGGACAGCAGCATGTAGCCGCTGTTGCTGTAGCTGAACTCGACCCCGGACGGGAACATCGCGGTGTTCTGCTTGAACAGCATCTGCAGCGCCTGCTGCTGGGTGAAGCGCTGGGAGTAGCCGATGCCGGCCAGTTCGGCCAGGAACATGTAGTCCTGCAGGCCCGAGGTGTGGTGCAGCAGGTGGCGGATCTTGATGTCCTGGGCGTACACCGGCAACTCGGGGAAGAAGCGCCGGACCGAATCGTCCAGGCTCAGGCGCCCCTGGGCCTCGAGCTGGAGTATGGCGAAGGCGGTGAACTGCTTGGACACCGAGGCCAGGTTGAAGAGAGTATCGGTCCTGATCGGCGCACCGGTCTGCAGGTTGGCGATGCCGTAACCGGCACTCCAGATAACCTTGCCATCACGCATGACCCCGGCAGCGCAGCCGGGCTGGTCCGGCTTCAAATCGCGGAACACCTGGTCAAACGCCGGGGTCGCCGCGGCATTGGCCAGCGTCGTGCTCCCCAGGGAGAGCAACAAGGTTGCAAGCATTGAACGCATGGATGTCTTCCTCTTCTCACGTGGCGGTCCTTCATGCTCCTTCGGAGCCTGGCCAGTATCCCCAGGGCATCCGTTGCAATCTGTCGCAACTCAGTGATTTTCTGTGAAGAAGAGTGCATCGATGCGCAGGCCAGACACCCGTGCCAGGAACGGCCGCTCCCGGTCACGCCTGGGCCTCAGCGCAACAGGCGCCGCAGGCCGGCCTCGAAGGCCCCGGCAAGCGGTGGCGCGCCCTCCCCGGCCAAGGCCAGCGCCAGGGCGTGGCCGTGGGTGTAGTCCACCAGCAGATCGAACAGCAGCTCGGGCTCGGCGTCGAAGCGCTGCACTTCAACACGCAGTTGGTCGCTGAAGGCTGCCAGCGAGCCGCCGAACAGCTGCGGATCGCCGAGGACACACAACGTCAGCGCCGGGTGCCGGCGCACCCGGTCCATGTAGTGCCCGAGCAGCCATCGGACCCGCTCCATCGGCGCGGCCTGCGCCGCCGGCTCGGGCAGCGGCACGCCATGCACCCGCTCCACCAGCAGGCGCAGCAATTGCTGCTGGTCGCCCACGTGGTAAGCCACCGACATCGGGGTGATGCCCAGTTGCCGGGCCAGGGCGCGGATCCCGAAGCCTTGGGGGCCCAGCTCCTCGAGCAATACCAGGGCGCAGTCCAGCACCTGGTCCAGGTTCAGGGCCCGGCCGGCAGCCGGGCGCCCGCTGCGCTTGCGTACCTCAGTCATGGCGATCGCCCCGGGATGGGGATTGCACGCGGTAGCGGCTGCTGACCAGGCCATTGGCGTATTGCCGGGTATCGAGGCAGTGCAGGCGCAGGTCCTGCTCCAGGGGACCGAACAACGGCCGGCCACTGCCGATCAGCACCGGCACCCGGGTCAGGACCATCTCGCCGATCAGCCCCTCCCGGAGAAAGGCCCGGATCAACATACCGCCATCGATATAGGCCTGGCGCCAGCCCTCGGCCTGCAACTGCGCCACCAGTTGCACCGGTTCGGCACCACTGATGCGCACCCGATCGGCCAGGTGCGCCGGCACATCGGCGGGGTCCAGGGTGCGGCTCATCACCACCACTGGTTTGGTGAACGGCCAGGGCTCGAACCCCAGCACCGTGTCGTAGGTGCTGCGCCCCATGACGATGCCATCCACCGAGTCGATGAAGGCCGCATAACCATGGTCTTCCCCAGGTTCACCAGGCGGCAGCCAATCGATGCTGCCATCGTCGCGGGCGATGAAGCCGTCCACCGAAGTGGCGATGAATACCTTGCCGAATGCCATGTCGCGGTGCCTCTGGGGAATAAACATACGGCGTATGATAATTCACTCCCGGGGCAGCCTGGCAAGCAGCGACCTCAATTCAAGCTGTAGGACTGCAACACGCCTTGCTTGAAGTACAGCTGCAGCATGTGCGCCGGGCCAGTGGGCTTGCCCATGAGCTGGTTGGTCATGCCGGCCACCACTCCGTTGCCCCCCGTGGCCAGGTTGTATTCGTTGGCCGCGGCGCCGGTCACCTCATTGGACGGCACATGGCTCCAGGCCTTGGCGAGCATCTGCTGCATGGTCGAGCGCCCGGGTGCATAGCCGCCGCTGTTCACATCGCTGCGGTAGGTCCAGTACTCGCTGCCATCGGAGGCATAGCGCTTTTCCGGGGTATCGCCGCACAGGCGTTGCACATCGTCCAGCGAAGTCTTGCCGACCACGAAGTTGCGCTTGGCGAACGATGCATCGTAGATCTGCGCCTGGGGTCCGGTGCCCTGGGCCATGCCAGGGATATTCAGGCCGCCATTGCCATTGCATGCAGAGACCAGGGCCAGGGTGGCGATGCACATCAGTCGAAGTTTCATAACATCCTCTTCACGTATCCAGGAGCCTTCATGTCCCATGAACGGCTCACCTAGGGGATTCCTTTCGCGGTCGGCCGCACGGCGCGGCCCGGCCTGGGGAATGGGCGAAAAAGATGCTATCAGCGGCCCTCGGGGCCGATTGTCCTGTGGGTCTCCAACACTGTGCTCAGCGTCTCAAACGCGCCTGGGTGTCGAGTCGATCAAGTACCTCGAGCAGCGATCCCGGGCCTTCGACGCTCACGGCTCCAGCCTTGGCAGGTAGCGTGGCCGGGCGCCGGTCCCGGGCATCCCGGGGTGAATAGCCGAAGGCCTGGCGAAACACCCGGCTGAAGTGCGACTCACTCTTGAAGCCATGGTCGAAGGCCAGGGCCGAGATACGCTGGTGGGCGCCAAGGGGGCTTTCCAGAATCCGCCGCACCCGGTCCAGGCGGCACTGCTGGATATAGGCGACCACGCCCGACTCCTCGGCGAACAGCCGGTACAACTGGGCCCGGGAAATGCCCACCTCGCGACAGATCAGCTGCGGGCTCAGCTCGGCCGAGCGCAGGTGCGCCTCGATGAACCGCCGCACCCGCTGCAACAACGTGCGATTGATCGGTCCCTCGGCCTCCGCCAGGCTCTGGGCACTGGGCGCCAGCGCCGCCGTGACCATGGCCAGGGTCGCCTGCTCGACCTCCACCAGCTCCTCGCCACGCAGCAGCGGCAACTGCCGGCGCAAGCTACGCAGGTAGTCACCCAGCAGGCTGCCCAAGGGGCCCTGGACCAGGCTGCCGTGCAGGTTGGCGGCGCGGATGCGTGGGCTCAGCAGGTCCCGGGCCAGGGTCAGGATCACCGTGTCGCCTGCAATGATCTGCGAGTCCAGCTCGCGGGCCAGGTCCAGCACATAGATGCTCGAAGGCCCGGCCTGCAATGGGGTCCGGCCAGCCATGCCGTGCAACGAATGGTTCAATCCCAGGCAGAGGTACAGGTGGTCCAGGCCATCGCGGCGAATCATCTGCTGCGGGCGGCGGACACCATAGGCCACCGGCTCGCCAGCCCCGACCCAGGAGCCGCAACCGATCAGGATCGAGCCCGCGTAGCCGGTGCTCAACTGGTAGTTGAAGCGCGGCGCCAGCGCCTGCTCGATACCGATCTGGAAGATCGCGTTGACCTCGTCGCGCCACACTTCGAAGCGTTGCGCCGGCGGATAGGCCTGGCTGGAGAAATGAAAAAGATGGGGGTTCAAGGCCGCTGTCCCTGGCTGGAGGCTCAGGCTGCCGGACCCGGGCGGGTCCAGCGCCGTCGCACACCATAAACCAGGACCGCGGCCCTTGCCGACTGGTCGCGACGTACGGCCTGTGGCGCCGGCCTAGGGCCTGGGCGCCGGCAACATCTGGCGCAGCAGGTCGAGCTTCTGTGCCTGGCTCAACTGCCGCCACTGGCGATGCTGCACCGGCGCAAAATCGCGATCGACGTACTCCGGTGGCTCGGTGCCCTCCCAGTAGTCCATGTTCACGCTGGCACACTGACCGCACCTGGGCTTGATCAGCAGGCTGAAGGGCTGCCCCTGGGAGTCGGGGTCGCAGGCCACGCCGAACACCCGGCGCAGCAGGTCGGCACGGCGCGTGGCACTGACGCCCTGCCCTTGCAGCAACTGCTCCAGCAACCCATCGACCTCGCTATAGGTTTCGTCGTTCGGCCCATCGAGCCATACCGTCTCACCGTTGATGCTGCGCATCAGGAATTCACCATAACTGCCGGGCATGACCTCGGGAGCCTTGAAGCGGTGGCCGCAGTCGGCGCAAACGTAGGTGTACAAATAAAACTTCATGGTTCTACCGGAGTGACTATCTGGGGAGTAAGGATTTCGTTGAAATTGTCCAGCACCGCCTGGTTGACCCCACCAGGGTCGCGCTCGGAACCGAAGCGGATCACATTGTAGCCCTGGTCCTTGGCGTCCATGCCGATCTGTTGGGTCTTGGAGGTGATGGGGCCACCGTTGTAGCCCCACTCCTTGGCGATCGCCGGATCGGTGAGGTCCAGGACCTTGGCCTTGCTGGCATCGACCTTGAAACGGATCCCATGGGTCGGCTTGACGCCGTGGTGGGCCATTTCGGCCAAGGGTGTGCTGGGGCTCTCGCCGACGTAGAAGGCCGCGCCGAAACGGCTGTTGGGGTTGAGGTACTTCGGATCGATGCCGCTGAGCACGCCGTCGATCTTCTTCGGACTGTCAGTGACGTGATACACCGAGGCTTCGGCAGGCGGTGGCGGCCGCTTGCCCCCGGCCATCTTCGGCCCCAGCCCCAGCAACAGCATGCCCGCCGCGCCTTGCAACAGGTCGCGGTAACCTGGACCGAGGCGGTCGCCCAGATCGCCCAGCAAGGCCATGCCGAGGAATCCCGCAGCGGTCAGCGCGGCGAATCCGGCAAAGGCCGCAAGACCGGCGAAAGCCGCCAGGACCCCGGCCCCGATCAACGCCCCCAGCCCCAGCAGCTCCAAGCCGGTATGCATCCAGCCTTCGAGGTCGAAGACAAACACCACCTGCACGCTCGGACCACCGATCAGGGTGTTCTGGCTGCCGCTCTTGATATGCGCGCCACAGACCATCTTGCTTTGCAGTCGCGCAGCGGGCTTGCCGTTGATGGTGACCTTGGCGCTGCCTTCGGCGATCAGCACCGGAAACGGCCAGGGCGGATGGTTGAACGGCAGGCCATTGCACGAGGATGAACTGTCCTGGCCGGCGCGCATCGCCTGGCGCCGGTTGATATAGACATTGAAGCTGCCCTCCACCAGCACCCCCGTGGTGGGCTCGGGCAGGTTGAAGAGGGTGCTCAGGCCCTTGACGATCTGGAACATCGACAGGCCGCCGGCGGCGATCGAACCGGCGAGGATCACCGCCGCCACCCCGCCGGTGGCCGCCGTGGCGGCGATGATCGCCGCGCCGATCAAGGCACCGGCCACCGCCCCGGCCACCATGGCCGCGACCCCGAAACCGTGGGCGATTTCATCGCCAAGGCGTGCTGCGGCCAATGCATCCATTGCGTCTATCCGACTCCCTTGCCGCCCTGAAGGCCCGGGATATGAGCCTCGCCAGAGCCTAGTGGTATTTGCGCCTTGGCCACGCCGGCACGAAGTGAATTCAAGCAGTCGTTGGCAAAACCGTGGGCAATATCCTCAATTGGCCAGCAATCGAGAAGCCGGCCGCGGCTGTTCACGGGCACCGTGGGTACAGGCGACGAAGTCTTCCTGGTGCAGGATCACCAGGGCCAGCAGCGAAGCGACCCCGGTCGCCACGTAGAAGTACCAGGGCGCACTGATGTCGCCGGTGACCTTGATCAGCCAGGTGGAAATCAGCGGTGCACTGCCACCGAACGCCGCCACCGGGATGTTGTAGGCCACCGCGATGCCGGTGGAACGGACGCGCGTCGGCAGCAACTCGCTCATCAGCGCGTAGGTCGAGGAGGCATACAAGCCGAACAGGATCGCCACCGCCATCAACGGCCAGAACAACGTAGCCGGCGTTGCCGTGGGCGCGGCCTTGAAGAACCAGTACATGGCCAGGGTCGCCAGCACGCCGATCACCATCAGGAACGGCTTGCGCCCGTAGCGGTCGGTGAAGGCGCCGCCGAAAGGCATCACCAGCGCCGCGGCAAGGCTGGCGACGAACACGTAGAGCAAGGTGGTGCCGCTGTCGAACTTCAAGGTGTTGGACATGTAGGTCGAGGCGAACGTCAGCACCAGGTAGAAGATCGAGCTGTGCAGGGTAATGATGAAGAACACCAGGGCGATCGCCCGCTTCCACTGCCAGACCTCGCGCAGCGGCGCCTTGGATGTCTGCCCCGCTTCGACCAGGGCCAGGAACTCCGGGCTGTCCTCCAGCTTCAGGCGGATGTACAGCGAGATCACGCCCAATGGCCCGGCGATCAGGAACGGGATACGCCAGCCCCAGTCCTGCATCACCTCGGCGCCCAGGGTCCAGGTCATGCCATTGGCCACCGCACCGCCCAGCAACAGCCCGAGCACGGCGGTGACCATCAGCCAGCAGGTGGCGAAACCCCGGCGGCCCGGGCCGGCGTACTCGGAAATGAAGCTGGTGATGGTGCCGATCTCGCCCCCGGCGGAGAAGCCCTGCACGCAGCGGATCAGGATCAGGAGGATCGGCGCGGCGATACCGATGCTGGCGTAGGTCGGCAGCAGGCCCAGCAGGCAGGTGGAAGCGGACATCAGCACCAGCACGGTGATCAGGGTCTTGCGCCGGCCGATCTTGTCGGCCAGGGGACCGAAGCACAGGCCGCCCAGGGGCCGGATGAAGAAACTCAGGGCAAAGGCGGCGAAGCTCGCCAGCAGGCTGCTGGTGGGGTCGTCGGAAACGAAGAAGGCCTTGCCGATGTACAGGGCCAGAAAACCGTAGACGCCGTAGTCGTACCACTCGATCAAGTGGCCGGAAGTGGCGCCGATGAAGGCCCGGCGCCGCTGGCGCCGGGGGTTGGAAGGTGGCACGCCCATGTCGGGGACTCCTGTCGTGGTGCTATCCATGAAAAAACCTTGTGTCAGAACTCGGCCAGGGCCTGGGAAGGGTCCTTGAGCCACTGGCGCAGGCGGGTCTTGAGGATCTTGCCGTAGCTGTTCTTCGGCAGCTCGGCGCAGAACAGGTACTTGCGCGGCTTCTTGAACGAGGCCATGCGTTCCACGAACCACTGGCCGAGGGCCAGTTCATCGAGGCTCGCCGGTGAGCGCGCGACCACGAAGGCCACCACCGACTCGCCCCACTCGGCGTCGGCCTCGCCTACCACGCAGACCTCGAACACGCCGGGGTGCTGCATCAGCACTTCCTCGACTTCCCGCGGGTAGATGTTGCTGCCGCCGGAAATGATCACGTCCTTGCAGCGGTCGGTCAGGGTCAGGTAACCCCGCCCATCGAGGAAACCCACATCGCCGGTACGCAGCCAACCGTCTACCAGGGCGGCCTGGGTAGCTTGCGGATTGTTCCAGTAGCCCTGCATCACCGGCGCCCCGCGCACGGCGATCTCTCCCGGTTCGCCGGGCGCCAGGGGCTGACCCGAGGCATCCAGGACCCGCACTTCGACGCAGGCCTGGGCCCGCCCGACCGAAGCGGCGATGGCCGGCCAGTCGGCCTGGTCACGGTCGGCGATGGTCTCCCGGGACAAGGCGGTGATGGTCATCGGGCATTCGCCCTGGCCGTAGATCTGCACCAGTCGTGGGCCGAAGGTATCCAGGGCCGCGGTCAGGTCCGCCAGGTACATCGGGCCGCCGCCGTAGACGATGGTCTTGATCCCCTGCCCGGCGTACCCCTGCTGCCGCGCCTGCTCCACCATGCGCTTGACCATGGTCGGCGCGGCGAACAGGCTGACCTGTCCCAGCTCCTGCGCCAGCTCGAACAGCTCCTGCGCCTGGAAGCCCCGGGACGCCGGCACCACGTGCCGGGCGCCACAGCGTACGTGGATGAAGTTGTACAACCCGGCGCCATGGGACAACGGCGCGGCGTAGACCACCGCGTCGTCCGCCGAGACCGGGTCGACATCCAGCGGGTAGCACAGGGACATGGCCAGCAGGTTGCCGTGGGACAGCATCACCCCCTTGGAACGCCCGGTGGTGCCGGAGGTATAGAACAGCCAGGCCAGGTCGCTGTCCTGTCGCGGGCAGGGTTCCAGGAGCTCGGCACCTGGCGCCTCCGCAGGCAGGGCCGCGGCTACCGCCAGCTCGCGACAGCCCTCTGGCAACGACGCACCGTCGAAGACCCGGCCGTCGTCGGTGTAGATCAAGCGTGCCCCGGCATTGCCGGCGATCCAGGCGGCCTCCAGGGCGTGCAGCTTGTGGTTGATCGGCACCGCCACCGCCCCGCTCCACCAGATGGCGTACAGCAGCTCGAGGTAGGCGCAGCTGTTCTTCAACAGCAGCGCCACCCGTTCGCCGGGAACGATCCCATGCTGTTGGCGCAGCTCCAGGGCCCGGTCGCGGGCCCTGGCGGCAAACGCCTGGTAGTCGGCAACCTGCCGGCTACCCTCGAACAGCGCCGCGCGCTGCGGCCAGCGTTGGGCCGCGTCGAGCAGCCATTGGGCGATATTCATCCTCAGGTCCTGACCGCTTGCAGCACGCTGGCATAGTTGGCCACGGCCATGCCGCCCATGTTGAACAGCAGGCCGAATTCCGCGCCGGGCACGCCCAGGCCAATGGGTTCGCCGACCAGCTGGGCAAAGCCCAGCGCATGCATCGACACCCCCGTGGCCCCCACCGGGTGCCCCTTGGCCTTGAGCCCGCCGGACAGGTTCACCGGCAGGCGCCCGCCCTGACGCACGATGCCGTCGTCGATGGCGCGGTGCCCTTCGCCCTTGGGCGCCAGGCCCATGGCCTCGTAGATCAGCAGTTCGGCGATGGTGAAGCAGTCATGGACCTCGGCGAAGCTCAGGTCGCCCAGGGTCACCCCGGACTCGCGCAGCGCGCCATGGATCGCCCGCTGCGGCCCCTCGAAGGCCAGCACATCGCGACTGGCCATGGGCAGCAGGTCGTTGACCTGGACCATGGCGCGAATCGCTACCTGGCGCCGCATCGAGCGGGCGCGATGGGACGAGGCCAGGACGATCGCCGCCGCACCGTCGCTGATCAGCGAGCAGTCGGTCAGGCGCAGCGGCGGCGCGATCAGCGGGTTGCTCTGGGAGACGCTGTTGCAGTGTTCGAAGTCCATCAACCGGTGCATCTGCGCCAGGGGGTTGGCCATGGCGTTGGCGTGGTTCTTCACCGCGATCGCCGCCATCGAGGCCAGCGGGCTGTGGTAGCGCTCGGTGTACTGCTGCGCCACCTGGCCGAACAACTGGGCGAAGCTCAGGCCAGCCTCCCGCGTATCGTTCTGGTAACCGGCACCGGCCAGGGCCCGGGTGACCTCGGCGGTACTGTTGCTGGTCATTTTCTCCGCCCCCACCACCAGCACCAGTTCGGCGGCACCACTGCGGATCGCGTTGATCCCGGCCTGGATTGCCGCCGAACCGGAAGCGCAGGCGTTCTCGAAGCGGGTGGCGGGCTTGAAGCGCAATTGCGGATCGGCCTGGAGCATCAGCGAGGCGGGAAAACCATCCGGGACCAGGCCGGAGTTGAAGTGGCCGAGAAACAGTGCGTCGATCTCGGCGGCGTCGATCTCGGCGTCCGCCAGGGCTTCGCGCGTGACCTTGACGATCAGGTCTTCGAGGTTCAGGCCGTCCAGGCGACCGAAAGGACTGTGGGCGGCGGCGACGATGGATACGGAATCGTGGGTCATGGTGATTTTCTTCTGTCCTTGAAGCGAGGATTCCATAGAATGATCCAGCGCCCGAATCCCAAGCTAGTTGGGGCAACTACCTACTTCTGTAAGTAGTGCCCGCCCCGCGGCAAGTGCGCTGACCCCCTTGAGGCAGGATGCCCAATGACCCTACATACCCAGCGATTCCAGGACCTCGAGCGCCTGGCTTTCCAGGTTTCCCCCGCACCGCAGTTGATCACCGGGCACCGACGGATCCTGGACTGCAACCAGGCCTTCGTTCGCCTGTTCGGCTATGAACGCGAGCACCTGCGTAACCACCTGACCTTGCTCCTGTATCCCTCGCACGCCGACTACCAGAGCATTGGCGAGCGCAGCGAACACTGGCTGCGCAGCGGCCCCAGCGACTCCTACAGCGACGAACGCTTCATGCAGCATCGCAATGGCGAGGTGTTCTGGGCCCGGGCCCAGGGGTTCTCCCTGACCCCGCTGGACCCGTTCGAACTGATGGTCTGGCACTTCGAGCGCCTGGATCGCCAGCCGGCGCCGTCGATCCGCCTGACCCCACGCGAACGGGAGATATCCCTGCATATCGTCAATGGCCTGACCTGCAAGGAAGTGGCGCGCCGGCTGGGCATCTCCCATCGCACCGTGGAAGTGCACCGCGCCCGGCTGATGAAGAAACTTCAGGCCAAGAACAGTGCGGAGCTGGTGTCGAAGATCATCTTCATCGGTTGAGGCGCTAGGCCAGCATCTGGCTGGCACTGATGCGCAACAATCGCAACGGGCCGACCCTGGCCCCCCGCACACTGCCACCCTCGTGCAGGATCTGGTTCACCGCATCCATCTCGGCGCTGCGGCCGGCGACCAACTGGTAAGTGCTGCTGGACAACTCGGCGGTGAAGCCCTGCTCGACGGTCCAGTAGGCCAGGGTCAGCGCGGCGGTAAAGTAATGCTGGCTTGCAACCGGTACCTGTACCTCTTCGTCGTTGTCGTCATAGACGATGAAATGCCCGGCGAAGGATGCCACCCCCAGGCGCTTGAGCATGGGCCAGCTCAGGGCCGCAGGCACGAAGGCGTTGAGTTTTTCGGCCACGATTGGCGAATAGCCCCGCTCCTGCAGCAGCTCGACGATCCGGTCCTCGTCGGCCTCGGGGTGGGCCCCCATGACTTGCAGGGCATCGAGCACGGCGCGGTGGGCGGTTTCATGAGCGACGTCGGGAGAACAATGGGCACAGTCTGGCGGGCAGGTATCGCTCATGACAGGTCGAAAATCCATATCGGTGGTGGAAAACGGGCGGCAGGGTAAACCCTTGGTCGCCCGGACTCCAGCACCTTGCTGGCGCTACTTGATCACCACCGGGTTTACCGGGGCGCCGCTGCCACCGACGATCTTCAACGGCGCGGCGGTGTAGAGAAAGGTCCACTGGCCATCGGCCGCGCAGTCCTCGGCCAGGTCCTCGAGCAGCACGATCTCGGTGAAGGCGATGCCCAGGTTGCGCATCAATGCGCAGTGCAGCGGGATCTGCACCCCCGACGCCGGGTCGGTGATCACCTCGTTGGCGATGGTATCGGTCACCAGGTTGGGGATCTCCATCTGGTCGAACCATTCCACCAGCTCACGGCTGTAGGTCAGCCCCGGCTCCACCAGGTCCTTGAAGAACTCAGTCTTGCCGTACTCGTAGAAGGCACCCATGGAACCGGTGCGAATGATCAGGATGTCGCGCTTCTGGATGGCCACGCCCTGGGCCTTGGCCGCGGCCAGCAGGTCCCGGTGGTCGAAGGTCTCGCCACGGCCCAGGTACTTCTTGCCCCGGTGGCGGGCCATGTCGATCAGCACCGCACGCCCCACGATCCCGCGCTCGGCGATCGGCAGCACGCTGGCCTTGGCCATGCCGCCCACCGTGGTGTTGGCGTCGTAACCGTTCCACAACTGGTTGTCGTACCAGGCATGGCCCAGGGCGTCGTACTGGGTCGAGCCCTGCAACTGCATGAAGATCACATCGTCGCAGTACTCGGCGCCACCGGTCATCGAGGGCTGCTTGCCGGCCTGGTAGTGGCTGCGATCCAGGGTATTGAAGCGCATGGACGGGCTGCGCGCCGGCCACATGGGATCGCCACCGGGATGGCCGATCTGCACTTGCAGGGTGAAGGTCTTGCCCTGGCGCACCGCGGCAACGCCACGCAACACCTCGGCCTGCTGCAGGTAATTGAGGGCGCCGACCTCGTCGTCAGGCCCCCACTTGCCCCAATTCCTGGGCAGGCCTTCGAGGAGTTTCGCGGTGTTGGGCTGGTTGTTGTTGTCGATCCCGCACATATCGATTGCACTCCGTAGCTTGGGTGGGTACCGCCGGATGCTCTCTATACACAACGTCCGCCATCGACTTCAAGGCAGGTGCCGGTAATGAAGGCCGCCTCATCGCTGGCCAGGTACAGGCAGGCATTGGCCACGTCCTGGGGCGTGGAGAAGCGTCCCAGGGGGATGCCAGCCATGAATTTCTCGCGGTTCTGCGGGGTGTCCGGCACGCCCATGAACTCACTGAGCAAAGCCGTGGCGCCCACTACCGGGTTGACGCAATTGACCCGGATATTGTCCGGCCCCAGCTCGGCGGCCATGGTCTTGCTGATCACCACCACCGCGCCCTTGCTGCCGTTGTACCAGACCAACCCGGGCCGCGGCCGGACCGCCGCGGTGGAAGCGATGTTGACGAACACCCCGCCACCCTGCCCGCGAAAATGCGGGACGAAGTGCCTGGCACTCAGGTAAATGCTCTTGACGTTGACCGCGAACACCCGGTCGAACTCGGCCTCGTCCACCTCCAGCATCGGCCGGTTGCGGTGGGTGGTGCCGGCGTTGTTGACCACGATATCCAGGCCCCCGTACTGCTCCAGGGTGTCGCGCAACAGCGCCGCGACGCTGGCGTCCTCGGCCACATTGACCTGGACGAAATGGGCCTGCCCCCCGGCGGCACGGATCTCGTCCGCCACCCGTTGGCCGCCCGTGGCATTCAAGTCGGCGACGATCACTTGCGCCCCTTGCCGGGCGAAGGTCTTGGCGATGCCTTCGCCGAAACCGGAACCGGCGCCGGTGACGATGGCTGTCTTGTTGGCTAGACGCATGGGAGTGACTCCTGATCTTGTTGTTGTGTGCCGCGGTGGCGGCTTTCAGTCGTGACGGATAGCGATGGTCTTCAAGGTGGTGAAGCCCAGCAGTGCCTCGAAGCCCTTTTCCCGGCCATAACCGCTGGCCTTGACCCCTCCGAAGGGCAACTCGACGCCACCGCCGGCGCCATAGTTGTTGATGAACACCTGGCCGCAGCGCAGCTTGTGGGCCATGCGCATCTGGCGCGCGCCGTCACGGGTCCAGACCCCGGCCACCAGGCCGAAGGCGCTGTCGTTGGCCAGGCGGATGGCGTGGGCCTCGTCCTCGAAAGGCATGACCGCCAGCACCGGGCCGAAGACCTCTTCCCGGGCCAGGCGGCTGTCGGCCGGTACATCGCGAAACAGCACGGCCTCCTGGAAAAAACCAGCGTTGCCAGCCTCGGGCACTACCACGCCACGGGCCGCCACCGGAATCCCCGCGGCCTCGGCTTCGCGCACGAACTCACGCACCTGTCGCAGCTGCTTCTGGTTGATCAGCGGCCCCATGTCCAGGTCCAACTCCGAGGGGCCGGCGCGCAACTGGCTGAAACCCTGGGCCAGGCGCTCCAGCAGGGGCTCGTAGAAGCTGCGTTCCACCAGCAGGCGACTGCCGGCGGAGCAGGTTTGCCCGCAGTTCTGCACGATGGCGTTGATCAATACCGGTAATGCGCGCTCCACGTCGGCGTCGGCGAAGACGATCTGTGGCGACTTGCCGCCCAGCTCCAGGGTCACCGGGCAATGGCGCTCGGCGGCGGCCTTGGCTACCAGGGCGCCGGTACCGGTAGAGCCGGTGAAGGAAATATGCGCCACCCCGGGATGAGCGCACAGGGCTGCGCCGGCCTCATGGCCATAACCGCTGACCACGTTCACCGTGCCCTTGGGAAACCCGACCTCGGCGGCCAGTTCCGCCAGCCGCAGCAGGGACAGGCTGGCGTCCTCGGCCGGCTTGATCACGCAGGCATTGCCTGCGGCCAGGGCCGCGCCGACGCTGCGCCCGAAGATCTGCATCGGGTAGTTCCAGGGAATGATGTGCCCGGTCACGCCATGGGGCTCGCGCACGCTCAGCACGGTGTAACCGGCCTGGTAGGGCAAGGTCTGGCCGTGAAGCTTGTCGGCAGCGCCGGCGTAGTACTCGAAGTAGCGCGCCAGGGCCGTGGCATCGGCCCGGGCCACCTTGAGCGCCTTGCCGGTATCCCGGGCCTCGATCTGCGCCAACTGCTCATGGTGCTCCAGCACCGCGGCACCGAGACGGGCCAGCAAGCGCCCGCGCTCCAGGGCCGAAAGAGCGCCCCAGGGGCCGTCGAAGTTCTCCCCCAGGGCCCGCTGTGCTGCGCTCACCGCCAGGTCGATATCTTCGGCGGTGCCCCGGGCGATGCGGGCATAAGTGGCGCCGCTACTGGGGTCCAGTACCGGGATGTCCTCGCTCCAGGACGAGGCCTGCCATTGGTTGTCGATGTAGTGTCTGTGCTGCATGTTCAGCTCCCCTCCAGGCATTCGGCGATGGCACGCCCGACTTCCACGGTGCTGGCGGTACCGCCCATTTCCCGGGTACGCGGACCGTCTGCGAGTACGCTCTCGATGCTTTGTACGACGGCGGCGGCCGCCCGTTGGTAAAGCTCGTCGCCCTGCCCCAGGTGCTCGATCATCAACGCTGCCGACCAGATCTGGCCGATCGGGTTGGCCACGCCCAGCCCGGCGATGTCCGGCGCCGAGCCGTGCACGGGTTCGAACAGCGAGGGATACAGCCGCTCAGGGTTGAGGTTGGCCGAGGGGGCGATACCGATGGTGCCGGTACAGGCCGGGCCAAGATCGGAAAGGATGTCGCCGAACAGATTGGAGGCCACCACCACATCGAACCAGTCCGGATGCTGGACGAAGTGCGCGCAGAGGATATCGATATGGAACTTGCGGCTGGCGACCTCGGGATAGGCCTTGGCGATGGCGTCCAGGCGCTCGTCCCAGAATGGCATGGTGATGGCGATGCCATTGGATTTGGTGGCCGCCACCAGGTTGCGCCGAGGCCGGCGGCTGGCCAGTTCGAAGGCGTACTCGAGCACCCGGTCGACGCCATGCCGGGAAAACACCGACTCCTGCAAGGCGATCTCCCGAGGCGTACCCGGCCACATGCGCCCGCCGACACTGGAGTACTCGCCCTCGGTGTTCTCCCGCACCACGATGAAGTCGATGTCGCCCGGCACCCGCCCGGCCAGCGGACAGGGCACGCCGGGCATCAGGCGCACGGGGCGGATGTTGACGTACTGGTCGAACTGGCGACGGATCTTGAGCAGCGAGTCCCAGACCGCCACATGGTCGGGGACGATATCCGGGGCTCCCACGGCGCCGAAGAAGATCGCTTCGTGATGGCCGATCTGCTCGGCCCAGTCCTCGGGCATCATGCTGCCGTGGGCCTGGTAGTGCTCGCTGCACCAGTTGAAATGATCGAAATGCCAATCGATGCCGAAGCGCCGACCGACCGCATCGAGCACCCGCAGGCCTTCGGGCACCACTTCGCGGCCGATACCATCACCGGCGATCACCGCGATGCGGTGGACGGGTTTTACAGGGGGATTGATCCTGGACAAGCCATATCTCCTGGTCTGACGTGTTGTTGTTAGCGAGGCAGGTCAAGCGGACAGGCGTGCCCATTCTGGCCACGGAGCCGGGCCAGTGGGAATTGCTCATTACGGAAACCGCCTTCGAAAAATTCGAAGGCCGGATGAGCGATGGCTGCTACCGATCGCCCTCACGGGCCGCTGCCCCGTCCTGCTGGAAGCCTGCCAGGTAGTCGAACAGTGCGTGGCTGGCCAGGGACGGCGGCTCACGGCGGCGACACAAGTACATCTGGCGATCGGCCCAGGGGTCATCGATTTCGATAAAACGCAAGTCCATTTCCTTGCGGAAGATCTGTACCGCGCCCTGGGGCAACACACCGACGCCCTGCCCCGCGGCAATCAGCCGGCACACGGCCTCGAAGCTGCGCACCTGCACCCGCAGGCGCAAGGGCATGCTCACGGCGGCGGCAGCCTCGGTAATCAGCGGGGTAATGGCGGCGTTGTCCTCCAGGCCGACGAAGTCGTAGCCCAACAGGTCCTCGAAGCGTGCATGGCTCATCTTGAACGGATGCCCCTGGGGCACGATCAGGCACAGGCGGTCGCGACAATACGCCTTGAAATACAGGTCCCGCGCCTCAGGCAAGGTGGTGACGATGCCGACGTCGGCCACCCCGTCACGCACGGCCAGGAGAATCTCGCGACTGCGCTCCTCGCGAATGTCGATGCGAATGCCAGGATGCAGCTCGCTCCATTGGGTCAGCTGCCTGGGCAGTTCCTGGCTCATGGCCGAACTGTTGGCGTAGAGGCTGACCCGGCCCGTGGCCCCCTTGGCGAAGTCGGCAAGGTCGGCATGCATCACGTCCACGGCCCGCAGGATGCTCCGCGCGTGATCGGCCAGGGCCTGGCCCGCTGGCGTGGGCTGCACTCCGGTGGACGTGCGCACCAGGAGCGCCACCTTGAAATGCTGCTCCAGCAAGGACAACCGGCGGCTGGCGGCCGACAGCGACAGGTGCGACTGCTCGGCGGCCCGGGACAGGTTGCCCAGGGTCAGGGCCTTGAGGAACAACTCGATGGAGGTCAGGTCCGGAGACATGGCGGGGTCCTTGTGCGCAGTCGCTGAAACCTACGCAGTCACCCGCCGATGTGCAACCTGCGCCAGCTTCCCGCCAGGCTGGACACCTTGGCTTCAGCGCCCGGAGAAGCGCAGGCGCGAAAGCATGCGCAAATCGCCTGCGAGGTAGTAATCGTTGCTCCAGCTATCGTCCGCCGCCAAGGGCTGGACCTGCTTGAGCGCCAGCTGCCTGGCAAAGTAGCGGAACCGGTAGTGCTCGTAGAAGCGCAGCAGTTCCAGGCCGTAGCGGTCCGCCAGGTCGGTGTCGCCACGGATGATCAGGAAGTTCTCGTCGTTGTCCTGGCTGGCGCCGACGCTGAGGTTGTGGCTGCCGCTGATGATCACCGGGGCGTCGCTGGTGAAGTCGGTGACCACCGCCTTGGTATGCACCAGCAAGTTGCCCTTCTGCCCCTTGAGGCCTTCCTTGAGCCAGCCTTCCAGGCCGTTGTTGAGCAACGCGGTGGCGGCGAACTCCGCCGTGCGATCGGCATGGAAACCGGTGATGCGGCTGGCGGTGTTCTGCAGGCCATAGCGCAACACGTCGTCGTGGGGCTGGCCGAGCAAGGCATCGAGGATCCGGTCGGGCAAGGCGAAGGCGGTGACGAACAGCAAGTCACGGCGGGCGCCATTGATGATCCGCACGAACTCATCGAGGTCGCCCTGCCCCGTCCGTGGCGAGAAACCGGCGAACAGCGCCGCCGCCGGCTGCATGGGGTTGTGCTGGGTCAACCATTGGCGGGTGGCACCGACCTCCGCCGGCGCCGCCCAGATCTGCTCGAACACCTGCAGGTAGCGGTCGGCGATGTCCGGGTTGTCCAGGCAGTGCAGCACGTTGGCCTGGCGGTACACGCCATTGGCGGTGAAGTTGGTGCTGCCGCACAGCACCGCGACATTCTGGCGCTGCCCACCGGCATCCAGGCGGCCGAGGACGATGAACTTGTCGTGGAAGATGGCGTGGGTCACCCGTGCACGCTTGCTGCCCTCGGGCAGGTGCTGCAGGCTGGCCTGGTTCAACGCCGTGTCATCGTCCCCGGGACCGGCGTGATACAGCACCCGGACCTTGGCCCCGCGATCGAAGGCCGCGTTGACCGCATCGACAATGGCCGGCAGCTGGTATTCGTAGATGGCGATATCCAGGCTCCAAGTGGCGTCGCTGGCGCGCTGGATGAACCCCAGCAACTGCTCCAGCAAGCCGTTCTCCAGCCATTGCCGGGGCGCCTCTGGCCAGGCCTCGATAGGCAGGTTCTTATTGGCGCTGAGCAAAGTGTCCAGTTCGGGAAACTTGCGCGAGAACGCCTGGCTGGCGGCCACCGCGCGATTGAAGATCACCCGCTGCCCGGGAGGCTGGCCGTTGTCGGCGGTGATGCATAGCGGCAGCATTTCTCCCAACTGCGGCGCGGCGGCGCTGCCATAGACCAGGTACACCCGATAGTTGAGGGTGGCGCCCGGGCTGACGGCATAGTCGGCCCAGCGAAACTTCTGCAATGGCGCCTGGTCGCTGGGCGTGGCGTTGTACTGCGGGAAAGTGTGCGTCTTGCCGGGAAAGGTCAGGCTGTTGAACAGGAACAACCAGGGTTTGCTACCGGTCTGCTTTTCGATGGCGAACCCCAGCAAGCCCTGGCGGCGACTGGCGTCCAGGTCCATGGCCAGGAGTACGCCATTGGTGCCGGCGTAGGCCTTGACCCGAAAATCGTCCTTGTCGTTGTGCACCAGTACCCGCATGGCGTCGCTCCCCTTGATTGGCGCAGGCAGTGTAGCCGCTGCCGCAGGCTGCGCATGGCTCGTACGAGCCACGGGGCTTGGGGGCTACAGGTCGATATGGTGGTAGTCGGCGCCCAGGCGTTGCGCCAGTTCCCGGGCGCGGCCGAGGCGAATCGGGCTGCGCTCGATGTCCAGCAACAGGGTCGGACAATTCAGAGCGTCGACCGGCGGCAGGGTCTTCAGGCGCCCGTCGGTGATCAGCAGCACCCGCTGCTGTTCCGCCGGCCAGCGCCGTTGCCGCTGCTCCAGCCACTGCCGGGCCTCGGCCAGGGCCTGGGGCAATGGCGTACCGCCGCCGGCGCCCAGGCCATCGAGCCAATGCCGCAGGTCCCTGGACGCCTTGAGCCCCTGGACCTGCCAGCGAGGCGCTCGACCGCTGGCGGTGAGCAAGGCCAGGCGCGCCCGTTGCCGGTAGGCATCGTCGAACAGTTGCGCCAGCAGGCCCTTGGCATCGCTCAGGGCCTGGTGCCGGCGCGTCGAGGCCGAGGCGTCGACGATCACCAGCCACAACTCATGGGGCGTGCGACTGCGCAGTTGCCACAGCAGGTCCTCGACCAGGCGTGGACGCCCCTTGAGCAAGGTGCCGGGCCAGTTGATGCGACCGCAACTCGCCGCCCGGCTGCGGCCTTGTCGTCCCTGGTCCAGGCGCCCCGGCCGGGGCTTGGCATCCGCCCCCGGGCCAGAGCGGGAACGGATGCCTAGGGCTTTTTTGGCCAGCTGGGCACTTCGCGCCGGGCGCCGGTGGGCAGTGCCTGGGCCGGCATGTCACCCCATTGGCCCGCGCCTTCGCTGGCCTCGCGCTGCGCCCCGGACTGCTGCGGTGCCGGCGACTGGGGTTGCTGCGCCGGTGCCGCGGGCGCCTGCCCGCGCCGATGGCGCAAGGCGAATTCCGCCACCGCGTCGATATCCTCCTCGGCGATGGCCGAAGCGCCACGCCAGGCGGCATGGGCCCGGGCGGCCCGCAGCCAGACCAGGTCGGCACGCAGGCCATCGACCCCGGCAGCGAAGCAACGCTCGGTGATCTGCGCCAAGGCCTGGTCATCCAGGGCGATACCTTCCAGCAGCGTCCGTGCCTGCTGGCAGCGCTGGCGCAGTTCGGCCTGGGCCTGGGCCCATTGGTTGCAGAAGCCCTGCGGATCATTGTCGAAATCCAGGCGCCGACGGATGATCTGCCCGCGTTCCTGGGGCAGGACCTGGCCGCTCAAGGCCACGTTGAGGCCGAAGCGGTCCAGCAGTTGCGGGCGCAACTCGCCCTCCTCCGGGTTCATGGTGCCGATCAGCACGAACTTCGCCGAATGCCGATGGGAAATGCCATCGCGCTCGATCAGGTTGGTGCCACTGGCCGCCACGTCCAGCAGCAAGTCCACCAGGTGGTCGGGCAGCAGGTTGACCTCATCGACATACAGCACCCCGCCGTCGGCCTTGGCCAGAACGCCCGGGGAGAACTGCGCCCGCCCCTCGCCCAGGGCCGCATCCAGGTCCAGGGTGCCCACCAGCCGCTCTTCGCTGGCCCCCAGGGGCAAGGTGACGAACTGCCCGCTGGCCAGCAAATCCGCCAGCCCCCGGGCCAGGGTCGACTTGGCCATGCCCCGTGGCCCCTCGATCAGCACGCCACCGATCTTCGGGTCGATGGCGGTCAGGCACAGGGCCAATTTCAGGGCATCGGCGCCGACCACGGCCGACAAGGGGAAATGCGGGGTGTCGCTCATCTGGGGTTCTCGCTTGGATCGGGGGTGTCCCGAAGGACGATTTCGCGAGCCAGCTCGCGATCGAGTGCACAGCATTCGCCGCCTCAGGGCACCTCTAGAAACGTAGGCGAGGCAGTCAGCGCAAGGCAAAACAGGCGAAAAAGCGCAGTTTACAAGGAGTAAATGAGCATTTTGACCGGGCTGGCGCACCAGCCTGTTTTTAACGCAGCGATGACAACAACGCAGGTAGTTTTCAGAGGTGCCCTCAGGAGTCTTCTTCTATATCCAGCAACAGGTGTTCCAGGGCCTCGCGATACGCGCCGGGCTCCTGCCACAGGCCGCGCTGCTGGGCCTCCAGCAAGCGCTCGGTCATATCGCGCAGGGCGTGGGGATTATGCTGGCGAACGAACTCGCGGGTCGAGTCGTCCAGCAGGTAGGCATCGGCCAGCAAGGCGTACTGGTGGTCGTCGAGCAGTTCGGTGGTGGCATCGAAGGCGAACAGGTTGTCCAGGGTCGCGGCCATTTCGAAGGCGCCCTTGTAACCGTGGCGCTTGGCCCCCTCGATCCATTTCGGGTTCACCGCCCGGGCACGGATCACCCGGTTGAGCTCTTCCTTGAGGCTGCGGATCTTCGGCAGGTCGGGCTGGCTGTGATCGCCGTGGTAGCTGGCGACCTTGGCCCCGCCCAGGCTTTCCACCGCCGCCAGCATGCCGCCCTGGAACTGGTAATAGTCGTTGGAATCCAGCAGGTCGTGCTCGCGGTTGTCCTGGTTCTGCACTACCGCCTGGACCCGACCCAGGCGAGCGGCGAACTGCTCGCGGGCGGCGGTGCCTTCATCGCTGCCGCCGTAGGCGTAGCCACCCCAGTTGAGGTAGACCTCGGCCAGGTCCTCGCGGCTCTGCCACAACCGGCCGTCGATGGCGCCCTGGACCCCGGCGCCATAAGCCCCGGGCTTGGCCCCGAAGATCCGCCAGCCGGCCTGGCGCGCCGCCGCTTCCGGGTCCAGGCCGCTGGCCTCCAAAGCTTCACGTTCGGCTCGGACCCTGGCCGCCAGGGGGTTCAGGTCGGCCGGCTCGTCCAGGGCCGCCACCGCCTGCACCGCCGCGTCGAACAAGCGGATGAGGTTGGCGAAGGCATCGCGGAAGAACCCGGAAATCCGCAGGGTCACGTCGACCCGGGGCCGGTCCAGCAGGCTCAGGGGCAGGATCTCGAAGTCGTCGACCCGCTGGCTGCCGCTGGCCCAGACGGGCCGCACGCCCATCAGCGCCATGGCCTGGGCGATATCGTCGCCACCGGTGCGCATGGTGGCCGTGCCCCACACCGACAAGCCCAGTTGCAGCAGGTGATCGCCGTGATCCTGCAGATGGCGTTCGAGGATCAGGTTGGCCGACTGGAAGCCGATGCGCCAGGCAGTGGTGGTGGGCAGGTTGCGCACATCCACCGAATAGAAATTGCGCCCGGTGGGCAACACGTCCAGGCGCCCGCGACTGGGCGCGCCGCTGGGGCCGGCCGGCACGAAGCGGCCTTGCAGGGCCTCGAGCAGGCCGCGCATCTCTGCCGGGCCACAGGCATCCAGGCGCGGCGCCACCACCTCGCGCAAGCCCTCGATGATGCTGCGCACCGGCTCCCAGCCGGCTTCGTCCAGTTGCGCCACCGGACCTTGCAAGGCCGCCTCGATCAAGCGCCCGGCGTAGATTTCCAGACGCTCGCGCACATCGCCAGCGGTGCGCCACAAGGCATCGCTGAGCTGTTGCAAGGGCTGTGGTCGCCGCCCGGTCCAGGGTTCGGCCAGGGCGCAATCCAACGGGTCGAACCCCAGCTCGAAGGCCTTGGCCAGGGCTCGCAGCAAGCTGGCATGGGCGCCCTTGCCATCGCCCCGGGGGATGCGCAGCAGGGCCAGCAAGGTATCGATGCGCAAGCGCCCCGCTGGTGACTCGCCGAACACATGCAAGCCGTCGCGGATCTGCGATTCCTTGAGATCGCACAGGTAGGTGTCCAGCCGTGGCAGCCAGAGCGCCGCATCGGCTTCGCCCTCCAGTGGTCCGTCCAGTTGCAGCTCGCGGTCGATCTGGGTCTCGCGCACCAGGCGCAGGATGTCCCGCTGCAGCTCGCGGGCGCGGCGCGGGTCGAGCAACTGGGCGTCGTAGTATTCGTCGGCCAGCAGTTCCAGGTTACGCAGCGGGCCGTAGGTCTCGGCGCGAGTCAGGGGCGGCATCAGGTGATCGATGATCACCGCCTGGGTCCGGCGCTTGGCCTGGGCCCCCTCCCCTGGGTCATTGACGATGAACGGGTAGATGTTCGGCAGCGGCCCCAGCAAGGCATCCGGCCAGCAGTGGGCCGACAGGCCGACGCCCTTGCCCGGCAGCCACTCGAGGTTGCCGTGCTTGCCGACGTGGATCACTGCGTGGGCGCCGTAGACCTGGCGCAGCCAGAAATAGAACGCCAGGTAGGCATGGGGCGGCACCAGGTCCGGGTCGTGGTACACCGCGCTGGGGTCGACCTGGTAACCCCGGGCCGGCTGGATGCCGATGAAGGTCAGGCCCAGGCGCAGGCCGGCGACCATCAGCCGCCCGTTGCGGAACATCGGATCCTGCTCCGGGGCGCCCCAGCGCTCCAGCACCGCTTGGCGATTGGCCTCGGGCAGTGCCTGGAACAGACGCTGGTAGTCGTCCAGGGCCAGGCTCTGCTGGCAAGGGCGCAGGTCGAGGCTGTCCAGATCGTTGCTGACGCCACCGAGCAATTGCCGGATCAGCTCGGTGCCGCTGGCCGGCAGCTCGCCAGGCAGCGGATAACCCTCGGCCTGCAAGGCCTTGAGAATGTTCAGCGCCGCCGCCGGGGTATCCAGGCCCACGCCATTGCCGATGCGCCCGTCGCGGGTCGGGTAGTTGGCCAGGACCAGGGCGATGCGCTTGTGCTGGTTGTCCAGGCGGCCCAGCTCGACCCAGTTGCTTGCCAGCCGGGCGACGAAGTCCATGCGCTCGGGCTGGCCGCGATAGCAGACCACGTCCGACTGGCTGCGCTCGCTGCGCCAGGCCAGGTCCTTGAAGCTGATCGGGCGGCTGATGATGCGCCCGTCCAGTTCGGGCAAGGCGATGTGCATGGCCAGGTCCCGTGGGCCCAGGCCCTGCTCGCTGGCCTGCCAGCCCGGCTCGTTGTCCTGGGCGCAGATCGCCTGGATCACCGGGATGTCGCGGCGAAACGGCCGCAGGTGCGGCGCCTCGGGGCTGGACTGGGCGAAACCGGTGGTGTTGAGGATCACTCCCGCGCCGGTCTCATCCAGCCAGTCTTCCACCTGCGCCAGGCAGCCAGGCTCCTTGAGGCTGGCCACGGCGATCGGCAAGGGGTTGAGACCGACAGCCGCCAGGCGCTGGCAGAACAGATCGATGAATGCGGTGTTGGCCGCCTGCAAGTGCGAGCGATAGAACAGCAGCGCCGCCACCGCCTGGCCGGGCTGCCAGTGAGCCTGCCAATCCGCCAGGCTGGCCTGGCTCCTGGCCGGGTGATAGAGCGCCGTGCGCGGCAGTACCTGCGGCTCGCTCCAGGGGTAGTCGCGCCCCAGCAGGCCGCTCAGGCAGCGGTAGAAATTCAGCGCGTTGTCCCGCCCACCCTGGCGCAGGAACTGCCACAGGCGGTCGCGCTCCACGGCCGACACGGTGCTCAGGTCGCTAAGTTCCGGGTCGGGCCGGTCGTCCCCCGGCACCAGGATCAGCTGCACCCCGCGCCGGGACAGCTCCACCAGTTGCTCGACGCCATAACGCCAGTAGGCGATGCCACCGTGCAGGGACATCAGGATGACCTTGGCATGGCGCAGCACCTGGTCGACGTACAGGTCCACCGAGGCGTGGTTCTGCACCTGCATCGGGTTGGCCAGGCGAAAGCTGGGGTAGTCCGCTGGCAGTTGCTCGGCGGCCTCGGCCAGCAGCGCCAGGCTGGAGTCGCCGCTGCACAGGATCACCAGCTCGGCGGGGGTTTGTCCAAGGTCGGCGATGTTGTCATCCGACACGAATCCGCCGGGCTGGGTCCTGAGCAGGTGCATGGGTCAGGCGCCCAGGGCAGCGCGCAGTTGCGCTTCCAGCTGGGTTGCGTCCAGTTCCTGGCCGATCAGCACCAGGCGGGTGATGCGTTTCTCATCAGCGCCCCACTTGCGGTCGAAGTGCTTGTCGAAACGGGTGCCCACGCCCTGGAGCAGCAGGCGCATCGGCTTGCCGGGGATCGCCGCGAAACCCTTGACCCGCAGGATGCCGTGCTTGACCACCAGTTGGGTCAGGGCATCGAGCAGCAAGCTTTCGTCGGCCTCGGGCAGCTCGATGGAGATCGAGTCGAAGGCGTCGTGGTCATGGTCGTCATGATCGTCGCCGTCATGGTGGTGGTCATGGTGGCTGTGGCGGCTGTCGATGTGCTCCTCGGAACCGGCACCCACGCCCAGCAGCACATCCAGGGGCAGGCGCCCGCTGCTGGCCTCGATCACCTTGACCGCCGGCGGCAGTTCCTCGGCCACTTCCAGGCGGACCTTGGCCAGGTCGGCCGGGTCGATCAGGTCGGTCTTGTTGAGGATCACCAGGTCGGCGCTGGACAGCTGGTCGGCGAACAGCTCGTGCAGCGGCGACTCGTGGTCCAGGTTGGGGTCGAGCTTGCGCTGGGCGTCCACCTGGTCCGGGAAGGCGGCGAAGGTGCCGGCGGCCACGGCCGGGCTGTCGACCACGGTGATCACCGCATCGACGGTGCAGGCGCTGCGGATTTCCGGCCACTGGAAGGCTTGCACCAGGGGCTTGGGCAGGGCCAGGCCGCTGGTTTCGATGAGGATATGGTCCAGGTCGCCACGGCGGGCCACCAGTTCGCGCATCACCGGGAAGAACTCTTCCTGCACGGTGCAGCACAGGCAGCCGTTGGCCAATTCGAAGACCCGGCCGCTGGCCTCCTCCTCGGTGCAGCCGATGGAGCACTGCTTGAGGATCTCGCCGTCGATGCCCAGCTCGCCGAATTCATTGACGATCACCGCGATGCGGCGGCCCTGGGCGTTGTCCAGCATGTGCCGCAGCAGGGTGGTCTTGCCCGAGCCCAGGAAGCCGGTGACGATGGTGACGGGAAGTTTGGCCAGTGTTTTCATCGGATGCCCTTTTGGCGAAGGAGGCGGGCATACGGGACGACAGGCCCGGCGTGGGCCAGGTGCTGATTTCGCCACCGGATCACCCCGCCCGGTTGTAGTGAGAATCTGGGTCGAGGCAGGTCTCCTGGCTGGGGGCTTGCCAGTCCCAGGACTGACGCTTCCTGTGCCTTCCCACCGGCGTCATGTGCGCCAGGCAGTGGCCCTGCAGGAATGGAACCCTTCACAGTTGCGGGGGCAGCCGCGGCTTCTACCGCGTTCCCGTCTTAGCTTCGACCGCCGGCCGAAGAACCTCGAAGGCGCAAGGCTACGCAGAGCGCGGAGGACGGTCAATGCGCATATGCGGCGGTTTCCCGTGCCAGCCGGCAATTGACGGCGCTCCCTTGCCCATGATTTGCTACACAACTTGTTACGGGTGCCCTTCACAGGGTGAAACGGGAAACCGGTGAATCACGCGCTTGCCAGCGGTGACCAGTCCGGTGCTGCCCCCGCAACGGTAAGCGAGCGAAGTGTCAGATCCACTGTGCCCCCGGGCATGGGAAGGCGACACTTGCCGGCATGGCATGACCCGCCCTGTCCCTCGCGAGCCCGGAGACCGGCCCGCCATACACGAATAACAAACCCGCGGTGGGCGGGCGCTGTTGCCAACCCTGCGTGAACGCCGCGCGGGGTTCTCCTGCGCCGCTCCCCCGCCGACAAACCCAAGGGAACGCGCCATGTCGACCATCAGCAGCACCAGCCATTCCGCCAGCAGTACCTCCACCCTGGGCCAGCGCCTGGTAGTCGCCATCGGCGCCTCTATCCTCGGTGCCTGCCTGGTGTACTTCGCCGGCTTCTCGCATATCGAGGCGGTGCACAACGCTGCCCACGACACCCGCCACAGCGCCGCCTTCCCTTGCCACTGAGACCTGCCCCGATGATCAAGCGTATCGCGCAAACCGCGGGCTTCACCGGACTGCTGGCCGCCCTGCTGCTGACCTTGCTGCAAAGCTTGTGGGTCGCCCCCTTGATTCTCCAGGCGGAAACCTACGAAAAGGCCCCGGCCACCGAGGCAGTCCATGAACACGCCCCGGGCGCCATGGCCGGGCATGTCCACGACGAAGAAGCCTGGGAACCGGAGGATGGCTGGCAGCGAGTGCTGGCCACCACCGGCGGCAACCTGGTGGTCGCCGTGGGCTTCGCCCTGATGCTGGCAGGCCTCTACACCCTGCGCGCACCGAGCCGCACCTCCCAGGGCCTGCTCTGGGGCCTGGCCGGCTACGCCACCTTCTGCCTGGCCCCCACCCTAGGCCTGCCACCGGAACTGCCCGGCACGGCGGCGGCCGACCTGGTACAGCGCCAGACCTGGTGGGTCGGTGCCGCCGCGTCCACTGCCGTGGGCCTGGCCCTGATCGTGTTCGCCGGCAACTGGCTGCTGAAGTTGCTGGGCGCGGCCATCATCGCCGTACCCCATGTGATCGGCGCTCCCCAGCCGGAGGTGCATTCGATGCTGGCCCCCGAGGCACTGGAGGCACAGTTCAAGATTGCCTCGCAATTGACCAATGCCGCCTTCTGGCTGGCCCTGGGCCTGATCAGCGCCTGGCTGTTCCGGCGCAAGGGCGAGAATGGCCAGCGGGCATGATCACCGAGCCGGCCCTGGTGGTCGGCCTGGGTTGTCGCAAGGGCTGCCCGGCCAGCGCCTTGCGCACCCTGCTGGACCAGGTACTGCAGGCCCATGGCCTGGACCTGGGCCAGGTACGGGCCCTGGCCAGCATCGACCTGAAGCAGGATGAACCGGGCCTGCTGGAGCTGGCGCAGCAGTTATCGCTGCGCCTGGCATTCTTCAGCGGTGCCCAGCTGGCGCCCTACGACTCGCGCCTGAGCCACAGGTCGCAGGCCGCGTTCGAACGTACCGGCTGCCATGGCGTCGCCGAAAGCGCCGCCCTGGCCATGGCCGAACGCCTGCAAGCAGGCTCGGCGCAACTGCTGGTGCCCCGGCAAAAATCCGCCGAAGCCACCCTGGCATTGGCTGTTTGCCCTTAGAATCACCGATAATCCCCGCCCTCGATCATGAGCGATCTTCATCATGAAGTCCGCTCGCCCCCCTTTTTCACAGGACACTGCCATGACTGTCTACTTCATCGGCGCCGGCCCCGGCGACCCGGAACTGATCACCGTCAAGGGCCAGCGCTTGATCCATCGCTGCCCGGTGATCATCTACGCCGGCTCCCTGGTGCCCCAGGCGGTGCTCGAGGGACATAGCGCAGTACGGGTGATCAACAGCGCCGAGCTGCATCTGGAACAGATCATCGAGGTCATCCGCGAAGCCCATGCCCAGGGCCAGGATGTAGCCCGGGTGCACTCCGGCGACCCGAGCCTGTACGGCGCCATCGGCGAGCAGATCCGTTGCCTGCGGGAGTTGGGGATTGCTTTCGAGATCGTCCCCGGAGTCACCGCCACCGCCGCCTGCGCCGCATTGCTGGGAGCGGAGCTGACCTTGCCCGATGTCTCCCAGAGCGTGATCCTCACCCGCTACGCGGACAAG
The DNA here is from genome assembly GCF_014230245.1 of Pseudomonas sp. MSSRFD41. Taxonomy (NCBI): domain Bacteria; kingdom Pseudomonadati; phylum Pseudomonadota; class Gammaproteobacteria; order Pseudomonadales; family Pseudomonadaceae; genus Pseudomonas; species Pseudomonas sp. MSSRFD41. Next base: position 14,133 of record NZ_JACKZK010000023.1, on the reverse strand, counting down.
ACCAGCATGCCGGCCGGCGAAGAGTTCGCCAGCCTCGCGGCCCATGGCGCCACCATGGCCATCCACCTGGGGGTCAACCACATCGAGCGCATCGTTGCCGAACTGCTGCCCCACTACGGCGCCGACTGCCCGATCGCGGTGGTGCACCGGGCCACCTGGCCGGACCAGGACTGGGTACAGGGGACCCTGGCGGATATCGCCGCCAAGGTGGCCGCCAGGGGCTTCCGGCGCACCGCGCTGATCCTGGTGGGCCGGGTATTGGCCAGCGATGCCTTCGGTGAGTCGTCGCTGTACCGCGCCGGCCACGCCCACCTCTATCGACCCTGAGGGCTTGGCCCCAGGCATAAAAAAACGGCGCTCACGGGGCGCCGTTTTTTTGTGTCGCAGCGAACGCCTTAGTAGTAGGCGTTTTCTTTCTGCGTGTGGTCGGTGACGTCGCGCACGCCCTTGAGCTCAGGAATACGCTCGAGCAGGGTGCGCTCGATGCCGTCCTTCAAGGTCACGTCGGCCTGGCCACACCCCTGGCAGCCGCCACCGAACTGCAGCACGGCGATGCCGTCTTCGACCACGTCGATCAGGCTGACCTGGCCGCCGTGGCTGGCCAGCCCGGGGTTGATCTCGGTTTGCAGGTAGTAGTTGATGCGCTCGTTGATCGGGCTGTCGGCATTGACCATGGGCACCTTGGCGTTAGGAGCCTTGATGGTCAGCTGGCCGCCCATGCGGTCGGTGGCGTAGTCGACGACTGCATCATCGAGGAAGGCCTCGCTGAAAGAGTCGATGTAGGCAGTGAAGCTCTTGAGGCCCAGGGCCTTGTCCTCGGGCTTTTCTTCGCCCGGCTTGCAATAGGCGATGCAAGTCTCGGCGTACTGGGTCCCTGGTTGGGTGATGAAGATGCGGATGCCGATCCCCGGGGTGTTCTGCTTGGACAGCAGATCAGCCAGATAATCGTGGGCGGCGTCGGTAATGGTTATGGCGCTCATGGTGGTTCCTCGCAGACGTGGGCGCAGTTTACGCCAATCGATGCCACGGAAAAAGTCCTAGTGTTTTTGTCGGGATAGACCTTGGTCTGACACGCCCCCGGACACCTCTGCGCATCCGGGGACGGCAACCGCTCTATCTCAGAGGTTCTCGTAGCGGTTCATGTCCATGATCCCGGCCTCGACCGGATCGGTTTCCTGCAGATAGCGGGTCTGGTCATGGAAGTACTGCCAGAACTGCGGATGGCTGCGGCGGATGCCCCAGCGTTCGACGATCTTCTCGAAGCTTTCGGCATCGCGGGCTTGCTGCATGGCCGCAACGAACTCCGGCACCTCGGCGGACGGTATGTCGAACATGAAGTTCGGGTAGCTGCTGAGGATACCCGGGAAGATCGTCAGGGTGTCCAGGCCCGGCTGGTAGCGCAGCGACTCGCCGAGCATGAAGGCCACGTTGCTGTGGGCACGGTTGCGCAGCATGCTGTAGAACTCGCGCTTGCCTCCAGGTGCCTGGATCCGCAACAGGGTCGCTTCAGGCAACTGCTCGATGACCTTGAGCCCTGCCGCCGGCCGCGACGCCAGGCGACTCAGGGCCTGCTCGGCATCCTGCAGGGCCGGGTCGATGTTGGGTCGCGAGCAATAGGCGCTGTCGCAGCGGTTGATCGGGTCCGGCTTGGCATTGAGCTCGCCGTAGCGCACCAGCAACTGGTTGGCGAAATCCTTTTTCGGATCCTTGGCGTCCAGCTTCAGGGCGCTGCGCTTGCTGTCGTCGATGGACTCGTAGTCCAGCCACATCTTGAACTTGCCGCTGTTCTGGTACCAGTCGTCGAGGAAGTCCTCGCGGGTGCCGGCGGGCATCAGGCGCAGGAAGTTCTGCTCGGCGCCATTGCGGATCAGGTCGAAGTACAGCCGGGTCTGGGCCTGGTGCGAGACGTTGCCGAACACGTCGAAGTTCACCGCCAGTTGGTAATAGGTGCGCTCCAGCAATGGATAGTCGAACAGCCACATCGTCTGCGGAATCTCGCCGATCAGGCCCTTGGTCACCGAGGCGCTGTCGAAGTGCCGGAAGATGCTCAACAGCGCGTTGTCGTTGCCGGCCCACAGGGTCGACCAACTGGGCGCCGGGGCCTCGGCGTAGGAGTCGCGGCGCAGGACTTCGTACTCGTTGCGCTTGTCGCGGTAGGCCAGCCACAGGCTGAGCACGCTGCCGACATCGTCGTTCTGCCCCGGCATCGCCAGCAGGGGCGTAGCCTGGCCGCGATAGGCCGGGTCGGTGATGTACAGGTCATGTTCCGGAGCCTGGAACAGCGCCCAGAAGTTGTCGCGGATCACATCGGTGGCGATCTGACCACGGCAGACCGGGCCACGAATGAAGGTACGCACGAAGTACTCGGCGTTATCCAGCATGAACTGGTAGCGGGCCTTGGCCGGGATCGCCTCGAAGGTCTCGAACGGGTTGGCCCGGCGCGCCGGCCCATAACCGGGCAAGGCGTTGACCTGCCAGTCGCCGCTGTAGAACAGGGTCTTGACCCGGGCCAGCTTCGCCGCGCCCAACGGGTAGGTGATGTGGGTCTTGTGCACGATCACCCCCTGCACCGGCCACAGGCGGTAGTACACCTGGGTGCCCGGGTCGTCGTTGGGGCGTCGGGTATTGATCAGGTCGATGGGCTGGCCAGTGGGGGTACGCGAGCGCACCCACTGGAAGAAATGCCCCGGCTCACCGCCTTCGAAATAGATGTGCGCCAGGAACCAATGCTCGTAGAGCCAGCGCGCCACCAGGCTTTCCCGGGCGCCAGGGGCGTTGAGCAGGTTTTCCCATTGCACCACCTGCAGGCTTTCCCGGGCACTGGGGGCCAGGCCCTGCTCATCGATCGGAGCCCCGGAAGCCAGCCAGCGTTGTAGCGTCTGGTACTGCTGGCTGGTCAGGCCGGTGACCGCCAGGGGCATGCCTTCCTTGGGGTGGGCGCCGGCATACCCGTCGAACTCGGCCGGCTGCGGGCACATGTTTTCCCGGTTCAGGCCCAGGACGATCTCACTGGGCAGCTTGGCATTGGGTTGCAGCGGCGTACGGTGCCCCAACTCCAGCATCCGGGCCATCAGCGCCGCCTGGCTGCCCTGGGCGTCGAGCACCGAATAGAATCCGCGGCTCTGCCAGGCCGCCTTGCCGCTGGCATCGTAGAACAGCCGGGTCGGCTCCTGGGCCTTGCTCCGCTCGCCATCGTATACCGGCGCCTTCGAGGCGCCACGGGCAGCGCCCTCACCACTGCCCAGGTTGAGCTGGCAGGCCGAGTCGTAGCAGGCGTGGCAAGCCACGCACTTCTCGGTGAAGATCGGCTGGATGTCGCGGGTATAGGAAATCGCCGGCGCCGGACCTTGCGCCATGCACAGTGAACTCAATAGCAGCAGCACGCTGCTGACGGCAAAACGATACGGCATGTCCCTGGTCCCGAAAGTAAAAACGTCGCGATTCTACCGGCCCGCCCGGCGAACCAACATGAACGATATTCATGCAAAACCGGCGCATGCCGCAAAACCACGCAGGTTTGCTATTCTCCACGCCCTCCGTAATGGCCTTTCCAGGTAGCCCCCATGTCCGACCGCAGTACTCGCCTCCACGCTCTCCAGCAAGCCCTCAAGGAGCGCATCCTGATCCTCGATGGCGGCATGGGGACCATGATCCAGAGCTACAAGCTCGAGGAGCGGGACTACCGCGGTGAGCGTTTCGCCGACTGGCCCAGCGACGTCAAGGGCAACAACGACCTGCTGGTACTGACCCGTCCGGACGTGATCGGCGCGATCGAGAAAGCCTACCTGGACGCCGGGGCCGACATCCTCGAGACCAACACCTTCAACGCCACCCAAGTGTCCCAGGCCGACTACGGCATGGAGGCGCTGGTCTACGAACTGAACGTAGAAGGTGCCCGCCTGGCCCGCAAGGTGGCCGACGCGAAAACCCTGGAGACCCCGGATAAGCCGCGCTTCGTCGCCGGCGTCCTGGGCCCGACCAGCCGCACCTGCTCGATCTCTCCCGATGTCAACGACCCGGGCTACCGCAACGTCACTTTCGACGAACTGGTGAGCAACTACACCCAGGCCACCCGCGGCCTGATCGAGGGCGGCGCCGACCTGATCCTGATCGAGACCATCTTCGACACCCTCAATGCCAAGGCGGCGATCTTCGCCGTGCAGCAGGTGTTCGAGGAGGACAACGTCGAATTGCCGATCATGATCTCCGGCACCATCACCGACGCCTCCGGCCGCACGCTGTCGGGCCAGACTACCGAGGCGTTCTGGAACTCGGTGCGCCACGCCAAGCCGATCTCCGTGGGCCTGAACTGCGCCCTGGGCGCCAAGGACCTGCGTCCTTACCTGGAAGAACTGTCGACCAAGGCCGACACCCATGTCTCGGCCCACCCCAACGCCGGCTTGCCCAACGCCTTCGGCGAATACGACGAGACCCCGGCGGAAATGGCCGCGGTGGTCGAGGAGTTCGCCGCCAGCGGCTTCCTCAACATCATCGGCGGTTGCTGCGGCACCACCCCGCCGCACATCCAGGCCATCGCCGAGGCCGTGGCCAAGTACAAGCCGCGGCAGATCCCGGACATCCCCAAGGCCTGCCGCCTGTCGGGCCTGGAGCCGTTCACCATCGATCGCCAGTCGTTGTTCGTCAACGTCGGCGAACGCACCAACATCACCGGTTCCGCCAAGTTCGCCAGGCTGATCCGCGAAGAGAACTACACCGAGGCCCTGGAAGTCGCCCTGCAGCAGGTCGAGGCCGGCGCCCAGGTGATCGACATCAACATGGACGAAGGGATGCTCGACTCCCAGGCCGCCATGGTCCGCTTCCTCAACCTGATCGCCGGTGAGCCGGACATCTCCCGCGTACCGATCATGATCGACTCCTCCAAGTGGGAGGTGATCGAAGCCGGCCTGAAGTGCATCCAGGGCAAGGGCATCGTCAACTCGATCTCGATGAAGGAAGGCGTCGAGCAGTTCAAGCACCATGCCCGCCTGTGCAAGCGCTATGGCGCCGCCGTGGTGGTGATGGCCTTCGACGAGGTCGGCCAGGCCGACACCGCCGCGCGCAAGAAGGAAATCTGCCAGCGCAGCTACGACATCCTGGTCAACGAGGTGGGCTTCCCGCCGGAAGACATCATCTTCGACCCGAACATCTTCGCCGTGGCCACCGGTATCGAAGAGCACAACAACTACGCCGTGGACTTCATCGAAGCCTGCGCCTACATCCGCGACCACCTGCCCTACGCCTTGTCGAGCGGCGGGGTGTCCAACGTGTCGTTCTCGTTCCGTGGCAACAACCCGGTGCGCGAGGCGATCCATTCGGTGTTCCTCTACCACGCGATCCAGAACGGCCTGACCATGGGGATCGTCAACGCCGGCCAGCTGGAGATCTATGACGAGATCCCGCCGGCCCTGCGCGACAAGGTCGAGGACGTGGTGCTCAACCGCACTCCGGAAGGCACCGACGCGCTGCTGGCCATCGCCGACGACTACAAGGGCGGCGGCGCCAGCAAGGAAGTCGAGGACGAGGCCTGGCGTTCGCTGCCAGTGGACAAGCGCCTGGAACACGCGCTGGTCAAGGGCATTACCGCCCATATCGTCGAGGACACCGAAGAGTGCCGCCAGCAATGCGCGCGCCCGATCGAGGTCATCGAAGGCCCGCTGATGAGCGGCATGAACGTGGTTGGCGACCTGTTCGGCGCCGGCAAGATGTTCCTGCCCCAGGTGGTCAAGTCGGCCCGCGTCATGAAGCAAGCCGTGGCCCACCTGATCCCGTTCATCGAGGCCGAGAAAGGCGACAAGCCCGAAGCCAAGGGCAAGATCCTCATGGCCACGGTCAAGGGCGACGTGCACGACATCGGCAAGAACATCGTCGGCGTGGTGCTGGGCTGCAACGGCTACGACATCGTCGACCTGGGCGTGATGGTGCCGGCGGAGAAGATCCTGCAGACCGCCCGCGACGAGAAGTGCGACATCATCGGCCTGTCCGGCTTGATCACCCCGTCGCTGGACGAGATGGTCCATGTCGCCCGCGAGATGCAGCGCCAGGATTTCCACCTGCCGCTGATGATCGGTGGCGCCACCACCTCCAAGGCCCACACCGCGGTGAAGATCGAACCCAAGTACAACAACGACGCGGTGATCTACGTCACCGACGCCTCCCGCGCCGTGGGCGTGGCCACCCAACTGCTGTCCAGGGAACTCAAGCCCGGCTTCGTCGACAAGACCCGCCAGGAATACGTGGAAGTGCGCGAGCGCACCGCCAACCGGAGCGCCCGCACCGAGCGCTTGAGCTACCAGCAAGCGATCGCGGCCAAGCCGCAATATGACTGGGCGGCCTACCAGGCCACGACCCCGTCCTTCACTGGCGTGAAGATGCTCGACAACATCGACCTGCGCGAGCTGGCCGAGTACATCGACTGGACGCCGTTCTTCATCTCCTGGGACCTGGCCGGGAAATTCCCGCGCATCCTCACCGACGAAGTGGTCGGCGAGGCAGCGTCGGCGCTGTACAAGGATGCGCGCGAGATGCTCGACAAGCTGATCGACGAGAAGCTCATCAGCGCCCGGGCGGTATTCGGCTTCTGGCCGGCCAACCAGGTCAACCATGACGACATCGAAGTCTACGGCGACCATGGCCAGCCCCTGGCCACCCTGCACCACCTGCGCCAGCAGACCATCAAGCCCGACGGCAAGCCCAACCTGTCGCTGGCCGACTTCGTGGCGCCCAAGGACAGCGGCGTGACCGACTACGTCGGCGGCTTCATCACCACCGCCGGCATCGGCGCCGAGGAAGTGGCCAAGGCCTACCAGGACAAAGGCGACGACTACAGCTCGATCATGGTCAAGGCCCTGGCCGACCGCCTGGCCGAAGCCTGCGCCGAGTGGCTGCACGAACAGGTGCGCAAGGAGTACTGGGGTTACGCCAGGGACGAGCACCTGGACAACGAGGCGCTGATCAAGGAGCAGTACAGCGGTATCCGCCCTGCCCCGGGCTATCCGGCGTGCCCGGACCACACCGAGAAGAGCACCCTGTTCGCCCTGCTCGACCCCGAGGCCAGCGAAGGCAAGGCCGGGCGCAGCGGCGTGTTCCTCACCGAACACTTCGCCATGTTCCCGGCGGCGGCGGTCAGTGGCTGGTACTTCGCCCACCCGCAGGCGCAGTACTTCGCCGTGGGCAAGGTCGACAAGGACCAGGTGCAGAGCTACGCCCAGCGCAAGGGCCAGGACCTGGCCGTGAGCGAACGCTGGCTGGCGCCGAACCTGGGCTACGACGACTAATCGCAGCCGCTTGTACAGGGGGCACCAGCCCCCCCTGATGCCCGCCGGTATTGTCTATGCTCTGTTGACACCCAACCGTGTCGAGGGATTTATGGACGATCCAAGCAACAACCAGCCACCGACCTTCCTGCAAATGCTGCAAAGCGTCCTGGCGGCAGCCTTCGGCGTACAAAGCGGGAAGAATCGCGCCCGCGACTTCACCCACGGCAAGCCCAGCCACTTCATCGCGCTGGGTATCCTGTTCACCACCTTGTTCGTCCTGGTGCTGCTGGGCATCGCCAAGCTGGCGATGCATCTGGCAGGGGTCTGAAGCGCTAGTGCAGCAGCAACTGCAACCCGAAGGGATAGCGATAGCCGTCCGGCTTGCCCTGGGCGGACAAGGCGCGGAAATTCACCCCGGCCCCTGCACGGTCTCCCAGGCGCAGCAGTTGCTGCGCCTGGCCCGGGGTCAGCGGTTGCAATAGCGGCAAGCGCCAGTCCGGCCCGCCCTGGCGCCGGGTGTCGAGGCCCAACGCGTCGTCGTGGAGCGTCACCAGGGCCCAGCCGCCCAGGGTGAAGTGCCCGGCGACCAGGACCGACAATTGCCCATCGATCAAGGCCTGCAGCGCCTGCGGTGAACTGTTGAGCCCGCTGAAGAGCACGTCCTTGCCGGGCTTGCGGCCCAGCTCGCGAGCCGCGCTCATGGCCCCCAGGGCCATTTCATCATTGGCCGCCCAGACCAGCTGGGTCTGCGGGTAACGCCGCAGCAACTGCTGGGCCTGGCGATAGGCACGCTCACGGTTCCACTCGCCATAGACCAGCTGACGCAGGTGCACCTGCGGGAATTCGGCCAGGGCCCGGCGCAGGCCCTGCTCGCGCAGTTGCGCCGAAGGCGTGACCTTGAGACCGGAAAACGCCAGCAACTCGACGCTCTGCCCAGCAGGCACCGGGCCATGCTGGCGCAACAACTCCTTGAGCATCAGGTAGCCGGCCTCTTCGTCGTTACCGAGCATGCTGCCGATCCAGTCGGAATACTTGTGCCGGCTCTGGCCGATCAACTCGCGCTGATCCTGGGTCAACGCGCTGTTGACCATGAACAGCTTGATCCCGGTGCCCTGGGACAAGCGCAGGATCTGCGGGGCGATGTACTGCTCGTTCACCAGCACCAGGTAGTCCGGCTTATGTTCGCTCTGGAACACCTGCCGCGCCTGTTCCAGGGTCCGGCCGGCGTCGCGCTCGGCATAGAGGATACGCAGGTCCATGCCCAGGTCGCGCGCAGCGGCCTGCATGAAATGCGAATAACTGACCCAGAAGGTTTCGGTCGAATGGCCCGGATTGAGGAAGACCACCGATGTCGCCTGAGCCATGCTCCAGAACGGCAGGCTCAACCACACCACACACTTGCACAACAGCTTGAACATCACGAAAAGAGCCCCAGAATGATCCCAGCAGTATAACTGGCAAGATGCTGGCCAATAGCGGTAAATTGTCGTGATTGTCCGACAATCCAGGCTCTTCGCTGCCTCTCTACTACTGGTGGCTGACCCAGAACACGGCCGTCCCCACGACCAGTATGATCAGAAAGAGAATGGCCCAAGCGTCGACACTGCTGTCACTTTTCCTGGCTTTGGTTGGATGGCTCATAGCATCGCCTCTAGTGGATTTTATCGGTGACTGCTCAAAGACACGCCCACAGTTAAGACCAGGATTTCCCACATCACAAATGTGGTTACTGATAAAGCCTTAGCGTTAGTCGTTTTGGTTCTTTACATATACTAAAACTTCACTTTTGCGCATAACCGCAAACTGGTATCGTTCGGCGGCTCCGATCGGAGTGCGCGGCCGTGCGCGCAGATTTGCTTACGTAGGTGGTGTTGAGCGTCAACGAAGGCAAGACGAGGTGGAGGCGGTGACGGACCGCGATCGACGCCAGTCAAAGTCCCCTGATGAACCTGTTCACCGCAGTATTTGCCGAGTGCGCCTGCAAGCCACCTGTAGCCTGAGAACTGGACCTATATGTACGTATACGACGAGTACGATCAGCGGATCATCGAGGACCGCGTCAAGCAGTTCCGTGATCAGACCCGACGCTATCTGGCAGGCGAGCTGAGCGAAGAAGAATTCCGCCCCCTGCGCCTGCAGAACGGGCTTTATATCCAACGCTTCGCCCCGATGCTGCGGGTCGCCGTGCCTTATGGCCAGCTGAACTCGCGCCAGGCGCGAATGATGGCCAAGATCGCCCGCGACTACGACAAGGGCTACGCGCACATCAGTACCCGGCAGAACGTGCAGTTCAACTGGCCGGCCCTGGAAGACGTGCCAGAGATCCTGGCCGAGCTGGCCACCGTGCAGATGCATGCCATCCAGACCAGCGGCAACTGCCTGCGCAACGTCACCACCGACCAGTTCGCCGGCGTCGCTGCCGATGAGCTGGTGGACCCGCGCCCGTGGTGCGAGATCGTCCGCCAGTGGACCACCTTCCACCCCGAATTCGCCTACCTGCCGCGCAAGTTCAAGATCGCCATCAATGGCTCGACCGCCGACCGCGCGGCCATCGAGGTGCACGACATCGGCCTGGAGCCGCACTACAACGCCGCCGGCGAGCTGGGCTTCCGGGTCCTGGTGGGCGGTGGCCTGGGCCGGACCCCGGTGGTCGGCGCCTTCATCAACGAGTTCCTGCCCTGGCAGGATCTTCTGAGCTACCTCGACGCCATCCTGCGGGTCTACAACCGCTATGGCCGGCGCGACAACAAGTACAAGGCGCGGATCAAGATCCTGGTCAAGGCCCTGACTCCCGAAGTGTTCGCCGAGAAGGTCGAGGCCGAGATGGTCCACCTGCGTGGCGGCCAGACCACCCTGACCGAGGCCGAGGTGCATCGCGTGGCCCGGCACTTCGTCGATCCGGACTACAAGACCCTGGACAACCAGGACGCCGCCCTCGCCGCCCTGGACCAGCAGCACCCGGGTTTCGCCCGCTGGCGCGCACGCAACACCCTGGCCCACAAGAAGCCGGGGTATGTCGCCGTGAGCCTGTCGCTCAAGCCTACCGGCGTGGCCCCGGGAGATGTCACCGACAAGCAGTTCGATGCCATCGCCGACCTGGCCGACCGCTACAGCTTCGGCCTGCTGCGTACCTCCCACGAGCAGAACGTGATCCTCGCCGACGTCGAGCAGAGCCAGCTGTTCACCCTCTGGGGCGAACTGCGGGAAAACGGTTTCGCCACGCCGAACATCGGCCTGCTGACCGACATCATCTGCTGCCCTGGCGGTGATTTCTGCTCCCTGGCCAATGCCAAGTCGATCCCGATCGCCGAATCCATCCAGCGGCGCTTCGACGACCTGGACTACCTGTTCGACATCGGCGAGCTGGACCTCAACATCTCCGGTTGCATGAACGCCTGTGGCCACCACCACGTGGGCCACATCGGCATCCTCGGCGTCGACAAGAAAGGCGAGGAGTTCTACCAGGTCTCCCTGGGTGGCAGCGCCAGCCGCGACGCCAGCCTGGGCAAGATCCTCGGCCCGTCCTTCGCCCAGGACGACATGCCGGACGTGATCTCCAAGTTGATCGACGTGTACGTGGAACAGCGTACCGAGGACGAGCGCTTCATCGACACCTACCAACGTATTGGCATCGACCTCTTCAAGGAACGCGTCTATGCAGCGAATCATTAAGAACAACCAGGTCGTCGACGAAACCTGGCACTTGCTGCCCAAGGACGCGACCCTCGATGGCATCTCCAACTGCGACGACCTGATCGTGCCGCTGGCACTGTGGCGCGACCACGGCCACGCCCTCAAGGCCCGCGATGGCGGCCTGGGCGTCTGGCTGGATGCGGACGAAGAAGCCGAAGAGATCGGTGCCGATGTCCACAACTTCCAGGTGATCGCCTTGAACTTCCCGGCCTTCACCGACGGCCGCAACTACTCCAACGCGCGGCTGTTGCGTGATCGCTATGGCTACAAGGGCGAACTACGGGCCATCGGCGACGTACTGCGCGACCAGTTGTTCTACCTGCAGCGCTGTGGTTTCGACGCTTATGCACTGCGGGCCGACAAGGACCCCTACGAAGCCCTGGAAAGCCTCAAGGACTTCTCGGTGACCTACCAGGCCGCCACGGACCAGCCACTGCCGCTGTTCCGCCGCCGCTAGGCCTGCGCCAACAAAAAGCCCTGGACCGGTTTCCCGCTCCAGGGCTTTTTTGCATCGGCCGTCTTCTAGACCGTCATCGCGGGCACGTTCCCACAGAAACCTGGGTTCGAGCTTCGTTGTAGGAGCGAGGCTTGCCCGCGATAGTTCTCAAGGCGCGTACCCACTGCAAGCTCGCGCAGCCTTACCAGAAACGCTGCTGGGTCAGACGGCTCCACCAGGTCAGCAACACGCGGTCCACCGAACCACTGGCCGCCAGCCCTACCCGCTCCTGCAGGCTCTTGCGCTCGGCGTAGTGCAGGTGGAATACCTCGGCCGCCTTGGCTTTCTCGGCCAGGTACTCGTCGCTGGTCCGCAACTCGTCCACCAGTTGTTTTTCCTGGGCGGCTACGCCCAGCCAGACCTCGCCGGTGGCCACTTCATCGATGGCCAGTTGCGGGCGATAGCGGGCCACGAAGTTCTTGAACAGTTGATGAGTGACGTCCAGGTCTTCCTGGAACTTCTCCCGGCCCTTCTCGGTGTTCTCGCCGAACACCGTCAGGGTGCGCTTGTACTCGCCGGCGGTGAGTACCTCGAAGTCGATGTCATGCTTCTTCAGCAGGCGATTGACGTTGGGCAACTGCGCCACCACGCCGATGGAGCCGAGGATGGCGAAGGGTGCGCTGATGATCTTCTCGCCGATGCAGGCCATCATGTAGCCGCCGCTGGCCGCGACCTTGTCGATGCACACGGTGAGCGGCACCCCGGCCTGGCGAATGCGTGCCAGCTGCGAGGAGGCCAGGCCATAGCTGTGGACCATGCCGCCACCGCTTTCCAGGCGCAGCACCACTTCATCCTTGGGCGTGGCCAGGCTCAGCAACGCGGTGATCTCATGGCGCAGGCCCTCGGTCGCCGAGGCCTTGATATCGCCGTTGAAATCCAGGACGAACACCCGTGGCTTATCCTCGGCGGCCTGCTTCTTCTGCTTCTTCTCGGCCTTGCCCTTGGCCTTGCGCAAGGCCTTGAGCTGGTCCTTGTCCAACAGGCTCTGCTCCAGGCGTTCGCGCAGGTCCTTGTAGAAATCGTTCAGCTTGCTGACCTGCAACTGCCCGGCTCCCTTGCGCCGGCCCTTGCTGCGCAGCGCGGCAGCGGTGATCAGCACCACCAGGATGGCGACCACCAGGGTCACGGTCTTGGCCAGGAAACTGGCGTACTCGATGAAAAACTCCACGGAAACTCCTTACGCATGATCGCCACCCACCGGCGGCGCAATGGGCCCAAGCATACCGGCGCGACCGGTCGGCCACCAGTCGCGAAACCTTGCGTAGCCACGCTCCAACAATCATTTCAAACAAGCGTATGTTTTTTCATTGACAGCTCACCGGCATCCTCATAACCTCGCAAAACTTTCAACGTGCCGGGATGACGCGGACGTGGGCAGCATCTACTTGATTCGACATGGCCAGGCCTCCTTCGGTGCAGACGACTATGACGTGCTGTCGACCATCGGCGTGCGCCAGGCCAGCGTCCTGGGCGATCACCTGGCCGCCCTCGGAGTGAACTTCGATCGCTGCCTGTCCGGTGACCTGCAACGCCAACAGCACACCGCCCAGGCCACCCTGGAACAGCTCGCTGCCGCTGGCCTGGCCACGCCGGCCCTGGAGATCGACCCGGCATTCAACGAGTTCGACGCCGACGCCATCATCCGCGCATTGCTGCCCGACCTGTTGTCCCAGGAACCCGAGGCGCTGAACACCCTGCGCAACGCCGCGCAAAATCGTGCTGAATTCCAACGCATCTTCGCCCTGATCATCCAGCGCTGGCTGGCCGGCACCTACGACCCACCCGGGCTGGAAAGCTGGCTGGGCTTCGTCGAGCGCGTCCAGGGTGGCTTGCAGCGGATCCTCGAAGCGGCGGACAACCGGCAGAAGATCGCCGTGTTCACCTCCGGCGGCACCATCACCGCCCTGCTCCACCTGATCACCCGGATGCCTGCCCAGCAGGCCTTCGAACTGAACTGGCAAATCGTCAACACTTCGCTCAACCAGCTGAAGTTCCGCGGTCGCGAAGTGTCCTTGGCCTCCTTCAACGGTCATACGCACCTGCAACTGTTGAAGGCACCGGAGCTCATCACTTTCCGCTGAGCCCGGCTTACCGTGAACCCTTGCTGTAACCACCCATAAAAGGATCGAACCATGACCTCCGTAGCTGACGCCGTAAAAGCCATGCAAGCCAAGTTCAACCCAGCTGCCGCTGCCGGCCTGGACCTGGTTTTCGGTTTCCGCATCGATGACACCAAGCACTTCTCGCTGGTAGTGAAAGACAGCACCTGCGAACTCAAGGAAGGCGAGAACCCAGACGCCCAGGTCACCCTGGTGATGGACGGCGAGACCCTGGACGGCATCGTCAGCGGCGAAACCGACGGCATGCAGGCCTTCATGGGCGGCAAGCTGCGCACCGAAGGCGACATGATGCTGGCCATGAAACTGAGCGAGCTGTTCCCAGCCTAAGACCCCGCAAGGTCCGGCCATCCACGAATCCCGCCCCCTGGCGGGATTCGTCGTTTTCAGCCCGCGCCAGCCGGCAGCGGCGCCACGCCGGACGCCGCCAGCAGCTCACGGGTGTAAGGATGCCGCGCCGCGGCAAACAACTGCTGCGTCTGGCCACGCTCCACCACCTGGCCGTCCTTCATCACGATCAAGTCATGGGCCAAGGCCTGGACCACCGCCAGGTCGTGGCTGATGAACAGGT
>NZ_JACKZK010000022.1:0-103989 GCF_014230245.1 Pseudomonas sp. MSSRFD41 | reverse complement strand
CCTGGCCAACGGCAACATCTGCGTGGCCGTGGGTTACTCCGGCGACGTGCTGCAGGCTCGCTCGCGCGCCGAAGAAGCGGGCAACCAGGAGAAAGTCGCCTTCAGCATTCCCAAGGAGGGCGCCGGCAGCTTCTACGACATGATGGCCATCCCCAAGGACGCCACCAACGTCGACAACGCCTACCTGTTCATGAACTTCCTGATGCGCGCGGATATCATCGCCGAAGTCACCAACAGCCTGGGCTACAGCAACGCCAATGCCGCCGCCACGCCGCTGGTGGACGAGGCGATCCGCAACGATCCGGCCTCCTACCCGCCGCAGGACGTGCTGGCCACCCTGTATGCGGTGCCCGACCAGCCGATCCCGATCCAGCGCGTGATGAACCGCGGCTGGACCCGCATCAAGCTGGGCAAGTGATCCTCTGGCGCCCGTGCTCCCGCCGGCGCCCTCCCTCTTCCGTTCACGTCGCGCCTTACCACCGCGACACTCCTGCGAACGGCTTCACCCGGCTCCCTCGGTTGGGGTGAATCCTTGGCGCCTGCGGGCGCCTTTTTTCATGCTGCCTGTCACCTTCTGCGCATAGCCACTGCCCAGGTCTTGCTGGGCGTTGCGGCCATTGACGGGTGCAGTGGAGGCCTCGAGGTCGCTTCGTGTATCCGCTGCCGCAAGCTGCGCACGGGCGCGTAGCGGCCGCCGGGGCTCGACCTTGTCGCAACCTCGGCAGCGGCCACAGCACAATGGTATTTTTGCCGGGCGCCAGCAGGCGCCGCCATTTCTTACAGGGAACCGTATCGATGCACGCCACCGTCCAACCTTGCCCAGTGCCCAGCCCATCCAGCATCGCCAACCTGGCCGTCGGGGCGAGCTTCGTCGATTGCCGCCAGGTGCTGGCCAACGATCCCGAGCGCAGCGCCATGCGCCACCTGCTGTTGCTGATGAGCCAGACCCCGGCCTGGATCGACCGGATGATGGCCCTGCGTAATCGCGTGGTGCAGCTGTTCGGCCTCAAGGACCTGGGCCGTCTGACCCGCATCGACCTGGCGCGGGCCGATGAGGACTACCAGCCGGACCAGCGGGTCGGCATCTTCACCCTGGTGTCGCAGACGCCCGACGAGGTGCTGGTGGTGGACCGGGACAAGCACCTGGACGTGTACCTGTCCCTGAATCGCCTGCCCCCGAACGACGACGGACAACGCCCGGTGGTGCTGTCCACCGTGGTCCACCCGCACAATCTGCTGGGGCGCCTGTACATGCTGCCGGTGGCGCCTTTTCACCGGATCATCGCCCCCATGACCCTGGCCAATATCAACCGCCATTGAGCGGCGACATCCAGGCCCTCGGGGACCAAAGCCGCCGTCAAGCAAGGGTTTTCCCCAGCAAGCCTGCAAAAATTCCTGCCGATTGACGTTTTTCGCCGTCTGTCTGCCGCTTTCAGCCTTGCCGGCTGGCCCAGTCTCTACGATTCTGTAGAAACCCACCTTGGGGCGGCCGGTGCCGCCCCCTGCAGAACAACCGGAGCGCCCCCAATGAAGAGCGTCGCAGAACTGCTGAAACTCAAGGCCAAGCACCACCAGCAAGTACACACCATCGCCCCGCAGCAGATGGTGCTGGAGGCCCTGATGCTGATGGCCGAGAAAAATGTCGGCGCCTTGCCGGTCCTGGAGAACGGCGCGGTGGTCGGGGTCATCAGCGAGCGTGACTATGCGCGCAAGCTGGTACTGCACGGCCGCTCCTCGGTCGGCACGCCGGTGAGCGCCATCATGAGCTCGCCGGTGATCACCGTGGACTCGCACCAGAACGTCGAGACCTGCATGAGCATCATGACCGACAACCACCTGCGCCACCTGCCGGTGGTGGAGAACGGCCAGTTGCTGGGCCTGCTGTCCATCGGCGACCTGGTCAAGGAAGCGATCGCCGAGCAAGCCGACCTGATCCGCCAGTTGGAGCAGTACATCCGCGGCGAGTGATGCCCATGAGGAGCCGGTCCGCGGCTCCTTTTTTAACACTCTGAAATAGTAAATCCCGCGCCAGTCCCCTCCTCCTGTAGGCGTCCCAAGCGCCTGGACCAGGGCCCTGCACCCCCGCAAAGACGCAATTGAGCGCCTCGAAGCGAACCCTGGAGCGCCACTGCCTCGCCAATTTAAGAAACGACGAGCCGCCAGGTCTTGTTACCATTGCGCACATTTGCGTGAAGCTTTGATGACAGGCAGGTTATCTGTGAATTTTATCCGTCGTTGCCTACAACACCCCCTTGCCCCCCTGTGCACCCTGTTCGGCCTGTTGCTGCTGGTCCCCATGGGCGCGCGCCTGGCCCTGGGCTGGTCCAACCCGCTGGGCTACCTTTCCGACCTGGCCAGCGCCAGCCTGCTCACCGTGCTGCTGTACCGCCGACGCTGGTGGCTGGCCTTGCCGGTGCTGGTGATCTGGGCCCTGCTGACCCTGGTCAGCGCCGAGCTGGTCAGCGCCGTGGGCCGCATGCCCAACGTCTCCGACCTGCACTACCTGGTGGACCCGCAATTCGTCGAGAACTCCACCGGCGGCGGCCAGGCCCACCCCGAGCTGGGCCTGGCCTTGTTGCTGGGCTTGGTGCTGTGGCTGGTGGTGCAGCGCAGCAGTCGCGGGGTATCGCTGCCGACCCTGCCGCGCCACGCCTGGAGCCTGCCGGCGGTGCTGTTGCTGGCCCACGGTGGCATCCAGTACCTCAAGCCCAGCGAAGCGGACCAATGGCAATTGTTCAACCTGCCGCACCAGGCCCTGGCCACTGCCGTGGGCCAGGCGCAAATCCGCGTCGAAGACTGGCTCGATGGCGACGCCTCAGACGCGCCAGTACAGATGGCCGGCCTGACCAACCTGGATCTTGCGGGCCAGCCGCTGCTGCCCAGCGCTGGCCGGGCGCGCAACGTGCTGCTGATCGCCCTGGAGGGCATTCCCGGCGCCTATATCAAGACCAACCGCGAAGCGCTGCACAGCCGCTACCAGGAAAACCTGATGCCCAGGCTCAGCGCCTGGGCCGAACGCGGGATGAACACCCCCGACTACGTACTGCACAGCCACCAGACCATCCGTGGCCTGTACGCCATGCTCTGCGGCGACTACGACAAGCTGGACAACGGCACGCCCAAGGGCGTGGAGATGCTGACCCAGAACCAGCGCAACAAGGCCTGCCTGCCGGCGCAGATGCACAAGTTCGGCTTCCAGACCCACTACTTGCAGGGAGCCGGCCTGCGCTTCATGGCCAAAGACAAGATCATGCCGCACATCGGCTTCGATTCGACCCATGGCCTGGAATGGTTCAACAACCCCAACTACCTGGAATTTCCCTGGGGCAAGGATGACAAGGCGTTCTTCGAAGGCGCCCTGGGCTACATCGACCAGCTGAAGAAGAACAAGCAGCCGTGGATGCTCACCCTGCTGACCGTCGGCACCCACCAGCCCTACTCGGCCCCCGAGGAATACCTAGAGCGCTACGACACGCCCAAGCAGGCGGCGGTCGGCTACCTGGACGACGCCATCGGCAACTTCCTCGAGGGCCTGGAGCGCAAGGGCGTGCTCAAGGACACCCTGGTGATCATCACGTCCGATGAGTCCCACGGCATCGACGGCGTGCGCCTGGCCTCATCCTGGGGTTTCAACCTGATGCTGGCCCCGGACCAGCCACTGTTGCCGCACATCAAGTCCGGCACCTACGGCCATGTCGACCTCAGCGCCTCGGTGCTGGACTACTTCGCCCTGCCGGTGCCCGCCAGCCTCAGCGGCCGCTCGTTGTTCCGCGACTATGCCGGGGGCCGGGAAATCATGTCCTACACCAACGGCAAGCTGCGCTACCACGACGGCCAGGGCACCTTCACCGAGTGTGATTTCCAGCAGCGCTGCCGCAACTACGCCAGCCAGGGCTTCATCGCCGACAGCGCCAGCTTCCTGGGCCAGTACGGCGGCCAGCGGGCGCGCCTGGTCAGCGCCCGGGCAGCGAACCTGGACCGCAGCCTGCTGCAGTCGCCACTGAACCAGCACTACCAGTTCGGCAGCCCGGCGATCATTCCGCTGCAGGCGCAGATCAAGGACGACTGGGCCGACAACCTGATCGGTGCCCAGTACCTGGAGATGCCCAAGGGGACCCAGACCCGGGTGCGCTTCACCGTGCGCTCGGCCGACCCGCAGCAGAACGCCTACATCCTGCTCAAGGGCAAGGAGCTGGAGCAGGACGTGCCCCTGGGCCTGCCGGAAGAAATGCTGGTGACCCCGGACCAGCCCCTGCAGATGGACTTCCGCTTCGACAACCCGCAGACCCGCAAAGCCTTCTCCTTCCACCTGCTGGGCTATGGCCTGGGCGCCGTGGAAGTCAGCGACTTCAGCGTGATCACCGAAGTGCCGGGCCAGGAAGACAACAACGTGGACATGCCCCTGGAGGACGACAGCGAGCATTCCAGCTGATCCCCGGGCGGGCCTGCCCATGTCTTGCGGCAGGCCCCACGGCAATCCGGAACCTGGCCCAGGCTCCGCCACCTGCTGACGGGCGCTGGCGCAACGCCGGCTTTGCGGCTATTTCTAACAGGCCTGCCTGAACGAGCCCCGAGCATGAACCAACCCGCCGCGCCCTCCCTGGAACGACTCGCCGCCGCCCTGGACACCCAGCCTTTCATGGTCTTGACCGGGGCCGGTGTCAGCACCCCTTCGGGCATCCCCGACTACCGCGACAACGAAGGCGTGCGCCGTGGGCGGCAACCGATGATGTACCAGGAGTTCCTCAACCAGAGCGAAGCTCGCCGGCGCTACTGGGCCCGGGCCATGCTCGGCTGGCCGCGCATCCGCCAGGCCCGGCCGAACGCCGCGCACCTGGCGCTGGCGCAGTTGCAGGCCAGAGGGCGGATCGCCGGGGTGATCACCCAGAACGTCGACACCCTGCACGACCAGGCCGGCAGCCCCGGGGTCATCGAACTCCACGGCAGCTTGCACTGGGTACGCTGCCTGGACTGCAACCAGCGCAGCGAGCGCGATGCCATCCAGCAGCAGTTGGAGACACAAAACCCGTACCTGGCCGGCGTCGACGCGATACAGGCGCCCGACGGCGATACCCTGCTGGACCCGGCCTTCGAGGCACGCTTCCAGGTGCCCCTCTGCCCCCACTGCCAGGGCGCGCGGCTCAAGCCCGACGTGGTGTTCTTCGGCGAGAACGTGGCCCAGGCTACGGCAGCCCAAGCCTGGAGCGCGGTACACGAAGCCGGCGGCCTGCTGGTGGTGGGATCGTCGCTGATGGCCTACTCGGCCTTTCGCCTGTGCCGGGCGGTGGTCGAGCAAGGCAAGCCGCTGCTGGCCATCAATTTCGGCAAGACCCGCGCCGACGAGCTGCTGGACTTCAAGCTGGAGCAGCCCTGCGACCAGGCCCTGCCCTGGCTCGCCGAACGCCTGGGCAGTTGAGTCAGGCAGGCAGGCGCTGGACGAGGCTGGCCTCGCGCAGGATGTCGAACAAAGCCTGGGCCGCGGTGGACAGCTCCTCTCCCGGCTTGGTCAGCACCCCGATGGCCCGCTCCACCACCGGCTCGCCGAGGGTGATGCAGTGCCCACCCAGTTCGCGCATCTGCCCGGCGCACAAGGCCGGCACCGCACTCACCCCCAGGCCGCTGGCGACCATGCGGCCCACGGTCGCCAATTGGTGGCTCTCGAACTCCACCGGCAATTGCATGCCCTGGGCCCGCAGATGCTCCTCGAGCATGACCCGCACCGTGGACGGGCGCTGCAGAGTGATGAAGGGCTCCTGCAACAGCGTCTGCCAGTCGATCTCGCTGCGCTGTGCCAGGGACGACTCCCGGGACACCACGGCGACGAAACGATCGACGTACAGCGCGGTGAAGGCCAGCGAAGTGCTGTCCTGGGGTTCGAAGGCCACCCCCAGCTCGACTTCGCGGTCGCGGACCATCTCCAGCACCTGCTCGTTGATCACATCGTTGACCGTGACGTTGACCTGCGGGTAGCGGGCCCGGAACTGCTTGAGGATCGGCGGCAGCAGGTTGCCGGCGAAGGACGGCATGGCCGCCAGGGTCACCCGCCCACGTTGCAGGGTGAAGCGCTGGCGCATTTCGTCCTCGGCGTTGTCCCAGTCGGCGATCAGGCGCCGGGCCAGGGGCAACAACGCCTCGCCCTCGGGCGTCAGGGCGACGTTGCGCGTATTGCGGGTGAACAAGCGTCCGCCCAGGCCCTCTTCCAGGGCCTTGATGGTCAGGCTCAGCGCCGACTGCGACAGGTGCAGGCGCTCACAGGCCAAGGCGAAACTCATGCTGTGGGCCACCGCCAGGAAGGCCCTTATCTGTTTGACCGTCATCCATCATCCTCAGGAGGCGCAGCGACAGGCCACAAGCTATAAGCTTGCAGCTTGCAGCTTGCAGCTTGCAGCTTGCAGCTTGCAGCTCATTATGCTGTTTTTCAAATCAATCAACCTTAAAAATCAACTTAACAAATCAATCCCATGGCGCAACACTGATCCCACAACGGCTGGCCAGCCGCCAACGAACAAGAAAGAGGATGGTGCATATGGCAGGTTTCGATAAGCGCGTGGCGTCCTACGAGGAAGCCCTGGAAGGTCTGCAGGACGGCATGACCGTGATCGCCGGGGGCTTCGGCCTGTGCGGCATTCCCGAGAACCTGATCGCCGAGATCAAGCGCCGGGGGACCCGCGATCTGACCGTGGTATCCAACAACTGCGGCGTCGACGGCTTCGGCCTGGGCGTGCTGCTCGAAGACCGCCAGATCCGCAAGGTGGTGGCCTCCTACGTCGGCGAGAACGCCCTGTTCGAGCAGCAACTGCTCAGTGGCGAGATCGAGGTAGTGCTGACCCCCCAGGGCACCCTGGCGGAAAAAATGCGCGCAGGCGGCGCCGGCATCCCGGCCTTCTTCACCGCCACCGGCGTCGGCACTCCCGTGGCCGAAGGCAAGGAAACCCGCCAGTTCAATGGCCGCACCTACCTGATGGAAGAGTCCATCACCGGCGACTTCGCCATCGTCAAGGGCTGGAAAGCCGACCATTTCGGCAACGTGGTCTATCGCCACACCGCACAGAACTTCAATCCCCTGGCGGCCACCGCCGGCAAGATCACCGTGGTCGAGGTGGAAGAAATCGTCGAGCCGGGCGAACTGGACCCGGCGCATATCCATACCCCGGGCATCTATGTCGACCGAGTCATCTGCGGCACCTTCGAGAAGCGCATCGAACAGCGCACCGTGCGCAAGTGATCGCCCTTCCCCAGCCCGACTAAAAGGACAACGAACATGGCTCTTACCCGCGAACAAATGGCTCAGCGCGTCGCCCGCGAACTGCAGGACGGCTACTACGTGAACCTGGGCATCGGCATCCCGACCCTGGTGGCCAACTACATCCCCGAAGGCATGGAAGTCATGCTGCAATCGGAAAACGGCCTCCTGGGCATGGGCGCCTTCCCCACCGAGGACCAGATCGACGCCGACATGATCAACGCCGGCAAACAGACCGTGACCGCACGCATCGGCGCCTCGATCTTCTCCTCCGCCGAATCCTTCGCGATGATCCGCGGCGGCCACATCGACCTCACCGTGCTCGGTGCCTTCGAAGTGGACGTGCAGGGCAACATCGCCTCGTGGATGATCCCCGGCAAACTGGTCAAGGGCATGGGCGGCGCCATGGACCTGGTGGCCGGTGCCGACAACATCATCGTGACCATGACCCACGCGTCCAAGGACGGCGAGTCCAAGCTGCTCAGCCGCTGCAGCCTGCCGCTGACCGGCGCGCAGTGCATCAAGCGCGTGCTCACCGACCTGGCCTACCTCGAGATCGAGGATGGCGCCTTCATCCTCAAGGAGCGCGCCCCCGGGGTCAGCGTCGAGGAAATCGTCAGCAAGACCGCCGGCAAGCTGATCGTGCCGGACCACGTTCCCGAAATGCAGTTCGCCTGAGGAGCCCATCATGCAAGACGTCGTAATCGTTGCCGCCACCCGCACCGCCGTGGGCACCTTCCAGGGCTCGCTGGCGGCCATTCCCGCCGTCGACCTCGGCGCCGCGGTGATCCGCCAGCTGCTGGCCCAGACCGGCATCGACCCAGCCCAGGTCGACGAAGTCATCATGGGCCAGGTGCTCACCGCCGGCGCCGGGCAGAACCCCGCACGCCAGGCCGCGATCAAGGCCGGCCTGCCCCACGCCGTGCCCGCCATGACCCTGAACAAGGTCTGCGGCTCCGGCCTCAAGGCCCTGCACCTGGCCGCCCAGGCCATCCGCTGCGGCGACGCCGAGGTGATCATCGCCGGCGGCCAGGAGAACATGAGCCTGGCCAACTACGTCCTGCCTGGGGCCCGCACCGGCCTGCGCATGGGCCACAGCCAGATGATCGACTCCATGATCAGCGACGGCCTGTGGGACGCCTTCAACGACTATCACATGGGCATCACCGCCGAGAACCTGGTGGAAAAATACGGCATCAGCCGTGAAGCCCAGGACGCCTTCGCCGCCGACTCCCAGCGCAAGGCCGCCGCGGCCATCGAGGCCGGGCGCTTCGTCGACGAGATCACCCCGATCCAGATCCCCCAGCGCAAGGGCGACCCGCTGACCTTCGCCACCGACGAGCAACCCCGCCCCGGCACCACCGCCGAGGCCCTGGCCAAGCTCAAGCCGGCGTTCAAGAAGGACGGCAGCGTCACCGCCGGCAACGCTTCCGCGCTGAACGACGGCGCCGCCGCGGTGATGCTGATGAGCGCCACCAAGGCCCGGGCCCTGGGCCTGCCGGTACTGGCCAGGATCGCCGCCTACGCCAACGCCGGGGTCGATCCGGCGATCATGGGCATCGGCCCGGTCTCGGCCACCCGCCGCTGCCTGGAGAAGGCCGGCTGGAGCCTCGACCAACTGGACCTGATCGAAGCCAACGAAGCCTTCGCCGCGCAGTCGCTGTCGGTGGCCAAGGAGCTTGCATGGGACCCAGCCAAGGTCAACGTCAATGGCGGCGCCATCGCCATCGGCCACCCCATCGGCGCCTCGGGCTGCCGGGTGCTGGTGACCCTGTTGCATGAAATGATCAAGCGCGATGCCCATAAGGGCCTGGCTACCCTGTGCATCGGCGGCGGCCAGGGCGTGGCCCTGGCCATCGAGCGCTAACGCCTCAGCTGCGGGCCACCCTGGTGGCCCGCAGCACAACGAGCATCGGCAAACCGGCGGACCCACGACATCCACCGGCTAGCCTGCCCTCCCGGTGCTCACGCACCGGGATCCCCTCTCTGCCCTAGTGCTCGCTCACCCATTCCTTGAGCTGCCCGGCCAGGCGCAGCGCTTGCTGGCGCAATGACTGGCAAAACCCTTCGACGAAACTCGACGAGGGCCGGTAATCCGGACGCACCAGCATCACTTTGTAAGGGACCGACAGTTGCAATGGCCGGATCGCCAGGCCGCGCCCCGCCTCCTCCATGGCACTCAATGGATTGATGATCGCCACCCCCAGCTTCTGCCGCACCATGGCGCACACCGAGGCGGCATTGGTGGTCTCGATCACTATCCTCCGGTCAACCCCGGCCTGGCGAAAATGCTCGTCCAGGGTCTGCCGATAGATATCCAGGCCCGAAAGGTTGATGAAGTTCTGGCCGCCAAAGTCCGCCACCGACAGCCGCGCCTTGGCCAGCAACGGATGGCCTTCGGGCAGGATGCAGACCATGTCGGCACAGAACAGCAACTCGCCCTGGGTACCCCGGGGCAGGTGCTCGCTTTCGGTCAGACCCAGGTCGTGGCGCTGGGCACTGAGTGACTCCTCCAGCAGCGGCGATTCCTGGGCGCTGATGCTCAGGCCGATGCCCGGGTGCCGGGCCTGGAAGTCCTTGCACACTGGGGGCAGCAGGGTTTGGGAGAACAGCGGCAGGCAACAGAGGCTCAGTTGGCCATGCTCGAAGCGACGGATCGAGCGGGCCACGCTGTTGATTCGCTCCAGGCCGACATAGGCCCGCTCCACTTCTTCGAGCAACAGCAGGGCCTGGGCCGTGGGCAGCAGGCGTCCGCCTTCGCGATCGAACAGGCGCAGGCCGGACAGGCTTTCCAGCCGCGCCAGTTCACGACTGACCGTGGGTTGCGAGGTGAACAACAGGCGCGCCGCGCCGGTGACGCTGCCGGCCTGCATGATGGCGCGGAACACTTCGATGTGGCGCAGGGAGATATCCATGGCGAGAGGGCTCGTTGAGTCGATCAATCCATATCAAAACTGAATCAGATAGCAAAGAATAGATATTTTATTGAATAGCCAGGAAGCGGCATGCTGCCCCCACTCTCACTGACCACAGACTGCACAGACCATGGCCATTCCCTTCGCTCCCGCCCAACTCGTCGCCGCCGCCCGCCAATACGGCACTCCCCTGTGGTGCTACGACGCCGCCACCCTTCAGGCGCGCATCGCCCAGTTGCAAGCCTTCGACGTGGTGCGCTATGCCCAGAAGGCCTCGTCCAACCTGCACCTGCTGCGCCTGATCCGCGAAGCCGGGGTGCGGGTCGATGCGGTCTCCCTGGGTGAGATCGAGCGAGCCCTGCTGGCCGGTTTCAGCCCGGCCAACGGCGGGATCGTCTTCACCTGCGACCTGTTCGACGAGGCCACTCTCAAGCGTGTGGTGGAACTGCAAGTAGAGGTCAACGCCGGCTCCATCGACATGCTCCGCCAGCTGGGCGAACAGTCCCCCGGGCATCGGGTCTGGCTGCGGATCAACCCCGGGTTCGGCCACGGCCACAGCCGCAAGACCAACACCGGCGGGGAAAACAGCAAGCATGGCATCTGGCACGACCAGGTGGGCGAGGCCCTGGCGGTGATACGCCAGCACCAGCTGCACCTGGTGGGCCTGCACATGCACATCGGCTCCGGGGTCGACTACGACCACCTGGAGCAGGTGGGCGCGGCCATGGTCGCGGCGGTCAAGTCCCTGGACCACGACATCGAGGCGTTCTCCATCGGCGGCGGCCTGTCCACCCCCTATCGCGACGGCGATACCGCGGTGGACGTGCAGCGCTACGCCAACGCCTGGAAAGTCGCCCGCGAGGAAATCGAGGCCTACCTGGGCCACGGCGTACACATGGAGATCGAGCCCGGACGCTTCCTGGTGGCCGAGGCCGGTTGCCTGGTCAGCGAAGTGCGGGTGGTCAAGGACGCCGGCCAGCATCACTTCGTGCTGGTGGATACCGGCTTCAACGACCTGATGCGCCCGGCCATGTATGGCGCCTACCACGGCATGAGCCTGCTGGACGCCAATGGCCAAGCGGTCCAGCGTCCGCAACGACCGACCGTGGTCGGCGGCCCGCTGTGCGAGTCCGGCGACATCTTCACCCAGGACGACGAGTGCCTGACCCCGCGCCTGCTGCCCCAGGCCCAGGTCGGCGACCTGCTGGTACTGCACGATACCGGTGCCTATGGCGCCAGCATGTCCTCCAACTACAACAGCCGGACCCTGCTGCCTGAAGTGCTGTTCGAAAACGGCCAGCCGCGCCTGATCCGCCGCCGCCAGCCCCTGGCGGACCTGCTGGCACTGGAACTGGGGCTGTAACTGGGCTTGTCACCGGGATTGAATCTCCCCCCCTGTAGGAGCAGCCGGTCGATTGCTCGCGAGGGTCGTTAACGGTAGCGCGTGCCTACGGGATAGACCCAGCGCTCCCCAGTCCATCGCGGGCAAGCCTGGCTCCTACAGTTCCATTAACTGAGCGGTATTGGCCTACCAGGGCGCCAGTTGCAGCCGTTCCGGCCGGTCGTTCACGGCGTCGTCCTGCTTGCGGGTCAGCAGGGGCTTGCCGTCGGTGCCGTAGAACTGCACCTGCAGTTCAGCGGTGTCGGGGTGCAGGTCCAGGCGGGCGAAGTTGTCGGCCTGGGTGAAGGCCCAGGTGCGGTAGTCCATGGTGCCCTTGACGTTTTTCAGGGCAAAACTGTCCGGGGTCTCGGGGGATCGCGAGTCGTGCACGTAGCCGGCGGGGTCGCCGTCGGCAAACGGGAACGGCCAGTAGAAGGCCGACGAGGTGACGGCGTAGGCCTTGATACCCTGGACCCCGTCACTGAACTCCAGCTGGGAAATGTTCGAGCAGTGAATGTCGCCGGACAGGAACACCACGTTCTGCACCTGGTACAGGGCGATGGTTTCCAGCACGATGCGGCGGGTGGTGGGGAACGCCGACCAGGAGTCGCTCTCGTTCTTGCGCCGATCGTAGCGCGGCCCCTCCCCTGCGGTATCGACGCCATTGGGCACGAAGACGCTGGAGGTCACCACGAACTTGGGGGTGTTGCCACGATCCTCCTGCATATGCCGCAACCAGGCACACAAGCGATCCAGCTGGCCGGGTTCGGCTGGGTGCAGCGAGGGTCGTCCCAGCAGATGGTTGTCCGGCAGGGCGCCGGGCTCATCATCGAGAAAGCGCTGGGTTCGGGTATCCAGCACGAAGAACGGGTAGCTTGCGCAGGAGAAGTCGTAGAACAGCTGCTTGACCGAGCGGTGCTTGAGGTACTGATCGTTGCCGGACATCGCGCGGTTCTGCACATAGCTGTCCTCGAAGCGCGGGCCATGGCTCCACTGGTAGCTCATGTAGGCACCCATGGCCCAATTGAACAAGGTGCGCTTGCCAAGGTTCTTGTCGATGCGATCCTGCGTCCAGTTGTCCTCGATCTCATGATCATCGAGGATCATGTAGGTGGGTTTGTGCGCCAGCAAGCGGCTGATGAAGGGCGAGCCGAAGGCAGTGTGGTAGCGCTCCTCGAACTCCTTGTAGCTGTCCGCCCGGCCGATGGGCACCGCGCGGTTGTACAGATCGGCATAGATCTGGTCCCCCACCATCAGCACGAACCGGGTATCGCCATGCTCGCTGAGCATGGGCCCGAAGATCGCATCCGAATCCCGCCGTTGCCATGGCAACCCCGGGTACCGGCAGGAACCCAGGAGAAAACTCAAGGGCTCGGAAGCCGCCCCAGCGTCGGCACTGGCGTGGGTGGTGAACTCGGCCTCCACATACACCCGTTCGGCGCCGAGGCGGTTCAGGTCGCTGGCCCAGGCCGAGGCTGGCGGCAGGCGCTGGACCACCGATTCGCTGGAGACCTCATCATCGATGGAACCCGCGTCATCGACATTCAGCGAAGCCATGCGCACCCGGTAGTGGGTGGCGGGTGTGAGCAGGAAGGGCTTGAGCTGCTTGCGCTCGGTCTCGTTGCGCCACAGGTTGACGTCGACTCCGAGGTTGAAGGTGCCGGTGCGGTGATACTCGCGACGCAGGCGAAAGTAGTAGATGTTGTCGGCGGCCACCCGGCCGTTGCCGCCCACCACACCAATGACGCCGATGGTACGGATGTCCTCGGCCACGCCCTTCTCATCCAGGGCGTCCGAGGCGGCGATCCACAAGCGGCAGGAAGTATCGGTGGTATGTCCGACGATCGGGCCCAGGGACGGGGTGCGAAGAGTGCTCACGGTTACCAGCTCCTTGGTGGGGTGTGCTGGCCAAGCTTAGTCGGAGCGCGCCGGCCGACAAGCCGCACCGGCCTGCTCGGACAGCCGGTCGCGGCCGGCGATGGCCAGCGCCAGCAACATCAGCAACGCCGCCATGCCGAAGGTCCAATGCATACCGCTGGCCACCGCCTCGACGCCGCCCCGCCCTCCCGCCTGCGGCTGCGCGCCCCAGGCGAACAGCGCGCCCATGGCCGCCGCGCCACTGATCAGCCCGACGTTGCGCGACAGGCTCAGCAGGCCCGCCGTCAGTCCGCGCTGCCGTGGCACCACATCGAGCATCACCAGGCTGTTGTTGGCCGCCTGGAACAACGCATAGCTGGCGGTAACCAGGGCCAGCGGCAGCAGGTAGCCCGCCAGTCCCAGGCTCAGGGGCAGCAGCGCCAGCAGGCCCAGGCCGCTGCACAGGCCCAGCAAGCCGAGCCGGGACAGCGACCGGGCACCGTAGCGATCCACCAGGCGCCCGGCGGGTGCGCCACTCAAGGTCGCCACCAGTGGCCCCAGGGACAGGCTCAGGCCCACCGCCAGGGTGTCCAGCCCCAACCCCCGGGACAGATAGAACGGCCCTATCACCTGGGTGGTCATGATCACCGTCGACACCAGCAGGCTCAGCCACAAGCTGCTTCGCAGTTGTGGCCGGCGCAAAAGGTCCGGCTGGAACAGCGGCACAGTCGCCCGGCGCTCGACGCGAACCAGCAGGACGACTCCCGCCGCGCTGGCCGCCAGCAGGCCCAGGTTCAGCGGCGCCAGCCGGTTATGCCCCAGGGTCAGGGCCAGGGCATAGGCGCCCAGGCTCAAAGCCAGGAGCACGCTGCCGGGCACATCGAAGGCACTGGCCGACGCCACCGGCCGGTCCGCGGGCAGGCAACGCCAGGCCAGCAGCAGCGCCACCAGCCCCAGGGGCACATTGACCAGGAACATCCAGCGCCAATCGATGCTGGCCAATATCAGGCCGCCGAGGGCCGGGCCCAGAGTGGTGCCCAAAGCCGACATGCTGCCCAGCCAGCCCATGGCAGCCCCGGTGCGGGCCTTGGGCAGCGCATCGCCCACCAGGGCCATGCTCAAGGCCAGCATCACTGCCGCTCCCAGGCCTTGCAGGGCGCGGGCCACCAGCAACCAGCCCAGGCCCGGGGCCAGGCCGCAGCACAACGAGGCCAGGGTGAACAGGGTGATGCCCCAGAGCAGCACCCGCCGCCGTCCCAGCAGGTCGCCCAGGCGCCCGGCGCTGGCGATCAGGGTAGTGACGGCCAGCAGATAGGCCAGGACAATCCACTGCACCTGCTGGAAGGACGCCTCCAGGTTCAGGGCCAGGCTCGGCAGCGCGGCATTGGCGATGCTGGTGTCCAGGGACGGCATCAGCATTGCCAGCGACAGGCTGGCCAGGGCCCAGCGCGCACGGGGCGCCAGGGCCTCCCGGGAGGTGGGATCGGATTCGGGAATGGGCATCGCACAGGCTCCAGCAACATGATGCCCGCCAGCCTAGGGCCGCCCATCACCAGGCGGAAGGCGCGGCCGGTGCATTTATTAGCTGCAGGCCACGCCATGCCAGCCGCGTTCGGCCATGCTAGATTGCGCCCATGTCGACTCCCGATCTGAATCTGTTGCTGACCCTGGACGTGCTGCTGGCCGAAGGCAGCGTGGCACGCGCCGCCGCACGCCTGCAACTGAGCCCCTCGGCCATGAGCCGGGCCCTGGCCCGCTTGCGCCAGGCCACTGGCGACCCGTTGCTGGTGCGCGCCGGGCGCGGCTTGGTGCCCACGCCCCGGGCCCTGGAGCTGCGCCAGCGGATCGGCCCCCTGGTAGAGGAAGCCCTGGCCGCCTTGCGTCCGGCCACCGAGGTGGACCTGCGGCAGTTGCGTCGAACCTTCACCCTGCGCAGCCGCGACGGTTTCGTCGAGAACTTCGGCCCGGCGCTGCTCGCCCGCCTGCAGCGGGAAGCGCCGGGCGTGCGGATGCATTTCGTGCCCAAGCTGGACCGCGACAGCCAGCCCCTGCGCGAGGCCAGCATCGATCTGGAAACAGCGGTGGTGGATGCCGACACCAGCCCCGAGCTGCGCACCCGGGCGTTGTTTCGCGATCGCTTCGTCGGCGTGGTACGCGCCGGCCACCCCTTGAGCCGGGGCCCGGTCGGCCTCGACGAGTACCTGGCCGGCCAGCACATCCTCGTCTCCCACCAGGGGCACGCCCACGGTCCCATGGACGCGGCCCTCCAGGCGCTGGGCCTGGCACGCCAGGTGACGGCCCTGGTCAGCGGGTTCTCCGCCGCCCTGGCCCTGGCCCGGGGCTCGGACCTGATCGCCATGGTGCCCGAGCGCCACACCAGCAACCTGCGGGCCGGCCTGCATGCCTTCGAGCTGCCCGTGGCGCTCGCGCCGATGACCATTTCCCTGCTCTGGCACCCCCGGATGGAGGCCGACCCGGCCCACCGCTGGCTACGCCAGTGCGTGCACGAGCTGTGCAGCACGCCGGGCGCCACCTGCGCGGAAACCGTCCACGTGGCACTGGACAGGCGCGGCCCCGGACCGTAAAAAGTCCCTGCCCGCCCGTCCTGAGGTCCTCATGCCACTGCACCGCCTACCGCTCCAGCACCTGCCCGCCATCATCGCCATCATCCTGGGCATGGCCCTGGCCATTGCCCGGGCCATGGAGCCGCAGGACTACTTCTGGGACAACTTTGCGGGCTACTGGCTGCCCCAGGCGCTGGTCCTCGGCTTGCTGCTCCTGACCCGCCCGGCCTCGGCCATGGTCGCCGGTGCCGCCCTGGCCCTGGCCATCCACCTGTTGCTGTTCTGCCTGTGGATCACCACCCCGCAGGATGCCCTGGGCTGGATCTACTACCTGCTCGACTTCCCCGGCGCGGTGCTCGGCGGCGCCGCGGCCCGCTACCTGGCCAAACGCCGCCCGCCACGCAGCGCCCTGGGCAGCGGCCTGCTGGGGTTCTTCGGTGTGGCATTGGGCTTTTTGCTGAACTTCAAGCTGCAATAGCGGGCGTACCGCTGATTCGGCGCCGGCGGACCCGGCGGCGAAAAAGGCCGAAGCCGCCCGCCCGACCCGGGTCGGGCGGGCGCGGCGTCAGATCTGGCCGTGACTGAGGTCGGCCAGGCGTCCTGACAAGGCCTGCATGGCCTCGCTGACCTTGTCCAGGGCCTGGGCGTCCCGGGCGTTGTCTTCGCTGATGCTGTGGATACGCACCGCCAGCTCGTTGATTTCCTGGGTCACGTGGCTCTGCTCCTGCGCCGCCACGGCAATCTGCTGCGCCCGCTGGGAAATGTCATCGAAGCTGTTGACCGTGCTCGACAGCGCATCCGACGCCCCGGCCGCCTCGCCCACCGCCTGGCGGGTGCGCGACTCGCCGGACTGGATGGCCTGTACCGCCTGGCGCGAAGCCTGCTGCAAGTCGTTGATCATGCCGCTGATTTCGTTGGCCGAGGTCTGGGTACGCCCGGCCAGGGTCCGCACCTCGTCGGCCACCACGGCGAAACCACGGCCCTGCTCGCCGGCCCGGGCCGCCTCGATGGCGGCATTGAGGGCCAGCAAGTTGGTCTGCTCGGAGATGGCCTTGATCACGTCCAGGACCGCGCCCACCTGTTGGCTGTCCTGCTCCAGGCGCTGGATCACCGAGGCCGCCTCGGCCATTTCCGTGGACAGCTGCTGGATCGACTCGCTGTTGGCCGCCACCCGTTGCTGGCCATCCTGCACCACTTCCAGCGACTGGCGCGCGGTGTCGGCGCAGTTGTTGGTGTTCTGCGCCACCTCCTGGGCACTGGAGGACATCTCGGTGATGGCCGTGGCCAGTTGGGTATTTTCCTGGCGCTGCTGCTCGGCGCGCCGGGCCAGGGTGCTGCTCAATTCGCCCAGGCGCGCGGCTTCGCTCTGCAACTGGCGGGCTTCGCTGGCGATCTTCTGCAGCATCTGCCGCAACTGCCCGGCATAGCGGTTGACCGCGCCACGCAAGGCGCCGATCTCATCGGCCCGATCCACGTGCAACTCGGCATTGTCGGTGGCCTGGCCACTGCCCAGGGCATCGATCTGGCGGGTGGTTTCCTCGAGCTGGGCAATCAGCTTGTTGCCCGCCAGCCAGGCGAAGAACAGCAACAGGGCCAGCAACGGCAGGAGGAATGCCAGGATCTCGGTGGTCATGGCCCGGGCCAGGCCGGTGACCCGCTCCTCGGGAGTCACCAGGCCGATGGTCCAGCCAGTGCCGGGCATGGTGAACAGGCTGACCCGCGCCGCTTCCTGCAAGCGTCCGTCGCGATCCAGGTCGAGGCTGCGCACCTGGCCGGGACGCGCCGCGCCAGCCAGGGCCTGGGCCACCGGGCGCAACCAGGCCTGCTGCTTGCTCAAGGCGTCGAAGCTGAGCATCTGCCCGCCGCCGCTGGCCTGGGCATCGGGGAAGTACAGGACGTTGCCGGCCTGGTCGAGGGCGAAGGCATAACCGCCGGTGACCGAACCCTGTTCCTTGAGAAAGCGCGCCAGGTCGTCCAGGCGCAGGTCGATGGTGGCCACCCCGGCAAAGGCGCCGCCCTGGCGATAGGGCACGCTGCAGGTGGTCATCGGTACCTGGGTCACCGGGTCCTGGTAGGCCTCGGACCACAGGCAGTGCCCGGCGGCGCTATTGCGCGCCCCCGTGTACCAGGCTTCATGGTGATAACCGGCGCTGCCGGCGGCGTTGTAGTCATCGGAATACACCAGCGAGCCCGCGTCGCTGCGGCCCCAGAAGAAGCTGCGGCGTTCCACGCCCGGGGCGAAGGCATTGGGTTCCGGCCAGATCCCGCCACCGGCGATGGCCTTGTCGTTCTCGTGGTCGATCACCTTGGGCGCGGTGGCCATGACCAGCTCCGGCTCCTTGGGCAGGCCCTCGACCATGTGCGCCATGCTCACGGTCACGCCTTCGATTCCCGCCAACTGCAAGGCCAGTTGACGGACGATGGCACTGCCGGTCTGTTCGATCAACGCCGAGCTCGCCTCCACTACCTTGGGTTGTCCCCGCAGGGTCATCACGGCAAAAACCGCCAGCGCCGTGAACAGCAACAGCAGCACGCTGCCGAGGGTCAAACGATGAGACAGACGAACCGGAAGCAAAGCCATGACGAACTCCGTATCAGTTAGGCATCCGGAGGTTATCGACCGCGACTGGTATTCCCTTGAGAAAAGAGTGACATCGTTCACATAAAAATCGCTTCCGGCCAGGGCGCCTGGCGTGTCAACCGCGGTTATCGCGCTCGCGCCGCAGCAACTCGGTCGCCCCTTGGATCAGGGCACGCTTGTGGTCGGCACTGAGGCCATCGCGGGGCACTTGGATCTTTACAAGGCCTGGTAACCCCCGTGCCCGCGGGTTACCAGGCGCCACTGGGGCGCTACCGTCCACGGCCGGCACCACCCCGGTGACGAAGCTCGAGTCGGACAGGGGCAGCACCGCCGCAACGACATCCGCGACGCTGCCCACTGGGGGCCGGGACATGG
Source organism: Pseudomonas sp. MSSRFD41 (assembly GCF_014230245.1). NCBI lineage: Bacteria > Pseudomonadati > Pseudomonadota > Gammaproteobacteria > Pseudomonadales > Pseudomonadaceae > Pseudomonas > Pseudomonas sp. MSSRFD41. The sequence goes on along the minus strand of NZ_JACKZK010000022.1, from coordinate 85,073 downwards.
AGCGCGGCAAGGGCCTGCGGCTCGAGCCCTTGCCGCGTCCGTCTCAACCTTCGAGCACCAGCATGAACTGGCTGAAGCGATCGATGCCGTCCTTGGACAGCTCCAGGCCCTTCTCGCCCATGCGCGACATCCACTTGCCGTTGTCCCCACGCAGGGATATCTGGCCGCTGGCCGTATCGATGGCGTAGGCGAACTGGCAATACGGGTCAATGCTGTCCTTGGACAGCTCCAGGCCCGTGGCCCCCATGCGCGACATGAACTTGCCGGTATCGCCCTGCAGGGCGAGCTTCTTGTCGGTGCCGATCTGCACCAGCACCACCCTGAACTTGCAGTACTGATCGATGGAGCCCTTGGACAACTCCAGGCCGGTCGCGCCCATGCGCGACATGTAGTTGCCCGAGTCGCCACGCAGCGAGATGACACTACCGTTTTCGATGACACGTTGTGGAATGACGATCATGGTTGGCACTCCTTGCTGATTGGGTATGTCCTGCTTGCGGCCAGCGCCTGCCGCTACCGGACGCTGGCCTCTGGTACAGGTGCAACGCCCGGCAAGACGCTCCGCAAACGAAGTCTAGTCGAGCCCTCGGCAAGCCCCGGGACTCCTGGCAGGAACAGGACCAGCGGTTGGGTGCCCCGGCGCCAGGCGGCGCCGGCGGTCTTCACTCTGGCGAACGGTTGGTGTATTGCGCGAAGTGCTCGGCGTAGTCCGTCAGGTGCTCGTCGAGCATGTGGCGGAACTGATCGACGAAGTAGTCCAGCGTCTGCTGCTTGGAAGCGGCCATTTCCTCGGCGTCACGGCAGCCGGTGGCGCGGATGAATGCGCAGAAACGGGCATTGGCATACATCAGCGAAGCGCTGACCTTGCCACGGCCGCTAGTGGCGACCTGGGAGTTGGCCAGGTCGATGATGGCGTCGGCGCGATCGAAGAACTGGTGATCCGGTTCGTTGGCCACAGGAGGCTCCTTTTGCTGGGTATGAAAACGAGGCGCCGGAGTATATGAGCTTTGCCCGGCAAAACCGACGGATTTCAGCGCCGCGCCTGGAGTGGGCGAAAGCTGAGCCGCATCGACATCATCGGCATCTCCCGCCAGCGGACCTGGGGGAATCCGGGCGCGCAGACTGCCAACTTTGCCCCCAACACCTCAAGCCGGCTCTCAGCGGGATTCGGGCCAGTGCCGGGCCAGCACCGGGGCCACCCGGGGCTCGTGCTCGATGCGTTCGAGCAGGGCCACGAAATGCGGCTGGCTGTGGCGCAGCGCGTCCCTGGCGCCGCCCCAGCGCGACACCACCGCCGCCTGGATATCCAGGGCCCCGGGCGCGTCGCCGCTAAGGAAAGGCCGTGGAGCGAACTGGCGGGCGAACAGCTCCCAGGCGTGGTGCAGGCGTTGCCCGGTCGCCTGGCGCACCCGCGCCTCCAGCGCCGGGTCGGCATCGCTGACCCAACGCGCCGGATAGTCGAGGATGCCGATCGCCGAGTAGCAGTTGGCGGCGATGTACACCAAGCCACGAATGACCTGGGCCCGCGCCGCGGCCTGGGTCGGCAGCAACCCGGAATCGGCGAATTGCAACCCGAGGTGGATCAGGATCGCCGCGCTTTCGGTGAGGATGCTGCCATCGGGCAACTGCAAGGTGGGAATCTGCAGCAACGGATTGAGCCGCTCCAGGGCGTCCCGCCCCGGGCTGGCTTGCCAGGGCGCGGCCTCGATACAGCGATACGGCGCCTGGCAATACTCCAGGGCAATCTCGACCATGGCCGAACCCGTGCCCTGGCTTCCATACAAGTGATACATCTTGGCGACCTCCAGGTTGACCGGGGCACTCTACGCCTATCGGTCCCGGGAACGACACTCCACGTGCAGCATCTGCTCGCCCAGGGCGCGCGTCTGCAAGCGCACCGGCAGGAAGGCTTCGATCACCTGGATATTGCTCGCCAGATGATTGGTCAGGCGCGGCGTGGTGAAGCTGCCGCCACCGGCCAGGGCCATGGGCAGCAACAACTGGTCGGCCAGGCATTCGGCCACCGCCGCGCCGGAGGCCAGCCACTCCCGGGCCTGGTCGATGGCGGCATCGGCGACGCTTTCGGCCCGCAGGCTGTTCTGGGCGAAACCGCAGAACAACTCGGTCAGGTGCTCGTAGGCGAACTCCAGCAACAGCACGTTGCCCGGGCCGTATTGCTCATCCAGCTGCACGTCTTGCAGCTCCTCCCGGGACAGCCCCAGGCGATTGCCCACCCGCCGCAGTTCACGCTCGGCCACATGTTCCGGCAAGCCGGCGCTCAGGGCCCAGGCCCGACGTCCGAGCAAGGCGCCACGCTCTTGCAGATGCACGGGCTGCAGGGTCGAAGGCCGTACCAACAGCTCCAGCTCGCCACCGCCAGCCGGTACGAAACCATGGCGCAGCAACTGCAACTCCACCTGCGCGCCCATGCGCCGCAGCTGCGGCAGCCAGGAGTGCTGGAGGAAGTCCGCCGGTGGTGCCAGGGGATTATGGGTGCCGCCGGTGACCGTCACCCGGCTGGGTTCCGGGGCCTGGAGCAAGGCCGGCAGCAAGGTCTGCAACACCAGGGTGCAGCTGCCGGCGGTGCCGATGGCGAAGCGGTAGTCGCCGCCACGGATCGGCCCCGGTTCGAAGTCCAGCACCTGGGAGCCCAGCTCGGCCCCCCGGACCCTGGCCCCGCACACCTGGGCAGCGGCCTGGACCGCCGTCAGGTGCTGGCGCATCAGGCCCGGGCGGCTGCGCCGGGCGCGTATATTGCCGATCCGCAGGGCCTTGCCGGTGAGCATCGACAGGCTCAGGGCACTGCGCAGTACCTGGCCGCCGCCAATGGCGCCGTCCAGCTCGATCACATCCTGTTTCATCATGTTCCTTAAGCGTAGTGCCGGACGGTGTCTCTCAAGTAGGCGTCCAGCAAGGCATTGTCTTCATGGGTGCGCGCAAGCTTCGGCACCGGGCGCTCCAGCTCGGCGGCGATGAAGTCGTGCAACGCCGGGCGCCGGGGACCATGGGTGGATTCAATGGCATGGCGCTTCAAGTCCAGCAGCTCATCCACCTCGTCCAGCAAGCGCCGATCATCGACGGTCTCCAGCAGCTCGGCGAAGGTCATGGGCGGTCGGCCCCGGCCCTGGTCGATCCAGCGCACCGCCAGCAACGGTCGCAGCACATAGAAGTATTTCTTGAACCGCACGCTCTCGCCCTGGAGGTAACCGCGAAAGTTCTTCCGGGCCATCGACAGGTAGTGGTTGCGCGCCGCCGGCGGGCTATAGAAGGCCTCGGCCAGCTCGCGCAAACGCGCGGTCGCAGCCACCTCGCGGCGATACACCAGGGGCGAATCGAGCCATTCGAGCAAGGTCGGGTTGGACTTGCGCAGCAACCCCAGGGTCTTGCGCAGCTCCCAGCCGCTGACATCCAGCTCATCGTCCAGCGGGCGCTCGATCACGTCCCGCGCGGCGTCCACCTGGATGAACCACTCGGGTTTCTCCACGTAGATGAAACGCACGTCGTAGTCGCTGTCGGTGGAGGCGAAGCCCCAGGCCCGGCTACCGGACTCGCAGGCATACAGCACCTGCACATTGCGCTCGCGCTCGATCCGCGCCAGCTCCTCCAGGACCCGTTCGCGCATGGCGTCGTCCAGGGGGTGAAGTTCCTTGTCTACTTGCATGTCCTGCTTCCTGTTCAATCGGTGGCACTGGCCATCAGTACCCCCAAGGTCCGGCGCTCGGGGTTCCAGATGCTCAGGCACCAGACGCCCCACCACTCCAGGCCCTCATCGAAATAATCGCTCCAGGCCTCGCTGGCCGCCGTCCCCTCGACCTGCCAATCCAGCTGCAAATCGCTCACCCAGTCGATCACCACCGGCTGCGCCCCGGGTTCAAGCCCCAGCAGGGCCAGCCAACGCTGGAAGATCGCCTCCGGCGGCTCGCCATCCTCGGGGAAACGCGTTCGGTAAGGCGGGTCGATAAAGGCCTGGTACAAGGCCTGCGGACCTGACATGCAGCTGGCGGTACCCAGGCGCTGGAGCTCTTGCGCATCCAGCTCCCGAGCCACGGCCCGCTGCAGTTCCCAGCGCATCGGCGACGCCTCGCCGAGATCGGCATAGCGCGGATGCTCCTGGATCAGCCGGCGCCGCGCCTCCCGGCGCTGCTCTTCTATCTGCAGGTACAAGGCGTCGAGGGCCTGGCGATGCAGATCAAGGTCGATGCTGGCCTGTGGCGCGACGTCCAGCACGGCGAACTCGAATACGCAGCCCGCCTCTTTCAATTGCCGGCGCAGGGCCTGGATCTGCTCGTTGTCCTGCAGGTTCAGTAGTGGCGACAACATGCTTGCTCTCCTTGGTTCATGGCAGCCACTTGAGTGAACCTGCCGGCAGCTCTCCAGTCTTTTCCATCATTCGTACCCGCTGGGCCAGCGCCTCGCGCAGCGGCTTGGGGGTCACCGGGTCGAACAGCGCATAACGCCCACTGCACCAACCGGCCAATTGCGCCTGCCAGTAGCTCGCCTGTTGTGGAGCCTGGTCCAGGCGCCACAGCAGGTACTCCAGCTGCCGCCAGCCCGGCTTGAGACTCAGCAGCATCCGCTGGCGCCATGCAGGCAGCGCTGGCCAGTGAACATCCATGTACTGCTCCAGGGCTTCGTCGAATACCGCCCAGGGTTGTTCGCGCAGCAGGCTGATCGCCATCTCGAAGATCTTGTCCGAGACATCGCCCAGGGCCTTGAGCTGCCAGGCCATGCCGCGCTCGCCCAGGCTATGCAGGGCCAGCAGACGCGTGTTCAAGGCCGGCGAGGCCAGGGCCAGTTGCACCATGGCATCGGCCCGGGGCTCTTGCAGTTCCCTGGCCAGGCCCAGCAGGCCCTGCCACTGCGACCGGTTTGCCGGCGCCGGTTGCAGCACCCGGGCCAGCAGCACTTCCCGTGGCTCCAGGCCATAGCGTGGCGCCGCCCAATGCCCCAGGCCACGCAGGGCCGCCGAGGGGTCGAGCAAGGCCTGGCGCAGTTGCTCGCGCGGGTCGTCCAACAGCGGCAGCAACAAGCGCAGGGCCTTGACCCGCACGCTAGCGCCCGAGGTCCGCATGACCTGCTCCAGCAACGGCCGGGCCTGCTCTTTAGCCAGCCCGGAACAGGCGTCCACCGCCATCTGCCGCACGCTGACCTCGCCATGGCCCAGGGCCTGGGCCAGCAGTGCCGGGCGATCCGCGCCACTGTCCAGCAACAGCTCGAAGACGAACCGTGCGGCCCGGCCCCGGCAAGCGCCAAAGGCCTGCTCGACCTTGCCTCGTACTTGCGGCAACTGCAGCACCGCGCGTACCCGTTCCAGGGTCGCCCCGTGGCTGACCCGCTGCTTGGCGGTCAAGGCCAGCAGCGGACCCAGGACCTGCAACCACAAGGCGCCCTGTTCAGGCACCAGGTACAGCTCCACGGCCGTAGCCGCCTCCTGGCGAACCTGGGGCACCCAATCGTTGAGGCGCTCCAGCAGCACCACCAGGGCGGCGGCCGACGGCTGGCGGGCCAGGCGTCGTACTGCCGACTGGCGGACGAAGCCATTGCCAAAACCGCTCAGGACCAGCCAGGCATCGTGTTCGTCCCGGGTTTGCCAGACTTCGCGCATCCGGCCAATTTCGTAGTCGCTCAGTTGGTAGTGCCAATCGGGCGGGCACTCCAGCATATCCATGACATCCATCGCTCTACCCCTTGACGCATACCACCTGACGCAAGGTATGCAGTACTTCCACCAGTTCGCGCTGGGCGTCCATCACTTGGTCGATGTCCTTGTAGGCCATCGGGATCTCGTCGATCACGTTCTCATCCTTACGGCACTCCACATGGGCGGTGGCGCGAATCTGGTCGGCCAGGGTGAAGGTGTTCTTGGCCTTGGTCCGGCTCATGGTTCGACCGGCACCGTGGCTGCAGGAGCAGAACGCCTCCTCGTTACCCAACCCGCGGACGATGAAGCTCTTGGCTCCCATCGACCCGGGGATGATCCCCAACTCGCCCTTCTTCGCCGACACCGCGCCCTTGCGGGTCACCAGCACCTCTTCACCGAAGTGGCGCTCCTTCTGTACGTAGTTGTGGTGGCAGTTCACCGCCTCCAGCGCCACTTCGAAGGGTTTGCTGATCACCTTGCGGGTGGCCTGGATCACCAGTTGCATCATCAACTCGCGGTTCTGCCGGGCGAAATCCTGGGCCCAGGCCACGGCCTCGACGTAATCATCGAAGTGCTGGCTACCTTCCTCGAAGTAGGCCAGGTCGCGGTCCGGCAGGTTGGCGATGTGCTGGCGCATATCCGCCTGGGCCAGGTTGATGAACAGGTTGCCGATGGCATTACCCACGCCGCGCGAACCGCTATGGAGCATGAACCAGACGCGGTTGGCCTCGTCCAGGCAGACCTCGATGAAGTGATTCCCGCCTCCCAGGGTTCCCAGGTGCTGGCGGTTGTTGCTGTTGGCCAGCGCCGGGTACTTATCGGTGATCGCCTTGAACCGTGGATGCAGGGCCGCCCAGGCCTGGTCGGCCTGTTGCGGGATCTCGCCCCAGGCCCCCTTGTCTCGTCCGCTACGGGGCGAGGTACGACCGTGGGGCACCGCCTGCTCGATGGCACTACGCAACCCGGCCAGGTTATCCGGCAGGTCGGAGGCGGTCAGCGAGGTCCGGGCGGCGATCATCCCGCAGCCGATATCCACCCCGACCGCCGCCGGAATGATCGCGCCCACGGTGGGGATCACGCTGCCGATGGTCGATCCCTTACCCAGGTGGACGTCGGGCATCACAGCCAGGTGCTTGAAGATGAAGGGCATCTTGGCGGTGTTCATCAGTTGCTGGCGGGCTTCGTTTTCCACGGGCACGCCCTGGGTCCACATCTTGATTGGCTTACCGTTGGCGACTTCCAGCAATTGGTAGGTCTTGCGTTCCATATCTTTTTACTCTTTCTTCCTGGGGCCCGAATCCGGGCCTTGTTGTATCGGCAGCGCAAGAGCGGATTGCAGTCTTGCGCCCATGATCGATCGGGTGGCCGGCCGGGCATCCGGCAGGCCTGGGCGACAAAAAAGGGTGAAACATGCAGCCTGCTCTACCTCTGAGCTACCACCTTGCGGTGGGCGGGAATCGAACCCGCGACCAGGCTGTCCTGTAGTTCCACCGGCATTCGCCGGGTCAATCGGTGCAGGCCGGGCCTGCGGGCAGCGACAAGGGAACGGGCACATTTGCTCTACCCACTGAGCTACAGCCTTGCGGCTGGCGGGGCTCGAACCCGCGACACGATGTAGTACCCGTGGCATTCGCTGCCATCCCGCCAAGGCGGGGAAAACCTGCGACGACAAGGGATCGATGAAACGATGCACTCGCGTTCTGCTGGTTGAACCACGGCGCCCTTTTCGAGCACCGGCGGGGCTTGCACCCGCATCTCGAGCCTTGGATGTAGTTCCATCGGCATTCGTCGCAAAAAACCGCAAAACAGGTGGCGCGACAACAGGAGTGGCTGATAGCCGGATTCGAACCGGCAAGACCAGGATGTACAGCCACCGGCATTCGCGCCGTCACCGGCCCTGACAAAATCTGCTGAGACGCCTTTGGATGTAGTCACAGCGGCATTCAGGGCCAATGATCAAGAAACTTCTGTGTGCGCCGGCTGCCCGGCGCATGCTCTGACTCAATGACCTGGCGCTCAGGGCGCCAGGGCCTCGATGGCTTTCACCCAGTGCTGGCCGCCGTAGTTGCCGGCGATGAACTGCTCGATTACGTCGAACACCGCATCGCTGAAGCCACCGACGTTGAGGATGTCCTCACGGTCCGGGGCCTGGGTGGTAGCCCCGGGTTGCATATCGATGCACACCAGCCGGGCGTTGGGGTTGATCGCCTTGATCCGCTCCCACTGGCGCATGGTTTCAGTGGCCCCATGGCGCCGGGCGTCGATCCACGACTCGTTGTCCGAGACCAGGATCAGCGTGTCCAGCTTGAACCGCGCATTGGCCAGCTGCGCCAAGGGTGCCGAGCAGTTGGTCCCGCCGCCACCGATGGCCGCCAGCTTCTGGGCATTGGTCATCACGCTGTCCCGGGGGTTGAGGCGGATATCCACCACGTCCCGCTCGAACGGCATGACCCGCGCCGTCGGCCGCTTGCGCAGGACCGCCGCCGCCACCAGGGCCGCCACATCGATGCAGCGCACCGCCGTGGTGGCGCCCTGGCGATACCCCGTGACCGGACTGTGCATCGACCCCGAGACGTCCGGGCATACCACCACCGAACCGCTGAGCGCCGGCACGTTGGCCAGGGACAGCTCCAGGGCATCCTGCAGCGCCTCGCGCACCCGCTGCGGCACCTCCTGCCCCGCCATGCGGTAGGCCGCCAGCAGCTGGTACGGGTAGACCCGGGCCTTGGCCACCTCCTCGGCATCCGCCAGGCGCGCCGCCACATACTCCGTGCAACCGCGCACCTGGAACGCACCGTGGCGAGCCAGGGTGTTGAGGTTCATGCGCAGCCCCTGCCAGCCCATGTTGCGAGCCTGGGCGGCCCATTGCTCGGCGCTCAGGGTCTCGTTGCCCAGCAACTGGAACGGTACATCCGGCACCTGGGTGCTGGCCCCGCTGCGAAACGCCAGCAGCTCGCGGGTCAGCCCGGGCAGCGCCTGGACATCCACCGGCTTGCCGATCAGCCAGGCGAAGAAAGCTTCGCGCCAGGCCTCGCGGGGCTTGGGGTGGACCATCTTGACCACATCCGCCAGCGACGGCTGGTTGCCGATCGATGCCTGCAGCAGCTGGCGCTCGCTGGCGTTGTTCAGCCACTCCTGCACCAGGCGCTTGGGTTGCGAGCCCAGGGACTTGCGACCGGTCACGCCGCTACGCAGGATCTGCACGTAGTTGCGCAGCATCTTGCCGTTGTCCACCACCTGGGCGAACAGCTCGGGCACCTGGACCGAACGTTGCGCGGTCAGCGCCGCCAGCAGCAACGCCGGCATGTCCTTCATATGGCCTTGCTGGCGAGCGTAGCGAGCGGCCTGGGCCACGAAGCGGCTGTCGACTTCACTCACCAGTTGCAACACGGCTTCCAGCTGATCCTCGGGCGAGGTGTAGAAGGTCGAGTTCAGGCAACCGGTGACCGCCAGCTGGGCCAGGCGATGCTTGGCGTTGTGGGCGTAGGCCGGGGCCTGGGAGGCATTGCGGGTGTCGCTCGCCGGGGCTTTTGCCTGTTGGGTGTTGAACAGCTGCTGGTTGGCCATCTTGGCGTCTCGCTGGTTGTCTTGTTCGTTGCCAGAGATATTGCAGCCGCCGTGCCAGCTTTGAATTTTTTATCGAATTAATTTTTAACTTATTGATTTTAAACAGATTTATTTTTCATCTTTATTTCTTCTGTGATTTTTCGCGACAAACGCCGCTCCGATTTTATATCTTTATCTATCGCAGTTTATCTAAGGGTATAAACATGTCAGGCAAGTCCACGGTCGCCATCGGTTTCGTCGGCGCCACCCTCGATCGCGTCGGCAAGGGCGCCAACCGCTGGAGCCACTGGCGCCCGAGCGTGGGCTTGTGCCAGCAGCAGGATGTGCTGATTCACCGCCTGGAACTGATCCACGGCATCGACGCCCGGGACATCAGCCTCGCCGGGCGCATTGCCGACGACATCCGCCAGGTCTCCCCCGAGACCGAGGTGCGCCTGCACCCCATGGAGCTGAAGAACCCCTGGGACTTCGAGGAGGTGTATGGCGCCCTGCACGACTTCACCAGCGCCTACGCGTTCGACACCGAGCGCGAGGACTACCTGGTGCACATCACCACCGGGACCCACGTGGCGCAGATCTGCTGGTTCCTGTTGACCGAGGCCCGCTACCTGCCGGCGCGGCTGATCCAGACCTCGCCAGCCCGGCGCCGCGACCCGGGCGAACACGCCACCGGCACCCATGCGCTGATCGACCTCGACCTGTCGCGCTATGACCGCATCGCCTCGCGCTTCGCCCACAAGCGCCTGGAGGGCCTGGCCTTTCTCAAGTCGGGGATCGCCACCCGCAACCTGGCCTTCAACCGCTCCATCGAACAGATCGAGCGAGTGGCGGTACGCTCCAAGGCGCCGATGCTGCTGATCGGCCCCACCGGGGCGGGCAAGTCGTTCCTGGCCCGGCGCATCTATGAACTCAAGCGCGGCCGGCACCAGGTCCAGGGGCGCTTTGTCGAGGTCAACTGCGCCACCCTGCGCGGCGACGGCGCCATGTCGGCACTGTTCGGCCATACCAAGGGCGCCTTCACCGGCGCCCAGAATGCCCGCGACGGCCTGCTGCGAGCGGCCCACGGCGGCATGTTGTTCCTCGACGAGATCGGCGAACTGGGCCTGGACGAACAGGCGATGCTGCTCAAGGCCATCGAGGAAAAACGCTTCTTCCCCATGGGGTCGGACCAGGAGGTGGAGAGCGACTTCCTGATCATCGCCGGCACCCACCGCGACCTGCGCGGCCGGGTCGCCCAGGGCCTGTTCCGCGAAGACCTGTACGCCCGGATCAACCTCTGGACCTTCAATCTGCCGGGGCTGGCGGGACGCCGCGAAGACATCGAGCCCAACATCGATTTCGAGCTGGAACGCCATGCCCGGGAGCAAGGCCAACTGGTGCGCTTCAACCTCGAGGCCCGGCGGCGCTACCTGGCCTTCGCCAGCTCCAGCGAAGCGGCCTGGCTGGGCAACTTCCGCGAGCTATCGGCGTCCATCACCCGCATGGCCACCCTGGCCGATAGCGGCCGGATCGACGAGGCCCTGGCCCAGGAAGAGATCCAGCGCCTGCGCCATGCCTGGGGCCTGGAACAGGTCGAGGACGAGGTGCAACTGTTGCTAGGTGCAGACGTGGAGCTGGACCTGTTCGACCGCCTGCAACTCAAGGCGGTGATCGCCGAATGCCGGCGCGCCGACAGCCTGTCGGATGCCGGGCGGCGCCTGTTCGGGGTCTCGCGCCTGGGCAAGGCCAATCCCAACGACGCCGATCGCTTGCGCAAGTACCTGGCGCGCTTCGGCCTGGACTGGAAACAGATCACCAGTTGAGCATCGCGTAGCTGCTCATGAATGCCCGCTGCAGGCCCTGGGGGCCTTGGCGCAGCCTCGCAAGCTCGACAACGGCTACAAAGGCTGCGCACGGGCGCGCAGCGGCCGCGATGCGTCGGATCAGGCCAGCGTCGGCTGCGGCACGACGAACACGCCGCTGGCTCGGGCCACTTCGCGCTCGCCAACGCTCAGCACCACGGTGGCGAAGGCGATCTGCCGCCCGCGCCGGGAATGCTCCAGGCGCACCTCCAGCCACTCCCCCACCTGCACCGCGCCCAGGTAATCGAGGTTCATGCTGGCCGTGATCAGCGGCAATGGCGGCTCGCTGGCGAACGCCATGGCATACCCCATGCCGACGTCCGCCAGGGTGGCGATGATGCCGCCATGGACGATGCCGCGACCGTTGGCGTGGCGCGCATCGGCGCGCAGGCCCACGCGCAGCCCACTGCCACTGCCGCGGCCATAGACCGGCCCGATCAACTCCAGCAACGGGCTGCTGCGCGGCAAGGGACTGAAGCCCTGGGGAATGTCTGCTTGATTCATAACGTACTCCTGGTCGACTCGGAACCGCCCCGGGGCATTCAGGTGTAGCGCCTATCCAGGGTGCTGCCCATGACCATCGACCAGGCAAATCCTCAGGAATAAATCACCGCGGGATCGTGGCGCAGTGGCCAAGGACGGTAAGATACGTGCCATTCAATCCCCCGCATGACCAGCCCCAAAGGAATCCCCATGTCGCATCAGGACGATCACCCCCGCCACCTGCGCCGCCTGGCCCTGGCTTTGCTCGGCGCCCTGGCCCTGAGCGCCTGCTCCCCCAGCGACCCACGCAGTGCCGGCGTAGCCCTCGGCGGTGCCCAGGGCCACGCCGGCGCGCAACTGGCCTATGAACACGAACTGACCCTGTCGTTGCCCTCGGAGCAGATCGGCCCGCGCCTGGCGCAAACCCGTGAGGCTTGCGAACAGGCGAAGTTCGGCGCGTGCAATATCCTGCGCCTGGAACAAGGCCAATACCGCGCTCAGGTGGTGCTGCGCATCGTCCCTGGCGGCGTCGAGCCCCTGGTCCAGCAGGCCGCCGCAGGCGCCGAGCTGGGCGAGCGCATCACCAGCGCCGAAGACCTGGCCGATGCCGTGGCCGACGTGCAGCGCCAGCAGCAACGGCTCAAGGCCCAGCAGCAGCGGCTGGACGAACTGGCCGCGCGCAAGGACATCAGCGTCGGCGACCTGATCGCCTTGAGCAAGGAACAAGCCGGCATCGAGAATGACCTGCAAGCCCTGGCCCAGACCGCCGCTGGCCAGCAACGGCGGTTGGACACCAACCGCCTGACCCTGAACTTCCAGCCCAGCGACAGCGGCCAGCGCAGCTCCAACCTCAAGCGCGCCTTCAGCAACCTGCTGGACAACCTGGCCGACGGTACCGCCGAGGCCCTGGAGAAAGGCAGCTACGTGCTGCCCTTCGTGATCCTCGCCTTCCCCCTGGCGCTGTTGTGGGTCTGGCTGTGGCGCAAGTTCGTCCGTCGCCGCCAATAACCTCGCCTAGGCCTGGGCCTGGAGCGCCAGTTGCAAGCGCTCCAGGCCGATGCCGAACCCAGCCCCCTGGCGATAAGCCCCCGCCCCCACCACTTGCTGCTGCGCCCCGAGGCGCCGGCAACGCACCTCGAAACCCTCGCCATCCAGGTAATAGCTCAAGCCACGCTTGACTCCGAGGTTGAGCTCATAGTCCAGCGCCAAGGCATCCAGGAAGCCGGTGCACAACTGCTGCGCCTGCACCAGTGCCTGGCGTGGGTCGGGCCCGAGGATCTCCAGCCCCAGCTGGGTGAATTCGCGGTAGCGCCCGGCCTGGGGCTTCTCGTAGCGATAGCAGCGGGCAACGTAGAAGAACAGTGCCCGGGTCCGTCCCGCCAGCAGCTCGCAAGCGGTTTCCTGGAACAGCGCGGTGGCCTCCGGAATCAGGCAGCACGGGCGCCCGGCCTTGTCGGCGAAGGCCCACATCTGGCCGATGACTTCACTGCCACCGGCCTTCTCGATGAAGGTGTTCTGGCCCCACAAGGCCGGGACTATGACTTCTTCAGCACCCGCTTGGATGAAGCCAGCTCCGGAACCGGCCCTCCAGGATGCGCAGGTTGGCGGCTTGTTCGCCGGTGATCATTCGCGTGCCACGGAGCATGGTCATGGGTCGTTCCTCTGGTTTTTTACGGACAATAAAAAAGGCGCCTTGCAGGGCGCCTTGGTGGTGAGTCGAGGGTCAGTGGCGAGGGATGCGCATCACTGACGGCTCGACGCGCATACGCGACCACGGCCCCTGGAATGAGGTCGATGGTGATGGGGGCGATTGCCGAGCCGGAAAAAATTCATGGCGCATCCTGGCATAGCGGATGCGCCGATGCCAAGCCTACTGGCGCGCCATGCAACGCTGATAGCGCTCGTCCACCCGCTTGGCGAACCAGGCGGTGGTCAGCTGGCGCGTGATCTTCGGGCTCTTGAGCTCGATGCCCGGGAGTATCTGCCGCGGTACGCCCTTGCCCTTGGCCTGGTCGGCCAGGGCGAACACCTTGCGGTACAGCGCGGTTTGCTCGAACTGCGCGCTGTCGCCCTGCTCCAGCTGGTCGCGAATCACCGGGTTGCGCAGCCCCAACTGCTTGCCCAGGGTGCGTACCGCCAGCTCGGTACTGCCGGGCAGGATCGAGTCGTAGCGGATCAGGTCGCCATCGAGCGCCAGGCGAGTTCCGCTGAGCTGGCTGACCGCGGCCTGGAACGCGGCATTGCGGCTGGCGTACCAGCCAGCGTTGAAGTCGGCGAAGCGATACAGCGGCTGCGGGTAGCTCACCGGATAACCCAGCAGGTGGGCAATGCCGAAGTACAGGCCACCGCGACGACTGAAGACTTCGTGGCGGATCGAATCTCGTGGTGAATAGGGATAGCCCTGGGCGTGCTTCTCGGCAAAGGCGATGCTGACCTGCATCGGCCCGCCGGTATGCACCGGGTTGAAACCACCGAACAGGGTCTGGCCCATGGGCACCTGGCCGATGAAGTCATCGAAGATCGCGCTCAGTTCCTTTTCGGTACGGGCCTTGGCCAGGCGCTGGCTGTAGGACTGGCCGTCGCTGGAACGTACCTGCAACGCGGCGCTGACCAGCAGCCCCGGAACATGTGCCTTGGCCGCACGGCGATCGACCTCATCCCGGGCAATGCGCCCCAGGCCCGGCACCGCCGGATCGACCTGGAAACCGGACTCCTGCTCGGCCACCGCCAGCACCGCGCACAGGTTGCCGGGACTGGGCTCGAGCCCCTGGGCACTGAAGGCCACCTGGATGTCCCGGGCCCAGCCCTGGCGATCGTTCACCTGGGCGGGCAACAGTCGCAGGATGCGCGCCTGGACCTGTTCGGCAGGTATCTCGGGCGAGCGGGAACCGGGCTGGCTGGCACAACCGGCCAACAACAGCAGGCCCAGGAAACTGCCGACAAGGCGCTGTGAAATCATGTTTCTCCAAGGAAATTCGGGACCCGGTCCCATGCAAGTAAAGCAACGAACGCGAGCTTCGACCAAAGACCTGCAACGCCGTTCCCCTGCCCCTCGACAGCGTGATCGGCTTCGTGTAACCGCTGCCACAGCCTGCGCACGGGCGCGCAGCGGCCGCCTGGCCCGGCCATTCCTGCACTGAAGGTCCTTACGGGCCTTGGCGCAGCCTCGCAAGCTCGGCAGCGGCGACAGATCGGCTCAAATCGCCGGCAACAGCAACAGGGCCGACTAGAATCCATCTACTGCACATCCCCGCCTGGGTGTATGTTCGACGACTCCCTCGTCTTGCCATGGAGTAATGCCCGGATGTTGAACCTGGATTTCTTGATCACCAGCCTGATCGTCGTGCTGATTCCCGGCAGCGGCGTGATCCTCACCATCTCCACCGCCCTGCTGGCCGGCAAGCGCGCCAGCCTGTTCACCGCCATCGGCTGCACCGGCGGGATAGTCCCGCACCTGCTGGCCTCGATCCTCGGCCTGTCGGCGATCCTGCATACCAGTGCCCTGGCGTTCCAGGGCCTGAAGTTCGCCGGGGTCGCCTACCTGCTGTACCTGGCCTACGCCACCTGGCGCGATCGCTCGGCCTTCGCCGTCGACAGCCACGCAGTCAGCCAGGGCGCCGGCGCGCTGATGCTCAAGGCCTGCCTGCTGAACATCCTCAACCCCAAGCTGACGATCTTCTTCCTCGCCTTCCTGCCGCAGTTCATCAGCCACGACGGCAGCGACCCGATCCCGCAGATGCTGCTCCTGAGCGGCGTGTTCATGGCCATGACCTTCTTGGTGTTCGCCCTCTACGGCTTGCTGGCCAACCTGTTCCGCCGCGCGGTGATCGAGTCGCCCAAGGTCCAGGACTGGCTGCGCCGCAGCTTCGCCGCCAGCTTTGCCGGCCTGGGGCTGAATCTGGCCTTCGCCCAGCGTTGACGCCGTGACGAGCAGCGCCAGGCCCATGACATTGACTGCCTTGCCGAGGACCCAGACATGACCTGCAGCGACGTATTGATCTGCGGCGCCGGCCCCACCGGCCTGGTCCTGGCGCTCTGGTTGCGCCAGCAAGGAGTCAAGGTGCGGATCATCGACAAGACCCATGGCCCGGGCACCACGTCCCGGGCCCTGGCGGTGCAGGCCCGGACCCTGGAACTGTATCGTCAGCTGGGCCTGACCCAGGCCATCGTCGAGCGCGGCTACCACGTGCCGGCGGTGAACCTCTGGGTCAAGGGCGAGCGGGCCGCGCAGCTGCCGTTCAATGCCATCGGCACCGACCTGACACCCTACCCCTTCCTGCAGATCTTCCCCCAGGACGAACACGAGCAACTGCTGATCGAGCGCCTGGCCCAGCTGGGTACCCAGGTCGAGCGCGACACCGAACTGCTGGCCTTCACCGACCACGGCCACCTGGTCAACGCCCGCCTGCGCGGCCCCGACGGCCGCGAAGAACACTGCCAGGCGTTCTACCTGGCCGGTTGCGACGGCGCCCACTCCGTCGTGCGCAAGACCCTGGGCAGCGCCTTCCCCGGCGGCACCTACCAGCAGGTGTTCTACGTCGCCGATGTCGAGGCCGGCGGCCCGAGCCTCGATGGCCAGCTGCATGTGGACCTGGACGATGCCGACTTCCTGGCAGTGTTTCCCCTGGCCCAGAGTGGTCGGGCGCGGCTGATCGGCACCGTACGCGACGAACGCGCCGAGCACTCGGAGCACCTGCGCTTCGAGGATGTCAGCCAGCGCGCCATGCACCAGCTCAAGGTGGAGGTCGGCCAGGTCAACTGGTTCTCCAGCTACCGGGTGCACCACCGGGTGGCCGAGCAATTCCGCTGTGGCCGGGCGTTCCTGCTGGGCGACGCGGCGCACCTGCACAGCCCCGCTGGCGGGCAGGGCATGAACACCGGGATTGGCGACGCGATCAACCTGGCCTGGAAGCTGGCCGCGGTACTCAAGGGCCAGGCCAGCGAGGGCCTGCTGGACAGCTACGGCATCGAGCGCATGGAGTTCGCCCGGCGCCTGGTGGCCACCACCGACCGGGTGTTCAGCTTCGCCACCGCCGACGGCCCGATCGCCCAGCTGGTGCGGACCCGCCTGGCGCCCCTGCTACTGCCGAAGATCGCCGCCGTGGAGCGGGCCCGGGAGTTCCTGTTTCGCACCGTGTCGCAGATCACCCTGAACTACCGCGGCATGCCCCTGAGCGCCGGCGGCGCCGGCCCGGTGCACGGCGGCGATCGCCTGCCCTGGGTCAGGAGCGAGGGGCAAGACAATTTCGACAGCCTGGAGTACCTGGGCTGGCAAGTGCATGTGTATGGCGAGGCGAATGAGGATTTGCGCGACTGGTGCCAGGCCCGGGGAGTCCCGTTGTCGAGCTTCGACTGGCTGCCGGCCCATGCCGAGGCCGGGCTGGTGCGCAACGCCCTGTACCTGCTGCGCCCCGACACCTACGTGGCGCTGGCGGAGCGTTCGGCCGACCCGCAGGTGCTGGAGCGGTACTTTCGTGAACAGCGGATCCAGCCCCGGGCCGGCGCCACGCTGGACTGCGGCCCGCCCTGGAGCGCCTGACAGGCAGGCGCCCAGGGGTGGCTCAGATCCCGGCCAGGGCCAGGTCCATGGCGAAGTAGGTGAAGATCAGGTCGGCGCCGGCGCGCTTGATCGAACCCAGGCTCTCGCGTACCACGCGCTGCTCGTCGATGGCCCCGGCCTGGGCACCGAACTTGATCATCGCGTACTCGCCGCTGACCTGGTACGCCGCCACCGGCAGGCGCGAGGCTTCGCGGATGTCGCGGATGATGTCCAGGTAGGCGCCCGCCGGCTTGACCATCAGCGAGTCGGCGCCTTCCTGCTCGTCCAGCAACGACTCACGCACCGCTTCGCGGCGGTTCATCGGGTTCATCTGGTAGCTCTTGCGGTCGCCCTTGAGCGCGCTGCCGCCGGCTTCACGGAACGGGCCATAGAGCGCCGAGGCGAACTTGGTGGAATAGGCCATGATCGGCGTCTGGGTGAACCCGGCGGCGTCCAGGGCCCGGCGAATGGCCTGGACCTGGCCGTCCATGGCCGCCGACGGGGCGATCACGTCGGCACCGGCACGGGCGGCGGCCACGGCCTGCTTGCCGAGGTTGATCAGGGTCTGGTCGTTATCCACCTCATGGCCATGCATCACGCCGCAATGGCCGTGCTCGGTGTACTCGCAGAAGCAGGTGTCGGACATCACCACCATCTCCGGCACCGCGTCCTTGGCGATGCGCGACATGCGCGAGACCAGGCCGTTTTCCTGCCAGGTGTCGCTGCCATCGCCATCCAGGTGGTGGGACACGCCGAAGGTCATCACCGACTTGATCCCGGCGCGGGCATAACGCTCGATCTCGCTGGCGAGCCTGGACTCGGGAATGCGCATCACACCGGGCATGCTCTTGATCGGCACGAAATCGTCGATTTCCTCCTCGACGAAAATCGGCAGCACCAGGTCGTTGAGGGTGAATTCGGTTTCCTGGAACAGGCTGCGCAGCTGTTCGGAACGACGCAGGCGACGAGGACGGGCTTCTGGAAACTGACTGGACATGTTTTTTCCTAAGGCTGGGCGCGGGACAACTAGAGCTATATCGAAAAAAGGCTGAAAGCTTATGCCTGCGGCCGCCCGGGTACAAACCCGGGATGCTCAAGAGAGCCTTGCCGATCAGGTAACAATCGCCGGCAACCCCGGTGTTAAGGCACTCGCCACGAGGGCCGCGCAGTGCGCTGCGACGATCTGCCGCAAGCGTGCCGGGGCTGCTGAGGGCCTGGGCTACAGGCTCAGGTGGCCTGCGATGCAGGTCACCGCGTTGCCACCGATCCACACCTCGTCCCCCACCTGTTCCACCTCGATGCAACCGGCACGCCCCATGCTCAGGCCCTGGCTGACCCGATAGCGCGCCGGGGCCAGCCCCGCCCCCAGCAACCACTGGGCAATGCCGGCGTTCAGGCTGCCGGTGGCCGGGTCCTCGGGCATGCCGTCGCCAGCGATGAAGGCCCGGACTTCGAACTGCGCATCGCTCTCGTCGCGCTCCGGGTCGCAAGGGGCGATCACCCCCACCGCCAGGCCGCTCAACTGCGAATAGTCGGGTTGCAGCTCCAGCACCTGCTGGCGCTCGGCGAGCATCACTGCCAGCCAACCAGCGCCGTTATCGACCCACTGGGCATCGACGATCGCCCACGGCGCCAGGCGCAAGCCCTGGCACACCTGCTCCAGCAACTCGGGCGCCACCGGCCCGGAGCGCAGCAGGGGCGGCGCCAGGAACGCCAATTGCTGCCCTTGACGGCGGATCCGCACCAGGCCCACCGCGCACTCCTGGATGATCTCCTGGCCCTTGGGCACCCCACCGGACTCCAGCCAGGCATGGCAACTGCCCAGGGTCGGATGTCCGGCGAACGGCAGCTCATTCAGGGTGGTGAAGATCCGCAGCCGATAGTCGGCACGCGGGTCCCGGGGCTGGAGGATGAAGGTGGTTTCGCTGAGGTTGGTCCAGTTGGCGAAGGTCGCCATTTGCTGTTCGTCGAGCCCGTCGGCGTCGAACACCACGGCCACCGGGTTGCCCTTCAGGGGCGTCGAGCTGAAGACATCGACTTGCTTGAAACTCAGGGGGCGCATACAAAATTTCCCGTTTCTTATTAAGGCACAGCGTTATAAGGCACAACGTGGCTGTAGCGCGGCTGCGAAAAGGGCCGCAGGCCCTTGCTTGGCGCCCCTAGACACACCTCTGGCGTTCTTGAGATCACCGCGACCGCGACGCGCTCGTGCGCAGCTTGCGGCCGCGGCTACAGGGCAGGCAACCGTCAAGAAACCTTGGGTATCTCCAGCCCGCGAATCACCGCCGGCCGGGCCAGGAAGCGCGCCAGCACCCGCTGCACGTTGGCGAAGTTGTCGATGCCCACCAGCTCCCCGGCCTCGTAGAAGCCGATCAGGTTGCGGATCCACGGGAAGGTGGCGATATCGGCAATGGTGTAGCGCTCGCCCATGATCCAGTCGCGCCCTTGCAGGTGCTTGTCGAGCACCCCCAGCAGGCGCTTGGCTTCGTTCACGTAGCGCTCCAGGGGCCGCTTGTCCTCGTACTCCTTGCCGGCGAACTTATTGAAGAAGCCGACCTGGCCGAACATCGGCCCGATGCCGCCCATCTGGAACATCAGCCACTGGATGGTTTCATAGCGGGCCGCCGATTCCTGGGCCAGCAGTTGCCCGCTCTTGTCGGCCAGGTAGACCAGGATCGCCCCGGACTCGAACAACGCCAGCGGCTGCTCGCCCGGGCCATGGGGATCGAGGATCGCCGGGATCTTGTTGTTGGGACTGACACTGAGGAACTCGGGCGTCATCTGGTCCTGGGTATCGAAGCTGATCCGATGGGCTTCGTAAGGCAGGCCGATCTCTTCGAGCATGATCGAGACCTTGACCCCATTGGGGGTGGGCAGGGAGTACAACTGGATCCAGTCGGGAAACTGCGCGGGCCATTTCTGGGTGACGGCAAAAGCGGAAAGATCGGTCATGACAGGCTTCCAGTCTCTATCAAAAGGGGAACAGCGCCACAGGCGGACAACCGCGGGGAATTATCCGCCGGCGCTTCTTAAATCGGCAACCTGCGGCGCTCAACCTGCCGATGATCGAATCAAATGCCATTCAGGGACTCAGACTTCACGGCCCCGGCAGGCCGAAACAATGGCAAGGCCAGCCTGCATAGCCAGAGCTGCTAGCAGGGCCTGGACAACGGCGCGCGTGAAGGCCCGCGCTGATCAGCCCAGGGCATCGAGCATCCGGTACCAGGCAATCCCCGCCCCCAGGTACAGGCGTTGCAAGCCATGCAGCGGGATCGGCCGCAGCGGCGTAAGCGGGAATGGAAAGTCCTGCCCTGTGCCCATCAATCTTCCGGCCAGGTACTTGCCCAGCAACGTCGACAGGGCAATGCCACGGCCGTTGTAGCCCAGCAGGATCGACAACCCCGGCGCAGGTTCATGCAGTTGCGGCAGGAAACTCGGGGTCAGGGCCACGCGCCCGCTCCAGCGGTACTCGATGGGTATGCCCGCCAGTTGCGGAAACAGGGTCAGCAACGAGCGCTCCAGGTGGCTCCAGTCGGCATCCTGGCGCGGTTCGGCAAACGGCCCGCGTCCCCCCAGCAACAAGCGCCCCTGGGCATCCTGCTTGAAGTACAACAGCAACCGCCGGGCATCGGAGCACACCTCGCCCCCGGGCAGGATGCTCTGGCGTAGCGGCGCAGGTAGCGGCCGGGTAGCGATGATGAAGCTATTGGCGGCGATTACCGTCTGGCGCAGTCCCGGCCACAGTCCATCGGTGTAGCCATTGGTCGCCAGCACGACCTTCGGCGCGCGCACCCGGATGCCGCGCCCGGTCTCCAGGGTCCATTGCCCGCCATCGCGGTACAGTTGCCGGACCCGACTCTGGCCATGCAGGCTCACCCCCAGCCCCAGGGCCACCCGGGCCAGGCCCCGGGCATAGTTCAGCGGATGCAGGCTGCCGGCCCGCGGGTCGACCCAGCCGCCCAGATACTGCTGGCTACCGATGCGTCGAGCCACCGCGGCCTTGTCCAGCAACTCCACGGCCACGCCGCGCTGGCGCCATTGCTCGGCGCGCCGCTCCAAAGTGTGCATTGCGGCGCTGGAACACGCCGGTTGGATCCAGCCCTTGCGAGTGGCATCGCAGCCAATGCCGTGCTCCTTGATCAGCTCGAACACTTCATCGGCCGCCGAACCCACGGCATTTACCAGCGCCTCGCCCTGCACCGGACCGAACTTGGCCAGCAGTTGCCCGGGATCGAACTTGAGCCCGGGAATCACCTGCCCACCGTTGCGCCCGGAAGCCCCCCAGCCGGGCTCACCGGCATCCAGCACACAGACCCTGGCACCGGCCTGGGCCAGGCGCAGGGCCGTGACCAGCCCGGTATAGCCGGCACCGACAATCGCCACATCGACCTCACGGTCCTCGGCCAGCGCCGGGGTGTGCTCGGCCGGCATGGCGGTGGCCGCCCACAGCGAGGGCGGCAAGCGCAAGGGCTCAGAGATGCTCATGCCTGCACCTCCCCGCCCTGGTTGAGCAAGCGCCGCAGGAAGTCCTGGGTACGCGGATGCCTGGGACTGCTGAGCACCGCCCTCGCCGACCCGGCCTCGACGATGCGCCCACCGTGGAGGAAGCACACCTGGTCCGCCACATCCTGGGCAAAACCCATTTCATGGGTAACCACGATCATGGTCATGCCTTCGCCGGCCAGCTTGCGCATCACCGCCAACACCTCCCCCACCAGTTCCGGGTCCAGGGCCGAGGTCGGCTCGTCGAACAGGATCGCCTCCGGTTCCATGGCCAGCGCCCGGGCAATCGCCACCCGTTGCTGCTGGCCGCCGGAGAGCTCGTCCGGATAGGCGTGCATGCGATGGGCCAGGCCGACCTTTTCCAGCAGGGCCTCGGCCCGCAAGCGCGCTTGGGTGGGGTCCTGCTGCTTGACGTAGATCGGCCCCTCGGTGACGTTCTGCAACGCCGTGCGGTGGGGAAACAGATTGAAGCGCTGGAACACCATGGCCACCCGGGTGCGCAGCTCATGGATGCTCTTGGCCTGCCGGTCGACCCGCGCTCCGCTCACCAGGATGTCACCCTGCTCGTAGCTTTCCAGGCCATTGATGCAGCGCAGCAGGGTCGACTTGCCGGACCCCGAAGGCCCGATCAGGCACACCACTTCACCGCTGCGCACCTCAAGGTCGATGCCTTCGAGCACCGCCACGTTGCCGAAGCTCTTGTGTACGCCCTTGATCTGGATCATGGCTTTCTCCGGCTGCTGATACGCGCCTCCAGGCGGCGCAGGACAAAGGACAATGGCAGGCTCAAGGCCAGGTAGAGCAAGGCGACCAGGGTGTAGACGGTCATGTTCTCGAAGGTCGAGGAAGCGATCAGCTGCCCGGCGCGGGTCATCTCGGCCACGGTGATGGTGGACACCAGCGACGAGTCCTTGAGCATCATCACCAGGGTGTTGCCATACGGAGGCAAGGCGATGCGCAAAGCCTGGGGCAGGACGACCCGGCGCATGATCATCGGCCCACGCATGCCGATGGACTCAGCCGCTTCGATCTGCCCCTGGTGGATGGCCTGGATACCGGCACGAAAGTTCTCCGCCTGGTACGCCGAATAGGCGATGCCCAGGCCGATCACCCCAGCCTGCATGGCGCTGAGCTGGATGCCGAAATCCGGCAGCACGAAGTAGATGTAGAACAGCTGGACGATGATCGGCAGCCCGCGAATGACATTGACCAGGCCGATGGCGAACAACGCCACCGAGCGCACCTTGGACACCATCATCAAGGCGAAGACCAGGCCGATCAGCGAACTGAGCACGAATGAGCCAACGGTGACCTGCAAGGTGACTACCGCCCCTTTCAATAGAATGGGCAGGAAGTCCAGAGCATTCTGGAGAAACATGGCAAGACCTGTTTAATCGGCGAGGAAGGAACCCGGGCCAGACGCCGGGCCGCGACTGGATCAGTTGAGCTTCCAGTGCTCGATGATGCGGTCCAGGGTGCCGTCGGCCTTGATTGCCGCGATCCCGCGGTTGACCTCGGCCAGGGTCTGCGCATCGCCCTGGCGCACGATCAGGCAGACATCGCCCATGACCACCGGCTGGTAGCCCTTGACCAGCCGCACCTTGTCCTGGCCGCCCTGGGCCAGCTGGTAGGCGAGGATCGGTCGGTCGGCGAAACCGGCCTTGATGCGCCCCAGGGCCAGGTCACGCATCAGGTCGGGAATCGAGTCATAGCCACGCACTTCCTTGAAGATCCCGCGCTTGTTCAACTCGTCGATGAATACCGTACCGACCTGGGCCCCGACGGTCGCCCCGGCCAGGTCCTCCATGCGGGTGTAGTCGGTCGCGTCGTCAGCCTTGACGATCAGGCCTTCGCCGTAGCTGAACACCGGGTCGGAGTACTGCACCACTTTCTCGCGCGCCGGGGTCCGCAGCATGGCGGCGGAAATGATGTCGATCTTGTGGGTGGTCAGGGAGGGAATCAGCGCGGCGAAGGTGGTCTGCTGGATCTCCACGGCGAAACCGCCGGCCTTGCCCACGGCCCGGGCGGCATCGATCATCATGCCCTCGATGCTCTGGCGCTTGACGTCGAGGAAGGTGAAGGGAATCCCGGTGGCGGTGGCGCCGACCTTGTATTGCGGTTCGGCCTGGGCCGACACCGGAAGGCCCAGGCCAAGGGCGCAACAGAGTGCGAATACAGCGGGTGCAAGGACGCGAGTGCGGGCGTGCATGGCGGATCTCCCATTGGACGGTTTTATTGTTTGAAGTCCGTGATGGATAGCCCCTAGTTTGGAAGGCAGGAGGCATGGACCCGACTATAAACAATTTACAAAAATCGTAAAGAGATTTATAAATATCGAATATCGATATTTAAAACTCAAAAACACTCAAAGGACTGGTCATGAACGATAACAACAACTCCCTTTTCAACCAGTCACTGGAAAAAGGCCTGGCGGTGCTGCGGGCCTTCAACGCTGCGCAACGGACCATGAACCTGGCGGAAATCGCCACGGCCGCCGACATCAACAAAAGCTCGGCGCAGCGCATGGTGCATACCCTGGAACAGCTGGGTTATGTGCGTAAGCATCCGCAGACCAAACGCTTCCAACTGACTCCGCGGGTGATGGAGATCGGCTACAACTACCTGGCCGCCGACACCCTGGTGGACGTGGCCAATCCCTTCCTCGCCGAGCTGGCCCAGGTCACCGGGGAAACCACCAACCTCACCGAGCCCGATGGGCAGGACATGGTCTATGTAGCGCGCTTTGTGGCACCCAAGTTCATTCCGATCCACATGCCCATTGGCAGCCGTATCCCGATGTACTGCACAGGTTCCGGGCGCGCCTACCTCAGCGCCCTGCCGGCAGCCGATGCCCGGCAGGTCCTCGAGGCCAGCGACCGCCAGGCCCATACCCGGCATACCCGCACCGAGCTCATGGACATCCTGCGGGAAATCGAGGCCAGCCAGCAGCGCGGCTATGCCTTGAATGCCGAAGAACTGTTCCTGGGGGACATGAGCATCGCGGCGCCGATCCTCGGTAGCCAGGGCCTGCCGGTGGCCGCCGTGCATGTGGTGGTGCCCAGCAGCCGCTGGACCCTGGAAGAAGCCGAACGCAAGCTCGCGCCTTCAGTGATCGAGTGCGCCCGGGCGATCCGCGCTTCGATCCGAACGCTCTAAGCTGCAAGCAACAAGCACCCGGTGAGGCTTGAGACTTGCAGCTTAGGGAAGCGCCAGCAGCTACAATCCGCACTTATTGTCTTTGTGCGGAATTCCCTTCATGTCCAACCTCGCCCCCACCCAGCCCACCCGTGGCTGGTCGTTCTGGTGCAAACCCCTGCTGTTCCTGCTGGTTGCCGCTATCGGCCTGTACTACGTGAAGTGGTCGCCCTACTACCTCAAGGCCTTTACCGCCGCCGACAGCCACAGCATCGGCGCCTCGATCCTCAATGACCAGCAGACTTCCCCCTGGAGCGCGGCCCTGGCCTACGCCCAGGTGTATTTCCTGGCGATCTGGAAAGCGGCCGTGCTGGCGGTGATCCTGGGATCGCTGTTGCAGGTGCTGATTCCCCGGGACTGGCTGCTGCGCCTGTTCGGCCGTGCCGGCTTCGGCTCGACCCTGCGCGGCGGCCTGTTCGCCCTGCCCGGCATGATGTGCTCTTGCTGCGCCGCCCCGGTGGCCGCCGGCCTGCGTCGGCAGAACGTATCGGTGGGTGCGGCCCTGGCGTTCTGGATCGCCAACCCGGTGCTCAACCCGGCGACCCTGGTGTTCATGGGCTTCGTCCTCGGCTGGGGTTTCACGGCCCTGCGCCTGGTGGCGGGCATCGCCCTGGTATTGGGGGTATCGCTGATCGCCCAGCGCGTGGCGCGCCCCGAGCAACTGCCCGAAGCGGCGGTGGAAGCCGTGGTGGAGGCCGGTACGCCGAACGAGCAGCCATTCCCCGTGCGCTGGGGCAAGACCCTGTGGCAACTGTTCTGGAGCACCATCCCGATCTATATCCTCGCGGTCCTGCTGCTGGGCGCGGCGCGGGTCTGGCTGTTCCCGCATATCGACGGGGCCATGGGCGATAGCCTGTGGTGGCTGGTGCCCCTGGCGATCGCCGGCACCCTGTTCGTGATTCCCACGGCCGCGGAAATCCCCATCGTCCAGACCATGATGACCCTGGGCCTGGGCACCGGCCCCGCCGTGGCCCTGCTGATGACCCTGCCGAGCATCAGCCTGCCGTCGCTGCTGATGCTGCGCAAGGATTTCGACGCCCGGGTGCTGGTCACCGTCGCCGTGTTGACCATGCTGGTCGGCATCGTCTGCGGCCTGGTGGGCGCCGCCCTGCTGTAACCCTTCCCCTGACCGCAGCCAAGCGCCAGCGCGGCTGCGACCGGGCGCGCAGCACCCGCAGAAGCAGGCACTGCGTTTATCCAGGTGGAATGCATCGGCAGGTTTGGCGAGGACTGCGTCCTCATGCGCAGCCTCGCGGGCGCGACAGCGGCTACAGAGGTTGGCGCTGGCGCAGGTAATCGAGCACGGCGGCGTGGTCGCCCACGAACTCGATCCGAGCGCCCTTGCTCTCGCGCTGGAAGGCGTACATCGGGTCGTAGTACTCGCTGAGCAGGCCCTGGATCCAGCCCCGGTGCAACTCCACCACGCCACTGCGCTCCTGTTCGGCCAGGGCCTCCTGCATCAGCGCCAGCAACCGCTGGTGGCGCTCGCCGCCCAGGCGCTTGTGG
This sequence comes from Pseudomonas sp. MSSRFD41, assembly GCF_014230245.1. NCBI lineage: Bacteria > Pseudomonadati > Pseudomonadota > Gammaproteobacteria > Pseudomonadales > Pseudomonadaceae > Pseudomonas > Pseudomonas sp. MSSRFD41. The sequence continues at coordinate 58,798 of NZ_JACKZK010000022.1, read as the reverse complement.
ATCTTGTTCAGGCTTTCCAGCAGGCGCTGGGCGAACAGAGCGAAACCCGGCTCACCATGCACGGCAACGAACTCGGCGCACAGGTCCACCACATAGTCCTGGAGGATGCGCTGCACCCGGTTGTCCAGGCGGTCCTCCAGCCAGATCATCGGCGCTCGTTGCATGCCCTGGTGCAGCGGCAGCGGCAACGCACAGCTACCGATCATGCGGTTCTCGTCCTCGACGACGAAACCCCGCACACCACGCTCACGCTTCTTCAGCAGGTCCACCGCCAGGCGGTTCTCGAAGTCGATGTTGCTCGGCTGCCCGGTGGCGCGCCGGCCGAAGCTGGAGCCGCGGTGGTTGGCATGGCCCTCGAGATCGAGGGCGTTGTCCAGTTGCCCCAGCACCTGGGTCTTGCCGGTGCCGGTCATGCCGCCCAGCAGCACGAAGTCGCACTGCTGCATGGCCTGCTCCACGGTGTCCAGGAGAAAGGTCCGCATGGCCTTGTAGCCACCACCCACCCGCGGATAGTCGATGCCGGCCTCGTCGCGCAGCCACTGCTGGACGATCTGCGAACGCAAGCCACCACGGAAACAGTAGAGCAAGCCATCGGGATGGGCCCGGGCGAAATCGGCCCAGGCCTGGATGCGCTCGGCCTTGATCGCCCCGGATACCAACTGGTGCCCGAGGACGATCGCCGCCTGCTGGCCCTGCTGCTTGTAGCAGGTGCCGACCCGCTGGCGCTCCTGGTCGGTCATCAGCGGCAGGTTGAGCACGCCGGGAAAGGCGCCCTTGGTGAATTCGATCGGCGCACGGGTGTCCATCAGCGGCCGGTCGTTGAGGAAGATCTCGCGGTAATCGGTGTAGTCCAGGGACATCAGCACACCTCGACCGCGTGACTCTGTCGCTCCAGCAGCTCGCCGATAGGCGCCAGCTCCAGGCCCAGTTCCGCCGCCAGGGCGAGGAATTCGCCATTGCCCTCAGGCGTCACCGCCACCAGCAGGCCGCCGCTGGTCTGCGGGTCGCACAGCACCCGCTTGTGCAGCTCCTGCACCCGCCCGACCTTGTCGGCATAGCTGCTGTAGTTGCGCAAGGTGCCGCCCGGCACGCAGCCCTGGTCCAGGTAGTACTCGACGCCAGGCAGACGCGGTACGCGGTCGTAATGGATACGCGCGGTCAAGCCGCTACCGTCGGCCATCTCCACCAGGTGCCCGAGCAGGCCGAAGCCGGTGACGTCGGTCATTGCGGTAACCGCCTCGAGCTTGCCGAAATGGCTGCCGGGCTTGTTCAGGGTGCACATCCAGTCCCGGGCCAGGCCAACGTCGGCATCGCGCAGCTTGCCCTTCTTCTCGGCCGTGGTGAGCACGCCGATCCCCAGGGGCTTGGTCAGGTACAGCAGGCAGCCGGCGGTGGCGGTGTCGTTGCGCTTCATGAAGCGTTTTTCCACCAGGCCCGTCACCGCCAGGCCGAAGATCGGCTCGGGGGCATCGATCGAGTGGCCGCCGGCCAGAGGAATGCCCGCGGCGTCGCACACCGAGCGCCCGCCGCGGATCACTTCACGGGCGACTTCCGGGGCCAGCACGTTCACCGGCCAGCCGAGAATGGCGATGGCCATCAAGGGATCGCCGCCCATGGCGTAGATGTCGCTGATGGCGTTGGTGGCGGCAATGCGGCCGAAATCGAAGGGATCATCGACGATGGGCATGAAGAAATCGGTGGTGGAGACCACCCCGCGTTCGCCGTCGATGGCGTAGACCGCCGCATCATCGCGCGAGGCGTTGCCGACCCACAGCTTGGGATCGAGGTTCTGGGCCCCGCTGCCGGCCAGGATGACCTCCAGCACCTGGGGCGAAATCTTGCAACCACAACCGGCTCCGTGGCTGTACTGGGTCAGGCGAATCGGCTCGCTCATGGGGCACCTCGTCAAGTCTGGGACGGGGATTCTAGCAGAGCCCTCGGGCCCCCGGTCGCGGCGTCCCCTGGTGGAACGGCATCTGCCAGTGCCCTTCGCGACCGCGCCACAGCGAACTGCGCCAGGCACTGCTGGCCGCTCGTCCGGACGCTGCGGCGTTATGGCACAGGTAGGCGACCTGGGTCACGCCGGTCGGTATGCAAAAGTCCCGGGCTTTGGTTAGGCTTGCAGCGCCCTGCCCGGGCCTGATTGCCACCCCACAAAAGCGCCGCCCCAGGCCACCTCCTCCAGGCCGGGTATGGAGCTGACGGAGCCCGCCATGAAGTTCAGCACCCAGTCCATCGCCCGCAAGCTCAAGTTCCACCAATTGGTGGTCTTCGAACAGGTGTTGCAAAGCGGCTCGCTGGTCCGCGCCTCCCAGGCCCTGAACCTGACCCAACCGGCGGTGACCAAGATCATCCATGAGCTGGAATCCTACTTCGAGGCGCCGCTGCTGATCCGGAGCAACCGGGGGGTGAGCGCCACCGGCCTGGGGCAGGTGGTGGTGCAGCGTGCCAAGTCGCTCCTGGCGGAGTTGCGGGCCCTGACCGATGAGGTCAATGCCTTTCAGGAAGGCACCTCGGGGCACGTGATGGTGGGGACGCTGATCTCGGCCTCCACCTCGTTGTTGCCCCGGGCCATTCAATTGCTCAAGCGACAAGCCCCAGGCGTGCTGGTATCGCTGCGGGTGGGGCAAATGGATCAGTTGTTCCCGGCGCTCGCGGTGGGCGACGTCGACCTGGTGGTAGGCCGGATCCCAGACGACTGGCAATGGCGCAGCGAAGCCCTGGAAGTCGAAGTGCTGTACCGCGAGGACCTGAGCATCGTCGCCGGTGCCCGGCACCCGATGCATCGCCAGGCGCCGGTCAGCCTCCAGCAATTGCACGCTTACCCCTGGGTGCTGCCGACTCGCGACTCACTGCTACGCCGCACCTGCGATCGATTGTTTGCCGATAACGGACTGCCGACCCCGGACAACGTCGCCGAATCGCTGTCGATCCTGACCAACATCACCCTGATGCAGGACCAGCGCACCGTGGCACTGATGCCCTTCGAAGCTTCCCGGCAGTTCATCCAGGCCGGCATGCTCAAGGCCTTCGACCTGGGAACCGCGCTGCAATTCGGCGACATCGGCTGCTTCAGCTCCGCCCAGCGCAAGCTGGGGCCCGCCGCCCGCTTGTTTCGCCAATGCCTGGACCAGGCCCGAAACGAATCCCTCACCGAAGAGCACCCGGCGTGACCGGTATTCCAAACACTAATACCCAGTCATTCAATATTGATTATTCACTAATACCAGGTCTTCCTACACTCGCTCCGAAACCCACGTTTCGGAGGCTCAAGTGTCCACTCCCCTGCTGCGTCATTTCATCGACGGCGAGTTTGTCGCCAGCCCCAAGACCTTTGCCAATATCTCCCCTGTAGACGGTCGCTTGCTGGGGCAGGTCTGCGAGGCCGACCGGCCCCTGGTCGAACGCGCGGTAGCCGCGGCCAAGGCCGCGCAATCGGGCCCCTGGGCCCACTACAGCGCCAGCCAGCGCGCCGATCTGTTGCTGGACATCGCCAACGGTATCCAGCGCCGCTTCGAGGCGTTCGTCGCCGCCGAAGTCGCCGACACCGGGCGCCCGGTGCAACAGGCCCGGACCCTGGACGTGGCCCGGGCAGTACAGAACTTTCGCACCTTCGCCGAACTGCTGCGCCAGTCCGGTAGCGAGCTCTTCGAAATGCGCAGCGCCGAGGGCAACGACGTCTTCAGCTACAGCGTGCGCAAGCCCCATGGCGTGGTAGCGATCATTTCGCCCTGGAACCTGCCGTTGTTGCTGCTGACCTGGAAAGTCGCCCCGGCCCTGGCCTGCGGCAATTCGGTGGTGATCAAGCCTTCGGAAGAAACCCCATCCACGGCCACCTTGCTGGCCGAGGTGATGCGGGAGGCCGGAGTACCGGCCGGGGCCTTCAACCTGGTACACGGCTTCGGCCCGAATTCGGCCGGAGAATTCCTCACCACCCACCCGGATGTCGACGCGATCACCTTCACCGGCGAATCGCGCACCGGTGCCACCATCATGAAAGCCGCCGCCGAGGGCGTGCGCGAGGTGTCCTTCGAACTGGGAGGCAAGAACGCCGCGGTGGTGTTCGCCGACTGCGATTTCGACGCCGCGGTCGCCGGGGTGTTGCGCTCCAGCTTCACCAACTCCGGCCAGGTGTGCCTGTGCTCGGAGCGGGTCTACGTCGAGCGGCCGATCTATGAGCGCTTCGTCGCCGCCCTCAAGGCTGGGGCCGAGCAATTGAAGATCGGCTACCCCGACGAAGACGGGGTGAACATGGGTTCGCTGATTTCCCACAAGCATCGGGACAAGGTCCTGGGCTACTTCCAGCTGGCCCTGGAGGAAGGCGCGACCCTGGTCAGCGGCGGCGCTGTCCCCCACTTTGGCGATGCCCGGGACCAGGGCGCCTACGTCCAGCCCACCCTCTGGACCGACCTGCCGGATCACGCTCGTTGCCTGCGCGAGGAAATATTCGGCCCGGTCTGCCACATCGCTCCGTTCGACAGCGAGGAAGAAGTGCTGCGCCGGGTCAACGATTCGGCCTACGGCCTGGCCACGGCCCTCTGGACCCGCGACCTGAAGCGCGCCCACCAGCTGTCACGGCGTTTTCGCGTCGGCATGGTCTGGGTCAACACCTGGTTCCTGCGCGACCTGCGCACCCCCTTCGGCGGTACCCGGCTTTCGGGCCTGGGCCGCGAAGGCGGCCGCCACTCCCTGGATTTCTACTCCGAGATCACCACCATCTGCGTCAACCCCTGAGGGCCTCAACATGCATGCAGACCTGATCGAAGCGGCGCACCGCTTGCGCCAGGCCCAACTCGACGGCCAACCCTGCGCGCCGGTACGCGAGCTGATCGCCCGGGCCGCCGCGCAACAGCCACCGTCCGCCCACATCGACCTGGCCTACCAGGTACAGCGCTACAACAACAGCGCGGCCATCGACGCCGGGCGTCGTCCGGTGGGCCACAAGATCGGCCTGACCTCCCGCGCCGTGCAAAAACAACTGGGGGTGGACCAGCCGGACTTTGGCCAGCTGTTCGCCGACATGGCGCGCGGCGACGGCCAAGCCATCGCCTGGAGCGATACCTGCCAACCCAAGGTCGAGGCCGAAGTCGCCCTGGTCCTGGAGCGCGACCTGCCCCATGAGCGCCATACCCTGGCCGACCTGATCCGCGCCACCGCCTTCGCCCTGCCGGCCATCGAGATCGTCGGCAGTCGCATTGCCCAGTGGGATATCCAGTTGAGCGACACCATCGCCGACAACGCCTCCAGTGGGCTGTTCGTCCTCGGCAGTTGCCCTGTGTCCCTGGACCGCCTCGACCTGGTGCGTTGCGGCATGAGCATGACCCAAGGCGGCGAACCCGTCTCGGTGGGCGTCGGCGCCGCATGCCTGGACAACCCCTTGAATGCCGCCCTGTGGCTGGCCGACACGCTGGTACGCCTGGGCACGCCGCTGCGCGCTGGCGACATCCTGCTTACCGGCGCCCTCGGCCCCATGGTGGCGGTCAAGCCAGGGCAGCGCTTCACCGCCCATATCCAGGGCCTGGGCAGCGTCAGCGCCGCCTTCGCCAGTGCCCAATAGACCGGAGCCCATCATGACCACAACCCTCAAGGCCGCGATCATCGGCTCGGGCAATATCGGCACCGACCTGATGCTCAAGATCCTGCGCCAGGCCCGGCACCTGCAACTGACCGCCATGGTCGGCATCGACCCCGCCTCCGATGGCCTGGAGCGGGCCCGGCGCCTGGGCGTAGCCACTACCCACGAAGGGGTCGAAGGGCTGCTGCGCATGCCCGAGTTCAGCGCCATCGACATCGTCTTCGACGCCACCTCGGCCGCCGCCCACCAGCACCACGAGGCCGTACTGCGCCAGGCCAAACCCAGCATCCGCCTGATCGACCTGACCCCGGCGGCGATCGGCCCCTATTGCATCCCGGTGGTCAACCTGGAGCAGCACCTGGACAGCCTCAACCTGAACATGGTGACCTGCGGCGGCCAGGCCACCATTCCCATGGTGGCTGCAATCTCCCGGGTCGCCCCCGTGCACTACGCCGAGATCGTCGCCTCGATCGCCAGCAAGTCCGCCGGCCCCGGCACCCGGGCCAATATCGACGAGTTCACCGAAACCACCCGCCACGCCATCGAAACCATCGGTGGTGCCGCCAGGGGCAAGGCCATCATCGTCATGAACCCGGCCGAACCACCCCTGATCATGCGCGACACGGTGCTGGTGCTATCGGCCGCCGCCGATCAGCAGGAGGTCGCCGCCTCCATCGCCGCCATGGCCGAAGCGGTGCAGGCCTATGTGCCCGGCTACCGCCTCAAGCAGCAGGTGCAATTCGACCCGGTCCCACCCTCCGCGCCGCTGCTGATCCCTGGCCTTGGGCACTTCAGCGGACTCAAGACCTCGGTGTTCCTGGAGGTCGAGGGTGCCGCCCACTACTTGCCCGCCTACGCCGGCAACCTCGACATCATGACCTGCGCCGCGCTGGCCACCGCCGAGCGCATGGCCCAGTCCATGCTCAATCGCTGAAGGAGCTTCGCCATGACCTCAACCCCCGGCAACAAGCTCTACATCTCGGATGTGACCCTGCGTGACGGCATGCACGCGATCCGCCACCAGTACAGCCTGGATCAGGTCCAGGCCATCGCCCGGGCCCTGGATGCCGCCCGGGTCGACAGCATCGAGGTGGCCCACGGCGATGGCCTGCAGGGCTCCAGCTTCAACTACGGCTTCGGCGCCCATACCGACCTGGAATGGATCGAAGCCGCCGCCGACGTCCTGCAACACGCCCGCATCGCCACCCTGCTGCTGCCCGGCATCGGCACCGTGCATGACCTCAAGGCGGCCTATCGCGCCGGTGCCCGGGTGGTGCGGGTGGCCACCCATTGCACCGAGGCCGATGTGTCGCGCCAGCACATCGAATGCGCCCGGGAACTGGGCATGGACACCGTGGGCTTCCTGATGATGAGCCACATGACCAGCCCGGAGAACCTCGCGCTCCAAGCCCGGAAAATGGAAAGCTACGGCGCCACCTGCATCTACGTGGTGGACTCCGGCGGCGCCATGAACATGCAGGACATCCGCCTGCGCTTTCGCGCCCTCAAGGCCACGCTCAAGCCGGACACCGCCACCGGCATGCACGCCCACCACAACCTCGGCCTGGGCGTGGCCAACTCCCTGGTGGCCGTGGAGGAAGGCTGCCAGCGCATCGACGCCAGCCTCGCCGGCATGGGGGCCGGGGCGGGCAATGCGCCGCTGGAGGTGTTCATTGCCGCCGCCGACAAGCTGGGCTGGAACCATGGCACCGACCTGTATCGCCTGATGGACGCCGCCGATGACCTGGTACGACCGCTGCAGGATCGTCCGGTGCGGGTCGATCGCGAAACCCTGGCCCTGGGCTACGCCGGGGTCTATTCCAGCTTCTTGCGCCATGCCGAAGTGGCCGCCCGCAAATACCAGCTCAAGACCGTCGACATCCTGGTGGAGCTCGGCCGCCGCCGCATGGTCGGCGGCCAGGAAGACATGATCGTCGACGTTGCCCTCGACCTGCTCGCTGCCCGGGAGTCCCGCCCATGAGCCTTGATCTGGAACCCATCGCCCACGCCCTCGACCAGGCCGCGCGCACTGCCTGCCCGTTGCCCCAGTTCAGCCAGCACACGCCGTTCGACCTGGCGCAGGCCTATGACATCCAGCGCGCCTCCATGGCCCGCCGCTACGCCGACGGCGAACGCACGATCGGCCTCAAGCTCGGGTTCACCAGCCGGGCCAAGATGGCCCAGATGGGGGTCGACAGCCTGATCTGGGGCTGGCTCACCGACGCGATGCTGGAAGAAGATGGCGGCACCTTGCGCCTCGATCGTTATATCCACCCGCGAGCCGAGCCGGAATTGTGCTTCCTGACCCGTCGCGTCATCGACCGGCCCCTGACCCAGCTCGAAGCCGTGGACTACCTGGAGGCCGTGGCCCCGGCCATCGAGATCATCGACTCCAGGTACGAAGCGTTCAGGTTCAGCCTGGAAGATGTGGTCGCGGACAACTGCTCATCGGCCGGGCTGGTGGTGGGCCCCTGGTCCCGGGATTTCTCGACCCTGGCCAATGCCGGGGTGCTGATGCGCCTGGACGGCGCGCTGGTGGAAGCCGGCTCCACCGCGGCGATTCTCGGACACCCGTTGCGTAGCGTGGTGCAAGCCTCGCTCCTGCTGGCCCAGGCGGGTATCAGCCTGCCCGCCGGTAGCCTGATCATGGCGGGTGCCGCCACTGCCGCCGTGGCCTTGTCCCCTGGAGCCCATATCCAGGTGGAGATCGCCGGTTATGGCGAATGCGCCTTCAGTTGCAGCGGCCATTCCCGGGGAGAGCGCCCATGACCAGCAAGCGCGCCACCCTGGTACCCGGCAAGGCCCAGCCCCGGGGACGTTTTCCCCACATCAAGCGCGCCGGCGACCTGTTGTTCGTTTCCGGCACCAGTTCGCGACGTCCGGACAACAGCTTCGAAGGCGTCGAGGTGGATGCCCTGGGTACCACCGCACTGGACATTCGTGCCCAGACCCGGGCCGTGATCGAGAACATCCGCGACATTCTCGCCAGCGAGAACGCCGGCCTGCAGGACCTGGTGGAAATCAGCGCATTCCTGGTGGACATGAACGACTTCGGTCCCTACAACCAGGTCTATGCGCAGTACTTCGACGAGCAGGGCCCGACCCGCACCACCGTGGCCGTGCACCAATTGCCGCATCCGCACCTGCGCATCGAAATCAAGGCGGTGGCCTATGCCCCGCTCAATCGCCGAGAACAATAACAATGGACAAACATCACTACAGCGCCCCGCTCAACTTCAACCGCTGGCTCGATGAACACGCACACTTGCTACAGCCACCGGTAGGCAATCGCCAGATCTGGCAAGACGCCGATTTCATGGTCACGGTGGTGGGCGGTCCGAACCAGCGTACCGATTTCCACGACGACCCCATGGAAGAGTTCTTCTACCAGTTCAAGGGCAACGCCTACCTGAACATCTGGGATCGCGGCCGCTACGAGCGCATCGATCTGCGCGAAGGCGACCTCTACCTGATGGCACCCCACGTCATCCACTCTCCCCAGCGCCCGGAGCCCGGCAGCCTGTGCCTGGTGGTGGAGCGCCAACGGCCACCGGGAATGCTCGATGCCCTGCAATGGTCCTGCGCTCACTGCGGCACATTGATCCAGCGCCACGAGCTGCAGTTGCGAAGCATCGTCGACGACCTGCCGCCCCTCTACGAAACCTTCTACGCCAGCAGCGACCAGCAGCGTCGCTGTACCGGCTGTGGCGAAATCCATCCGGGTCGCGACTGGCAGACCTGGCACCGAATCCTCAAGACGGCGACCTGCCCATGAAAATCGACATGCATTCGCACTTCTTCCCTGCCATTACCCAAGAAGAGGCCGCACGCCTGGACCCGGTGCGCGCTCCCTGGCTGCACAAGGACGGCGCCAAGGGCCAGATCATGGTCGGCGACAAGCCCTTTCGCCCGGTACACGACGTGCTCTGGGACCCGGCCCGGCGTATCGAGCACCTGGATGAACAGGGCCTGGACATCCAGATCATGTGCGCCACGCCGGTGATGTTCGGCTACGATGCGCCGATCGAACGAGCCTTGCCCTGGACACAACGCATGAACGACCGGGCCATGCAGATGACCACTGGCCACGAGTCGCGGCTCAAGGTCCTGGCCCAGGTGCCGCTGCAGGACCTGGAGGCGGCCTGCGCCGAAGCCAGCCGGGCACGGGCCATCGGTCATGTCGGGGTACAGATCGGTAACCACGTGGGCAATCACGACCTGGACCATGACCATCTTGTGGCCTTCCTCGATCACTGCGGGCGCAACGACATTCCGGTGCTCGTCCATCCCTGGGACATGATGGGCGGCGAGCGCATGCGCAAATGGATGCTGCCGTGGTTGGTGGCGATGCCCGCGGAGACTCAGCTGGGTATCCTCTCGCTGATTCTCTCCGGGGCCTTCGAACGCCTGCCTGAGTCCCTGCGCCTCTGCTTTGCCCATGGCGGCGGCGGTTTCGCCTTTCTCCTGGGTCGGGTGGATAACGCCTGGCGCCATCGCGATATCGTCCGCGAGAACTGCCCGCAATTGCCGTCAAGCTATGTCAAGCGCTTCTTCGTCGATTCCGCGGTGTTCGATCCCGGGGCCCTGAAACTGCTGGTACAGGTCATGGGCAGCGAAAGGGTCATGCTCGGCTCCGACTCGCCCTTCCCCTTGGGCGAGCAAGATATCGGCAGCGGCGTGGCCGAGCACCCCGATCTGGCAGAACTCGATAAATCAAGGATTCTGGGCAGTAACGCCCAGGACTTCTTCAAGCTGCTCTAAACCGCTACGTCCTTCCCAATCCCCTTGCGGCACCGGCAATCGTGGTCATCCGGCGGGCTCTCCCTGTCCGCCAGAAACAAAACCCATAAGGAGCCACCCTGTACGAGCGTACGCAAAACCTCACCGAACTCATCGATCGCAGTCCCCTCTCCGCCCTGCAGATACGCGTGTTGTCATTGTGCTTTCTGATTCTTCTACTGGACGGTTTCGACACTGCCGCCATCGGCTACATCGCTCCCGAACTGATTCACGACTGGCACATCGATCGCGTGCAACTGGCACCTGTCTTTGGCGCGGGGCTGTTCGGCATGCTCCTGGGCAGCTTTTGCCTCGGTCCCCTGGCCAACCGCCATGGACGCAAGTCCGTGCTACAGCTTTGCGTACTGATCTTCGCCCTGGGCACCCTGGCTTCGTCACTGTCGCCGAATATCGAAGTGCTGAGCGTCTTGCGCTTCGTCACCGGCATCGGCCTGGGAGGCGTACTCCCCAACTGCATCACCTTGAGTTCGGAATACTCACCGGCACGTCGGCGTACGCTGCTGGTAACCCTGAGCTATTGCGGTTTCACCCTGGGCTTGGCCTTGGGCGGGGGCGTGACCGCAGCGCTGTTGCCCCTGGTGGGTTGGCAAGGGTTGTTGCTGATCGGCGGCCTCGCGCCGCTACTGCTACTGCCCGTGCTGTACCACGCCTTGCCGGAATCGGTGTGTTTCATGGCTGGTCGCCCACGCCATGCCAGCACCTTGCACCGGGTCGTGGCGCAGATCAGCGGCCACTATGATTGGAGCCGGGTTCGGCTGCAAAGTGACACCCCCACGCGAACCATGCGTTCACCGCTAGGCGCGTTGTTCACTCCAGCGCAACTGGCGCGCAGCCTGTTGCTGTGGCTGACGTTCTTCTGCTGCCTGTCGGTGTTCTACCTATTGACCAACTGGCTGCCCACCGTACTGCGCGCCAGTGGTTACGACAGTCTCGATGCTGCGCGGATCAGTGCCATGATTCCCTTGGCTGGGGCGCTGGGCGGCATCATCATGGCCCTGCTGAGCGAACCGGGATTGACAGCACGGCGCTGGGGCCAAGGCCGGACCGGATCAGAACATATCGATCGGGTAGTCGGTGATCAGCCGGAACTCATCGATATTACCCTCGCCCTGAGCCACATTGGCCCGGTGCCAGGTCTGGCGCAGGCGCAGGCTCAGATCCTTCCAGGGACCGCTCTGCACCACATAGCGTGCCTCGAAGTTGATTTCCCGGTGCACCCCATCCTTGCCATACATCCCGGCGTAGGCGCTGCCGGCCGGGGTGTGCGTACCGTCGATCCCGGAGCCCCGCAGGTAACGGCTCATCAGGCTCAAGCCCGGTACGCCATAACTGGCCAGGGACAGGTCGTAGCGCAGTTGCCAGGAGCGTTCGTTGGGCCCGTTGAAGTCGGAGTACTGCACCGAGTTGGGCAGGTAGATCGAGGCGCCCTGGTCGCGGCCGTTGCGACCGTTGCGATCCAGGTCACCGACCCCCAGGTAGTCGAACGGGGTATTGCCATCGACGTTCTGCAAGGCAAGGGTCATACGGTGAGCGCCCAGGCCATAGAACACCGCAGCGCCCAGCGTGGTGTTGTCGATGGCCCCGGCCTTGGCCCGGCCCGTATCCAGGGTGCGATACAGGTTGAGGTCGAAGCCGGCCTGCTGCCCCGCCCCCAGGTCGGTGCGGCCGTCGAGGTTGGCGTAGTACTGGTTCCAGATGTCCTGGAAGCGCGCAACGTAGAGACTGGCGCCCAGGTCCTGGGTGAACTGGTACTGGCCACCGGCGTAGTCCACCGAGGGGGTGGTGACGCCACCATAGAACGCCCACAGGTCACCGTTGCTGTTAGTGGTGACATGGCCGGTGGCCGATGTGAAGTGCCCGGCCCGCAGCTTGAGCCGTTCCAGCTCCTGGCTATCCAGGGCAAAGCCGGTGGCGGTTTGCGGGATCAGGCGGTTGTGGCCGACGGCGAACACCGGGGTATCCACCGATTGCTCGCCATAGCGCAGCACGCTGTTGGAGACCTTGATCTTCAGCGCGGCACCGGCTTTGGAGTATTCGTCTGCCGGTTTGCCGTTGTCGTGGATCGGCAAATTGTAGGTGCCGGTCTTGCCGCCGGAGGCATCCAGCTTCAGTCCCAGAAAGGCGAAGGCATCCACGCCCACGCCAACGGAGCCCTGGGTGAACCCCGAACTGAAGCGACCGATAAAACCCTGGGTCCAATCCTTACGATCCGCGCGGCCATCCTGAATGCTGCGATTGAGATAGTAGTTGCGGGCCAGCACGCTCAGGTGACTGTCCTCGATGAATCCCGACTCGGCGGCCTGGGTTGTCCAGGGCAAGCAGCCCCATAGCGACAACAGCAATGGCGATAGAGAACGCGAGACATGGGGCATGGCAAAACCTCTGGTGATTTTTTGTTTTTGTCGTGGTGATGCAGTGCGGTCGCCCGGTTCCCTGGGTGACCACAGAGCCACCGGAACCGAGCGATCTAGGAAGTGGCGCCAGCGCGCTCGCCGAGCCACGGCCCTTGGCCGCGTACGACTCGCAGGGCAACGCTGCTTTACGCCCCTCCCCGGTTCGCTGGCGTCTACAGGGGTAGCACGGCTCAGGGTTGTCGCAGCGGCAGCGGCTTGGGGGCCTCGGCGTCAAGGGCCCGCTTGCCGCGAAAACGCAGGTAGTAGATCGACAGGATCAGCCCCAGGAAGGGCAACCCGCAGACCAGGGTCAGGAAGAACGGTTCGGTGAACAACGTCGTGACCATCACGGCCAGCATCAGCAACAGGCCGCCGAGGCTGGTCCAGGGATAGCCCCAGAGCTTGAAGGCCAGCGGTTCGCTACCCTGCTGGCGACGGAAGCACAAGTGGGTGAGGAAGATCCCCGCCCAGGTGAACATGGCCCCGAACATCGCGATCGACATCATCAGCGTGAAGGCTTGCTCGGCATAAGCCAGGTACAACAAGGTGGCCAGGGCAATGCCCAGGGATGACAGCAACAGCGCCGCCAGTGGCACGCCATGGCGGCTCAGGCGGCCAAACATCGCCGGTGCCTGGCCAGCCCGGGACAGGCTGAACATCAGCCGGGTGGTGATGTACAGCTGGCTGTTCATCGCCGACAGCGCCGCCACCAGGATCACCGCGTTGATCACCCCACCGGCATAAGGAATGCCGCTGGCCGCCATGACCATGACGAAGGGACTTTCCCCGCCGGTATTGCGCGCCCAGGGCACGATGGCCAGGACCAGGGCGATGGTCAGCAGGTAGAACACCACCAGGCGCACCACGGTAATGCGGAACGCCCGCGTCACAGCGCGTTCAGGGTCCTTGGCCTCGCCCGCCGCTACCGCGATCATCTCGATGCTCAGGTAGCTGAAGAAAGCCACGATCACCGCGACCCAGGTGCCCCAGACGCCATTGGGAAAGAAGCCCCGGTCATTGCTGTAGTTGGCCAGGCCGATGCCCGATTCCATGGGCGCGTCATACACCACCCAGGCCCCCAGCAGGATGAAGGCAACGATGGCGCACAGCTTGAGCAGCGAGAACAGGTACTCGATGCTGCCGAAGACCTTGACGCTGAAGGCGTTGGCCAGGATCAGCGCCAGGGAGAAGCCAAGCATCCAGTAGCCTCCCGGCACATCCGGGTACCAGAACTTCATGTACATCGCCGCGGCGGTGATTTCCGTGCCCACGGCGAACACGATGGACGCCCAGTAGGCGTAACGCAGGGCGAAGCCGAACCAGGGCGCCACATAAAACTCGGCGAACGAACCGAAAGACCCGGAAGTCGGATGGCGCACGGTCATTTCCGCCAGGCAGCCCATCAGCAACAGCGCGATCACCGCGCCGATGCCATAGCTCACCAGCACGCTGGGCCCGGCGAAACCGATGGCAAAACTGCTGCCCAGGAACAGTCCGGTGCCGATGGCCCCGCCAATGGCGATCATCGACAATTGGCCGCTGCTCAAGGTTTGCTTGAGGCCTTTCTCACGGTCTGCCACTTGTTTGAAGGTGTGTATTGTTTTTGTCATGACACGCTTGCTCCAAGGCTAGGCACTGGGATCAGGTCACCGATTTACGGGCCAGGAACTGCGGCTGGTTCCACTCGCCGCTCACGAGGATTTCCCGCAGTGCCCCCACGCACTCCCACACCTCTTGGTAACGGTTGTACAGCGGTGCAAAACCGAAACGCAGGATGTCCGGTGCCCGGAAGTCACCGACGATGCCTCGGGCAATCAGGGCCTGCATGACCGCATAGGCCTGGGGATGGCTCAGGGCGACCTGGCTGCCGCGCTGTTCGACCTGCCTAGGGCTGCACAGCGTTACCCCCAGGCCCTGCAACTGCTGGTCGCAGAGATCGATGAACAATTCGGTCAGGGCCTCGCTCTTGGCTCGCAGCACCTGCAGGTCGACCCCATCGAACGCTTCCAGGGCCGCCTCCAGGGCCAGCACCCCAAGCTGTGGCGCCGTGCCCACCAGCATCCGGTCCAGGCTGGGATGCGGTTGGTATTCATGGGTGAAGTCGAAGGGCTTGGCATGGCCATGCCAACCTGTGAGCGGCTGGCGCAAATGAGGGATATGGCGCTCGGCCACAAAGACGAAAGCCGGAGCGCCGGGTCCGCCATTGAGGTACTTGTAGCCACAGCCTACGGCAAAGTCGGCACCCGCCGCATTCAGGCGGACCGGCATGGCTCCGGCGGAATGACACAGGTCCCAGACCACCAGGACCCCCAACTCATGGGCACGGGCGGTAATGGCCTCCATATCGTAGCGGCGGCCGGACTTGAAGTTGACATGGGTCAGCGAGAGCACCGCCACCTCTTCACTCAGCGCCGCCATCACCTGCTCGGGATCGACGCACCGCAACTGGCACCCCGTCAACTCCGAGACCCCCTGGGCGATGTAGACATCGGTGGGGAAGTTGCCATTTTCCGCCAGGATCAGCCGACGTTGCGGCTGCATGCGCAAGGCCGCCACCAACACCTTGAACAGGTTGATCGAGGTCGAGTCGGCCACGATCACTTCATGCGCCTGGGCGCCGACCAGATGCGCAATGCGCGCTCCCGTGCGCTGCGGTGCCGGATACCAGTCGGCATCGTTCCACGAGTTGATCAGCCCCTGGGCCCATTCCTCCTTGAGGACTTGTTCGATTCGCGCGGGCACATGGGCCGGCATCGCCCCCAGGGAGTTACCGTCCAGGTAGATCTTGTGTTGCGGCAGGGCAAAGCGCTGGCGACAAAAGGCCAGTGGATCGGCCTCGTCCATCTGCTGGACCTGCTCCAGGCGACAGGGCGTGGAACTGCTCATGACTATTCCTCGGCATCTATTATTGTGGCGCCCAGACGGCAACGACGACCGTCAGGCTGCCCAGATCCTAGCCAGGTCAGTCATTACTGGATAATAGAAAAGATGCCTTCAGGTATTCCCTAATGTGATAGCCAATCCATTGCGACAATCACAGCGCAAGGTGTCCGCGAAATCTCTGGAGAGTGGCTCAGCCCGGGGTGGCTGGAGAGCCATGCATGAGTACCTCTGTCCAGCGTAACGATCGATCTTGATAGCTGGGGACTAGGCCACATGGCCACCGTGGATGCCGCTGGGGTTGTCAGCACGCAAAACCGAGAGCAAGGCAACCCATAGGACCCGGTGGCCTGGCACGGACCTACTTGCCCGCCACTGAAAGCTTCAATACCACCCGCAGTCCGTCCGGTCGCCAGTCCCGCTCGATGGTCCCGCCGGCGACCACCGCCAGTTCGTTGATCAATTCGCAGCCATAGCCATCGCGGGCTGGCGGGGCAAGAATCACCGGCCCACCCTGCTCGTGCCAATCGAGGCGTAGCCAACCCTCATGACTGGCCCAGCGAATGTCGACCTCACCTTCGACGACACTCAATGCGCCATGTTTCACCGAGTTGGTCGCCAGTTCATGGAGCAGCAGCGCCAGCAGATTGGCCAGCACCCCGGGGACATGCTCGAAGGTGCCGCCGAACCGGCATTGGCCGCCGAAGGGTTGCAGCACGGCACCGATGAAGGCGGTCATTTCAATAGTCTTGGCATCCTCCGCATCCAGGACCTGGGTGTAGACCCTGGACAGCGCCCTCAGCTTCTCGGCCGCGATCTTGCCCAGACGGTCGAGAACGCCGGTGCTCCGGGCTTCCCTGTCGGCCATCATGACCACCGCATCGGCCACGGTGAAAAGATTCTTGATCCGGTGCAGCCTTTCACCCGTCAACAGCCGTTCACGCGCCAGTGCCTGGTTCAGCTCCCGCTGCAACAGCACCTGCTCGGTGACATCGCGAGACACGCAGATGATGTTATGCACCTGCCCTTGAAGATCGAGGGTCGGGGTCAGCAGATTGTCCCAGTGGATGATCTTGCCGTGGGCATCGCTGTAGCCGGTGAAGCGCGCGCAAATACCCCTGCCCGCCAAGGCCAGGGCATCGAGGGCGGCGCCGTGGGTCGACGCGGGCAGCAAGGGAATCCAGGCCGTGCCCTTGACTTGCGCCCGGGGTATCTGGAACGCAGCGCATCCGGCCTCACTCATGGCCAGGAGCAGGCCGTCTGGGGTCAGCACCTTGATGCAGTCAGGGGTGGCATCCAGCATGGCGCGCTGAATATCGACAACCGTTGACTCCATGCCGGGAATATCCCGTCTGCCGGACTCTTTCTTCATATCTCTCGACTACCGAAGAGTGAACCCGGACAACAGCGTCAAAAGTTCACGCGACAAAAACATGACAAGTATCACCACAATGAAAAATCAATATCCGAACAGCACCCGCCGTACTTTCCGCTCTACACCACAAGCATCACTCATGTTGCATTGCGCAACTTTTTCACTGAAAACATACCCAACTATAAATAAACCTCCGGACCATTGGATACACCACTTCGCTCTGAAAAACCGAACGAACGCTCAAAAAAACTTACCCATGCCTGATGGAGGCCGCCCGCTAGACAGCCATCGGCAAAGAACATGACTTTCATTTTTGACAGACTAAAAC
The DNA here is from genome assembly GCF_014230245.1 of Pseudomonas sp. MSSRFD41. NCBI lineage: Bacteria > Pseudomonadati > Pseudomonadota > Gammaproteobacteria > Pseudomonadales > Pseudomonadaceae > Pseudomonas > Pseudomonas sp. MSSRFD41. The sequence continues at coordinate 41,447 of NZ_JACKZK010000022.1, read as the reverse complement.
TGCACCAGAACACTTGTCCAAGACCTCTCCTGAAGTGCTCCGTAGAACCAATCCAGGCTACCCAGAACGACCATTAATCTCTACTGACCTGGATACGGCTTGATTGGCCAGGAAACAGTGAAGATAGGGCGAAGTCAGCAAAGAAGAATAGGTCGGGATATTTCCGGTACAAGGCAGCCGCTATCCGCACCTCGATAATGCTATCCGTAGCGACCAGCCAAAAACCCGCGGGTAGCCAGGGCAGACAGGAGCCATCGCCAGGAGCGCCTCGAACGCCTGCCTGGCGCCCATCGGTTCGGCCTCGCCCCGGCGGGCTAGCCGCTGCCCCGAGCAGGATCAGGCATATATGAGCCGACGTTCTCGACAACCACCCGCACGCCTGCACCCAGGCGGATGAAATGCCCTACTCCCAGCGCTCGAATCGGCAACTGCATTCAAATATTCAAATCCGACAACCGCTTATCCCGGTGCATCTCCGCCACCCACTTCAAATCTTGTGCGGTTTGCACTGAAAGTTTGCCTTCGTCGAATAGCCCGTCGATATAACCATGGACATAGGCCGCTGCCGCACGGACATGTACAGCATCAGGAGCACCAACTATAAGTTGCAAGACCTTCATTATTCTGGCTTGACGTAGTTCATCGCACATGACTTGTATCCCCGTTTGATCCGCGGCAAGCCCACGCTTATTATCCAAGCCCCGCCATAGTGCCACTTAACCCCACAATCGAAACAGCCCCTGATACCGACACGCCAAGAAAGTTGCTGTCCACGCATACTCACGCGACCTTGTTGCAGTTTTATTTCACCTATGGACCATGGCGACCGGAGGGTCGGACAACTTGCTAAAATGCAAGTTCAGCAAATTAACAGCCAGACTTAAAATAAGTCCACTGCAATCAAGCAGCCTTGTACTTTCAATATAAGAAAGAGTGATCCAGAACAGCCGGCGAGGCTTGTCGGCTCCAGTATCGACCAGCACTTCTGCCATGTTCGACAAGCAAGATCGCGCTCCACTGGACGCCACCTAAGGATGCCGGTCAGGCAACGCGGCCCGACGACCGGCAACCTCGCGCGACCACCGGACATGGCAAAGCCGCCCATAGGGCGGCTGCCGAACACCCAAGACAGTCAGAAGTCGAGGGTGAAGTTGAGGGTCATGGCATGGTCCTTGGTTTTGTCGGATACCTGCCCCGAGTAACCGATGCCCAGCTTGCCGGCCGGGGTGATCTGGTAGTCCAGGCCAGCCTCCAGCAGCGCACTGTCCTTGGCGATCGGCACGCCCTGGGTGGTGAAGGAGGTGCCGCCGTCGATGAAGCTCAGGTCGGCATCCGGCTTGGTGTCGCCATAGGCATGGCGCCAGCCCAGGCCCACCCGTGGCGTGAGCTGGTGCCCATTGCCCAAGGTGAGGCGCTTGCCGGCCCGTATACCGACGGTGGAGAAGGTCACGTCCTGGCTGGCCTTGGCCTTGAGCGCCGCCGCACCGCCCTTTTCCTTGCCGGTGTTGCTGTCGTAGTTGACATAGGACAGCCCGACGAATGGCTCCAGGGCCATGCCTGCAGCGTCCATCGCATACCCCACCTCACCGAAGACCTGGGCGCTGCGGGCGTTGTAGTGCGCCTTGAGCCGATCGCTGTAGGTGCCGACATTGACATCGCGCTTGGTCTCGATCCGGTGCCAGCTGTAAGCCGCTCCCAGGCGCACGGCCACGGCATCGAACTGGGAATTGAGGTAGGCCCCCAGGTGCGTGCTGTCGACCTTGGCATCGGATTGCAGCCGATGGGCCGACAGGTCGCTGCGGGTATAACCGGCAGCGACCCCGGCACGCCAGGTATCGTCCAGCTGGCGGTCGCTGCCGAGCATGAAGCCCGACAGGTTGCGGTCCAGCTTGGCGGTATTGCTGTTGCCAGCCATGTCACCCCAGGTGCCGAGTACCCGCATCCAGCCGACCATCTCGCCCTGGCAGCCAGTGCTGCTCAGACGGTTCTCGCGACTGGCCAGGACCTGCCGCGGGTCGTCCTGGGAGCTGGAGCAGCCAGGCTGGCGCATCCGGTCATTGAGGGCATCGCGCACATACCGCGAGTCCTCCAGCAAGGCGCTGACAGTGCTGGCATGGATCTCCCCGGACAGACGGTTGAACGCATCCACCGCCCCGGCGCGGTCCAGGCCGAGGATCTGGTCGTTCAACTGGTCGGCCGGATCGTCGTCATCCCCCGAGTAGGCCCCCAGAGCCGCGGCCACCGCACGCTGGTTAGGGGTCTGGGCGACGTCGACGAAGCGGGTCTGGTTGCGATTGACGTTCAGGTTCACCTGGTTGGCGCCGTACACCAGCGAGGTGTCGAAGAACACCAGTTGCGGCAAGTTGCTGCCGCTGAAGGTACCGGTGATACCGCCACCGGCGTTGATCAGTGCGTAGCTGGCGTTGGCGCCACCATAGTTCAGGCCAGTGACCTGCAGGTTGCCCGCCAGGTTGGCGGTGCCGCCCACTTGCAACGCCGGGCTCGTGGCCGAGGTCGGTGTCAGTTGCAGGGTCCCGGTGCTGCCGTTGCTGAAGTTGCCGGTGACCGCCAGCTTGCCGATCGGCCCGCCGGAACTCACCAGGCCATTGTTGACCAGCCCCCCGACGCTGCCGTTGCCAGCCAGGGTCGCACCATTGCTGACCACCACTTGCCCAGCCAGGGAAGCCGGGTCGTCGCCGATCTGTACAGTGCCCTGCTCCACCGCCAGGGTGCCGCTGAAGGGCTGGTTGCCATTGATCTGCAGCAAACCAGCGCCCTGCTTGACCACCGTACCGGTACCACTGAGCAGGCCGTTGAACACGCCATTGCTGTTCTGCGCGAACAACATCCGGGCATTGACCAGCATCCGCCCTTGCAAGCTGCGGGTATTACCGGCCAGAGTGCCGCCGCTGACGGTCGTGCCGCCGCTGTAGGTATTGGCACCGGTGAGCAGCAACACCCCGGCATCGGTTTTCTCGATACCGCCGCTGCCCACCAGCGGCGCGTCGATCTGGGTCACCACTCCACCATTGATCCGTACCTTGGCCAGGCTGCCATCGCTGCCATTGGTAGGGCTCAGGCTGCCATTGCTGCCGGCGACGAAGTTGTAACCGCTGTCGAGCACCTGCATGCCGGTGAAGCTCTGGTTTCCCGCGACGGTCACGGTGCCGCCCTGCCCGCCGAAAATCACGAACTGGTTGCCCGCGCCCTGGGTCTGGGTACCGGTCGGATCGGTCCAGTTGGTCGAACCGCCCCAGGTACCGCTACCACCAGTGATGCTGCCGTTGGCCGTGGTCTGGCTGCCGTTCCAGAACTGCACCTGGCCTGGCGCCCCCTGTACCAGCAGGTTGACCTGGTTGGCCAAGGCAGTCTGCAGGCTCAAGGAACCCGGCAGCACGCTACCAGGCAGCGTGCCGTAGTTCAGGCCGTTGTTGGTCAAGGTGCCGCCGTAGCGGAACAGTTGGTAGACGCCTACGCCGAAGTTTCCGGCATCGGTGATGTTCAAGGTGCCGTCCAGGGTCAGGTCGCCAGCCACGTTGACCACCGTGGTGGAACTGGTGGCCTGGCCCAGGCTGAAGTCCAGGCTGGTGCCGGAAGACAGCGCCAGGCCGCCCACGGACAAGGGCGTGGCACTGCCGCCCGCCTTGAGGCTGGCGCCATCGCCCAGTTGTACGGTACCGCTGAGCTGGCCGCTGCCACCGATACTGGCGCCATTGGCCACTTGCACATTGCCGCTGGCCAGGCTGCCATCCACCAGCAACGAGCCGCCCTGCACCTGGGTGGTACCGGTGAAGCTGTTGTTGCCGGTCAGCAACAGCGTGCCGCTGCCTTGCTTGACCAGGGTGCCGTTGCCGCTGAGGTTGCCGGCATAGGTGCCATTGGCGTTCTGCTGGAATGTCAGCGCGGCGTTGTTGAGGATCGAGCCCTGCAAGCTGCTGGCGTCGCCGCGGGTGGTGCCCGCATTGAGCGTGGTGCCGCCGCTGTAGGTGTTGGCGCCGTTGAGCAGCAGATCACCGCTGCCATTTTTCACCAGCGAGCCATTGCCACTGATCGCGCCGCTGAGGGTCAGGGCCTGCTGGTTGGCCAGGTTCAACTGCGCGCCAAGGGTAATGGCGTTGGCCAGTTGCAAGGCCACCGGACTGTCGAGCTGGGCATTGCCGCCCACCGTCAAGGCCCCGGTGCCCAAGGCGCTGTTGTTGCCCAGGATCAATTGCCCAGCCTTGAGCAAGGTGCCGCCCTGGTAGGTATTGACGCCGTTCAAGGTCAGGCTGGCGCTGCCGCTCTTTACCAGCCCACCGCTGCCACCGACCAGGCCGCCCAGGGTCAGGGCATTGGAGCCGCCGATGTTCAATGCGCCAGCCAGGTTCAGCCCATTACCCAGGGACACCGCGGTATTGCTGTCCAGGGTGGTGCCATTGGCGGTGCTCAGGGCACCGCTGCCCAGGGCGTTGTCGTTCCCCACCACCAGGGTGCCGCCCTGCAGCGAGGTACCGCCGCTGTAGCTGTTGTTGCCATTGAGTACCAGGGTGCCGCTGTCGAGCTTGGCCAGGGTACCGCCGCCAGTGAGCGTCACGCCGAGGGTGGCGGTGGCGTTCGGATCGACTCGGATCGCGGTATTGCCGGTACCGCCATTGACCAGGTTCAGTGCCCCACCCACGCCGCCGACCAGGTTGTAGCCGTCGGTGACGAACTGCATGCCGGTGAGGTTCTGCGTGCCGTTCACGGTCACGTTGCCAGCGCTGCCCTGGAACACCGCGAAGCTGCCGGCCCAGGCCTGGTTCGAGCTGCCATCGACCGACGTCCAGTTGCTGATACCACTGCCCCAAGTGCCCGAACCGCCGTCGATCACGCCGTTGCCCGTGGTTTGCGAACCATCCCAGAACAGCACGGTGGTGTTGGGGGCGCTCACCAGCAGGTTGACCTGGTTGCCCACGGCGGTTTGCAGCTGCAGATCGCCCGGGACCACACTGCCAGGCAAGCTGCCGAAATTCAGGCCGTTGTCGGTCAGCGCCCCGGTGTAGTTGATCAAGCGATAGACGCCGGTGCCGAAACCACCGATATCGCTGACGTTGAGGGTACCGTCCAGGGTCAGGTTGCCGCCGACGTTGACCAGGGCATTGCCGCCACCGCTGGCTGGCGTGCCCAGGCCCACGTCCAGGTTGGAGTTGGCGCCCATTACCAGCGAGCCCACCGACAGGCTGTTGCCGGAACTCAGCGCCAGGTGCCCGCCATCGGCCACGCTGAGAGCACCGCCCAGGCTGCCATTGCCGGTCAGGGTCGCGCCACTGTTGACCGTGACCGTGCTGCTGGCCAGGGAGCCGCTGAGGTTCAGCGTGCCGGCGTTGACCTGGGTATTGCCGCTCAGGCTGCTGGTGCCGCTGAGATTGAGAACGCCGCTACCGGTCTTGACCAGCTGCCCGGCACCGTTCAGGCCGCCGGCGAAGGTACTGCCCAGGTTGTTACCGCCCAGGGTCAGGGTGTTGCCGCTGCCGATGGTCACCGCACCGCTGCCACTGAGGCCACCAAGGCTGGCGGAAGCGCCCAGGTCAAGGTTGGTTCCAGCCCCGAGGTTGACCCTGGCGTTGTTGCCCAGGGCCCCGCTGCCCTGGGTGATCAGGTTGCCGGACGACACGTCGAACAGGCCGCTGAAAGTGTTGTTGCCACTCAGGGTCAGGTTGGCCGCGCCGTTCTTGCTCAAGGTCCCGCTGCCAGCGATCACGCCACCCAGGGTCAGGTCGTTGGCCCCGGCCAGGGTCAGCCCGGCATTGACGTTCAAATCGTTGTTCAGCACCAGCGGCGCACTATTGGCCAGGGTCGCGGTGCCGCCCACGGTCAGCGCGCCGCTGCCCAGGGCCGCGGCCTGGGCCAGGGTCAGGGTCAGGGTGCCGGCGTTGAGCAAGGTACCGCCCTGGTAGTTGTTGACACCGCCCAGGACCAGGTTGCCTGCGCCATTCTTGATCAACTGGCCGGCACCACCGATGACTCCACCCAGGGTCAGGTCGTTACTGCCGGCCAGGGTCAGGTTGGCATTGAGGGTCAGGGCATTGGCCAGGCTCAGAGCGCTGCTGGCGTCCAGGGTCGCGGCGCCGCCCACGGTCAGGCCTCCGGTGCCCAGGGCGCCGTTGTTGCCCAGGGTCAGGGTGCCGGCGTTGAGCAAGGTGCCGCCGGTGAAGCCGTTGCTGGCGTTCAAGGTCAGGTTGGCTGCACCATTCTTGGTCAGGCCGCCTGCACCGTTGACCGCGCCACCCAGCGTCAGGTTGGCGGTACCGCCGATGCCCAGGTTGCCGGCCAGGTTGAGCACATTGGTGAGGCTGACCGCCGTGCTGGCGTCCAGGCTGGTGCCCGCTGCGGCGTTCAGCGCACCGCCGCCCAGGGCAGTATTGCTGGCCAGGATCAGGCCGCCCGCGTTCAATGCGGTAGGCCCCAGGTAGGTATTGTTGCCGCCCAGGGTCAAGCTGGCGCTGCCGTTCTTGACCAGGCTGCCGCTGCCGCTGATCGCCCCGTCCAGGGTCAGGGCGTTGGAGCCAGCGATATTCAGTGCACCGGCCAGGGTCACGGCATTGCCCAGGGTCACCGCGGTGTTGCTGTCCAGGGTGGTGCCATTGGCGGTGCTCAAGGCGCCTGTGCCCAGGGCGCTGTCGTTGCCCACCACCAGGGTGCCGCCCTGCAGCGAAGTGCCGCCGCTGTAGCTGTTGGTGCCATTGAGCACCAGGGTGCCGCTGTCGAGCTTGGCCAGGGTGCCGCTGCCGTTGATCGCCACGCCGAGGGTAGCGGTGGCGTTCGGGTCGACGCGGATCGAGGTACTGCCGCCGCTGCCATTGACGGCCGTCAGCGAACCACCGGGGGCCCCCACCAGGTTGTAGCCGTCGGTGACGAACTGCATGCCGCTGAAGCTCTGCGCCCCGGCCACGGTGACCGTACCCGCCGTGCCCTGGAAGACCGCAAAACCGTTACCCCAGGTCTGGTTGAGGGTGCCATTGACCGAGGTCCAGTTGCTGTTCAGCGAGTCCCAGGTACCGCTGCCACCATCGACCACGCCATTGGGCACCGTCTGGCTGCCGTCCCAGAAGCGGATGTTGGTCCCCCCCGACACCAGCAGGTTGACCTGGTTGCCGACGCTGGTCTGCACCACCAGGTCGCCGAGATTGAAGCCCAACGGCACGCTGGCCACGTTCAGACCCTGGTCCACCAGGCTGCCGGTGTAGTTGATCAGGCGATACACGCCCACGCCGAAACCGCCGGCGTCGCTGACGTTGAGCTGGCCGCCCAGGGTCAGGTTGCCGCCGACGTTGAGTAGCGAAGTGGTGGACGGCGCACCCAGGTTGGCGTCCAGGTTGGCGCCGCTGTTGAGCACCAGCGAGCCCACCGACAAGGTACTGCCCGAGTTCAGCGCCAGGTGGCCACCGGACGCCACATCCAGGGCGCCCAGCAACGAACCGGAGCCGGTCAGGGTGCCGCCGCTGGCGACGTTGACCGTGCCGCTGGCCAGGGAGCCGTCGACCTTCAAGGTGCCGCCGCTGACCAGGCTATTGCCGGTCAGGCCATTGATGCCGCCCAGGGTCAGGGTGCCGCTGCCGACCTTGGTCAGCTGCCCGCTGCCACCAAGATCGCCGTTGAACACCGAGCTGGCGTTACCCCCACCGACACTCAGTGCCACACCGGGGCTGAGTTGCACCGAGCCGCTGCCGGTCAACCCGCCAAGGCTGGCATTGGCGCCCAGGTTGAGGCTGGCGCCCGCGCTGATGTTGGCCCCGGAACTGTTGCCCAGGGCACCGCTGGAAAGCGTGGTCACACTGCCGGCCAGCAGGGTCAAGGGCCCGCTGAAGGTGTTGTTGCCACTCAGGGACAGGTCCGCCAGGCCGTCCTTGATCAGGCCGGAACTGCCACCGATCACCCCCGTCAGGATCAGGTTGTTGTTGCCGGCCAGGGTCAGGTCGGCATTGAGGGTCAGGTTGTTGCCCAGGGCCATTGGCGTGCTGTTGTCCAGGGTCGCAGCGCCGCCAACGGTCAGGGCGCCGCTGCCCAGGGCCCCGCTATTGCCCAGGGTCAGGGTCCCGGCGTTGAGCGTGGTGCCGCCCTGGTAGGTGTTGATGCCGTTGAGCGTCAGGTTGCTGGCGCCGTTCTTGATCAGTTGCCCCGTACCACCGATGACCCCGCCCAGGGTCAGGTCGTTGCTACCGGGCAGGGTCAGGTTGGCATTGAGGGTCAGGTTGTTGTTCAGGCTGATACCTGGTGCGCTGTCCAGGTTTGCCGCGCCCCCCACGGTCAACACTCCGTTGCCCAGGGCGCTGTTGTTGCCCAGGGTCAGGGTCCCGGCGTTGAGCGTGGTGCCGCCCTGGTAGGTGTTGACGCCGCTCAGGGTCACGTTGGCGTTGCCGTTCTTGATCAAGCTGCCGATCCCGCCGACCACCCCGGCCAGGGTCAGGTCGGCGCCGCCACCGATAGTGACCCCGCCGCCGAGGTTCACCTGGTTACCCAGGCTCACCGCCGTGTTGCTGTCCAGGGTAGTGCCCGCGGCCGCATTCAACGCACCACCACCCAGGGCATTGGCGTTACCGACGATCAACCGGCCGGCGTTGAGGGTGGTGTTGCCCAGGTAGGCGTTGGCGCCATTGAGGATCAGGTCGGCGCTGCCATTCTTGATCAGGCCGCCGATCCCTCCGATCACGCCACCCAAGGTCAGGGCATTGCTGCCGGCGATCGTCAGGTTGCCGCCCAGGTTCAGCCCATTGCCGATGCTGACCGCGGTACTGGCGTCCAGGCTGGTGCCGTTGGCGGCATTCAGCGTGCCATTGCCCAGGGCGCCGTTGGCCCCCAGGATCAGCGTGCCGCCGTTGAGGGCGGTATTGCCCTGGTAGGTGTTGGTACCGCTGAGGGTCAGGCTGGAAGTGCCGCCCTTGATCAGCCCGGCGCTGCCGCCGATGGTCCCGCCCAGGGTCAGGGCATTGCTACCGCCCACCGTCAGGTTGGCGTTGAGGTTGATGGCATTGCCCACGCTCAGGGCACTGCCGGCATTCAGCGAACTGGCGCCGCCCACGGTCAGCGCACCGCTGCCCAGGGCCGTGGCGCTACCCAGGGTCAGGCTTCCGGCATTGAGCAAGGTGCCGCCCTGGTAGCTGTTGTTGCCATTGAGGGTGAGGTTGGCGCCACCGTTCTTGACCAGGCCATAGGCGCCGCTGACGTCGCCATCCAGGATCAGCGGATTGAGCCCGTCCAGGGTCAAGTCGGCGTTGAGCACTATGTCATTGAGCAGGTCCAGGCTGGTGCTGCCGGCGAGGTTCGCCGCGCCGCCCACGGTCAAGGCGCCGCTGCCCAGGGCGCCGCTGTTGCCCAGGGTCAGGGTGCCGCCGTTGAGCAAGGTTCCGCCCTGGTAGGTGTTGCTGCCGTTGAGGGTCAGCCCCGCCGTGCCGTTCTTGGTCAGGCCACCGGTGCCGGTGACCAGCCCGCCGAGGGTCAGCGCATTGCTGCCGGCCAGGTTGAGGTTGCCGGACAGGTTCAGGGTATTGCCCAGGGACACCGCGGTGCTGCTGTCCAGGGTAGTGCCGGCGGCGGTATTGAGCACGCCCAGGCCCAGGGCCAGGTTGCTGCCCAGGATCAGCGAACCGCTGTTGAGGTTGGTATTGCCCAGGTAGCCGTTGTTGCCGGACAGGGTCAGGCTGGCCCCGCCATTCTTGACCAACCCGCCGGCACCGTTGATCTGCCCGGACAGGCCCAGGTTCTGGTTGCCGCCAATGGTCAGGGCGCCGGCCAGGTTGACGTTGTTGCCCAGGCTCAAGGCGGTGTTGGCATCCAGCGTCGTACCGGCCGCCGCGTTGAGGGTGCCGGTGCTCAGGGCGCCGGCATTGCCGACGATCAAGCGCCCGGCATTCAGGGCCGTGTTGCCCAGGTAGGCATTGGCCGAATTGAGGACCAGGTCGGCGCTGCCGTTCTTGATCAGGCCACCGACACCGCTGACCAGGCCACCCAGGGTCAGGGCATTGCTGCCACCCACCGTCAGGTTGCCGGCCAGGGCCAGGGCGTTGCCCAGGTTGATGGCGGTGTTGGCATCCAGGGTGGTGCCGCCGGCCGTACTGAGCAGGCCACTGCCCAAGGCATTGTTGTTGCCCAGGATCAGGCTGCCGGCATTGAGGTTGGTGGTGCCGCTGAAGCCGGTGTTGTTGCCGCTCAGGGTCAGGCTGCCGGTGCCGCCCTTGTTCAGTGCGGCGCTGCCGCTGAGGATGCCGGACAAGGTCAGCGCGCCGACGCCACTGGTACTCAGGGCGTTGTTGAGCACCAGGCTGTTGCCCAGGTTGACGGTGCCCGGAGCGCTCAAGGTGGCCGCGCCGCCCAGGGTCACGGTGGAGGTGCCGAAGGCCTGGTTGTTGCCCAACTGCACCGTACCGGCATTGAGGGTGGTACTGCCGCTGTAGGTGTTGGCGCCATTGAGGGTCAGTTGCCCGGCGCCGGACTTGACCAGCCCACCGCCGCCGGAAATCACCCCGGCCAGGGTGGTGTCGTTGCTGCCTTGCAGGGTCAGGCCGCCAGCGCCCAGGCTGATCAGGTTGTTCAGGGTCAGGCCGGCGCTGCTGGCTTGCAGCACACCGCCATTGGAGGTCAGCAGGCCGCTGCCGAAGGTGGCGCTGTTGTTGTACAAGGCCACCCCGCCATTGAGCGTGGTGTTGCCGCTGACCACCGGCCCCTGCAAGGTCCAGGTGCCGCTGTTGAGGACCAGGTTGTTGAAGTTGACGTAGTTGGCACTGGAAACCGTACCGCTGCCGGTGGTGCCGCCCCCCACGCCCAGGGTGTTTTGCAACAGCAGGGTGTTGGAACCGCCAGCGCCACCGTCGATCTGCCCCGTAGGAGCAAATGTCAGGTCGACCCCCAGCAGGCCGCCCAGGGCGATGCCGATCCCGCCGCCGCTGCTGACCGAGGAGCCGGTCACCGCGGTGAAGCTGTTGATACTGCCAGCGCCCAGGGACACGCCGCCGGTGATCTGCCCGGTGTTGGTGAAGTTGTTGCCAGCCGTCGAGGATTGGAACGCCACCCGGCCCACCAGGGTGCCGTTGTTGGTCATGTTGACCTGCGAGCCCCCCTGTACCGCCACCACCGGCGCATCGGCGGAGAGCAGGGTCAGGCCCAGCAATGCCGAGGAACCGATGCTGCCGTTGTTGACGATGGTGGTGCTGCCGCCCGCGCCATTGTTGATGTTCAGCGCCATGCCGTTGAGCGTGCCCAGGTTCAGGCCGAGGATGCCGGAGGTGCCGTTGAGGGTACCGCTGGCGGCGTTGTTGATGTTGACGGTCGCGGCACTGCCATTGCCAATGACCGCGCCATTGCTGAGCAGGGTCACCAGCCCCAGCAGGGCCGGGTCGATAGTGCCACTGTTGTTCAGGGTGACGTTATGGCCGGTGAGGCTCATCGCCGTGCCGCCGAGCAGCGAGTTGAAGGTCGCGCCACTGTTGACGTTGACCGTCAGGTCGTCGGCCGAGGTGGCGAAAGCGTTGGTGAGGATCGCCGTGGCATTGCCAGTGCAGGTGACGATACTGCCAGCGCTGGGGTTGGCCGGAGAGCACGCGGCCATGGCGGCCGGGCTGGCCAGCCCCCAGAGTAGGCCGGCCAGGCCCAGGCGGATGGCTAGAGGCAAAGGCGAAAGACTGACCAGCACATCCTTGGCGCGAGCGTTCACATGCAGCTCCTTCCTTGAGAGCAGGCTTTTCACTACGTAGGAACGCGTACTACCCGGAAACTTCAGATCCCTCTATTACACGCATCAACACGCCAAAACCTGACCGATGGTTAAATTTCCCTGGCAGAAACCTAGACGACGCTGTAAAGCTTTCCCAACCCTGGCGCACCATCAAATAGCATTAATACCTTGGTAAGGCGCAACGATTAATCTCATTAAAAATCCGGGAAAAAGCGCTTATTTTCGGCCATCCGTAGTGTTCTAAAATTTTTACAACACCGCACGGGCCACTGAATTTCACCCTTATGGAGCGCTCATCCAGCCTTAGCTTCCCAAGAGGCAGATTGCATCGACCCAGCAGCGAAAAGATGAGTTGGTACGACACATGCAAACGTTTGCGTACCGGGTTTGCCAGCTGTTTGCCGAAAATTAGCTGGACCGGCCCTTACTCCCGCACGAACAAGGATTTTCAATGCTCGTCACCTCCAGGCGTATCGCTCCTTCGTACCCACGCAGCGTTTCCCTGCTACTGGGCATCGTTACCGGATTACTCAGCCCTGTCCTGCTGGCCCAACCGGCCACCCCGGACGAATCGGCCCAGAGCGAAGGCCTCGGCAAGGACGTGCAACCGGCCAAGCCCGGCGCCTACCTCTCCGACTGGTACAACCAGGACCTGATGCTGATCGGCAGCAAGGACATCAGCTTCGGCCCACGCCCGGTGGACGACGTCTACCTGGAATACGAGTACTTCGGGCGCAAGGGGCCATTCGAGCTCTATGGCTACATCGACCTGCCGAAGATCCTCGATATCGGCAACAGCCACGACAAGGGCGCCTGGGACCATGGCTCGCCACTGTTCATGGAGCACGAGCCGCGCATCTCCATCGACTACCTGGCCGGCCGCAGCCTGGCCATCGGCCCGATCAAGGAGTGGTATGTAGCCTTCGACTGGATCTATGACCACGGCAGCCGCACCGCCAACCGGGCCAACACCCTGTACAGCGGCCTGGGCACCGATATCGACACCCATTCACGGGTCAACCTGTCCGCCAACTTCTACGGTCGCTACCAGTGGGAAAACTATGGCGCCAGCAATGAATACTCCTGGGATGGCTACCGCGCCCAGCTCAAGTACATCGTGCCCATCGACAAATTCAGCAACGGCGCCTCGCTGACCTACATCGGCTTCACCAACTTCGACTTCGGCTCCGACCTGCACAAGGACAACCCGGCCCGCACGGCCAACGCCACCGTGGCCACCAACGTACTGCTGTATTCCTTCACCCACTTGCGCTTCATGTTAGTGGGGCGCTATTTCCACAACGGTGGCAATTGGGAGGACGGCAGCGTGTTGAATTTCGGTGACGGTGAGTTTCGCGCCCGTTCCGACGGCTGGGGTTACTACGCCGGGATCGGCTATCAGTTTTAACAACCAAGCTGCTGGCTTTAAGCCGCGGAAAAAACGCCAGACAACGGCAATCAAGGAGATGGTGTTATGCGTGGGGTTCAAAAGCTTTCGTGGATAGTAGGGCTGAGTACGGTGATGGCTGCGGGGGCTTGGGCCAATGAAGCGCCGATCAAGCCCAAGGTGGTGCTGATCAGCATGTTCGCTCCGGAGGCACAGAACTGGATCGAGCGCCTGGAACTCAAGCACAAGGTGCGTGTCCCGGGGTTGGCCGGAGAATATCCGGACATCAGTTGCAGCAACGACCGGCAGGTGTGCCTGCTGACCACCGGCATGGGCCAGACCAACGCTGCGGCCTCGACCCTGGCCCTGGCGCTGTCGCCGCAGTTCGATCTGCGCAAGAGCTACTTCCTCATCGCCGGGATCGCCGGCATCAACCCGCACCAGGGCACCATCGGCACCGCGGCCTGGGCCCATTACCTGGTGGAGTTCGGCACCCAGTGGGAGCTCGACTCGCGGGATGCGCCCAAGGAATGGCCGACCGGCTACCTGGGCATCAACACCAAGGGGCCCAATGAAAAACCGCCCCTGGACTACAAGACCGAAGTGTTCGAACTCAACCCGAAACTCCAGGCCAAGGCCTTCGCCCTGAGCCAGAAGGTGACCTTGAGCGAAAGCAAGGAATCGGCGGCCTGGCGCCTGAAGTATCCCCAGGCTCCGGCCAACCAACCGCCGGTGGTCACCCGCTGCGACACCCTGGCCGGCAACACCTGGTTCTCCGGCACGCGCCTGAGCGAGCGAGCCGAAGTCTGGACCCGCTTGCTCACCGACAACAAAGGCGTTTACTGCACCACCCAGCAGGAAGACAACTCCACCTACGAGGCGCTGCTGCGGGCCAGCCGCGAAGGCCGGGTGGATGTCCAGCGCCTGGCGGTGCTGCGCGCCGGCTCGGACTTCGACCGCCCGGCACCCGGTGCCAGCGAAGTGGACAACCTGCTCAAGTACGCCGACCAGGGCGGCTTCGTACCGGCCCTGGAGAACCTCTACCGAGCCGGCAACCCACTGGTGCAGGACATCCTCAAGAACTGGTCGGCCTGGGAGCACGGCGTCCCGCAATGACCCCGTGATCGGCGCTCCCCATAACCGTGGCCACAGCTGAACCTGCGAAGCGGCGCCGACCTCGCGACCCTGCGGGCCGTGCGCAGCCTGCGGCAGCGGCTGCACAAGCAGACCCTGTAGCCGCTGCTGAGCCCGCGAAGCTGCGCCAAGGCCCGCAGGGCCTTCAACGCCCCCCCGGCCCTGCCCGCCTCAAGGAATCAGGATCACCTTGTCGCCGCCGCCCTGGTTGACCTCGGCATAGCGCTCCAGCCCTTGCTCCAGCGGCGACTCCAGCAAACCCTCGGGCAGCGGCAGCAAGCCTTCGTCGAAATAGCGACCGAACTGCTCCAGCATCGCCGCGCATTCTTCGACGCCATACAGCAACGAATTGATCCCCACCACCGAACCACCCTTGCGATACAGGGCCAGAGCCGGCAGTTGCACATGGCCATCCACCGGCGCGGCGATGATGGCGATCCGGCCGAACGTGGCCAGGGCCGGCACCGCCGCCGGCAGCCAGAAGCCAGTGGTGTCGAAGATCACCTCGGCGCCACCGGCATGATGCTCGCCCACCTGGGTCGCAAGATTCTCCGGCTGCGCCAGTTGCAGCGCCGGATAGCCCAGGGCCTGCAACGCCTGCACCTGCTCCGGCCGGCGCGCCGCCGCCAGCACCTGGGCGCCACGAACCTTGGCCAGGGCCAGGGCCGCAGTGGCCACGGCGCCGCCACCGATCACCAGCAGCCGCGTACCGGCGACCACGCCACTACGCTCCAGGGCATCCCAGGCAGTGGTATAGGGCACGCCGAGGCTGGCGGCCTGGGCAAAGCTCAGGTGCCGGGGCTTGAGCGCCACGCCGCTGGCCGACAACACCACGTACTGGGCGTGGCTGCCATCGGCGAAAAAGCCCAGGTCCCTGCCGGTGCCCCAGACCTCCTGGCCGATCAACTCGTCCGGCCCCTGCTCCACCACCCCGGCGAAATCCCGCCCGGGAATCCGTGGCAGCGTGGTGTAGGGAAAACGCCCGAGGACATTCTTCACATCGCTGGGATTCAGGCCCGCCGCCTTGATCCGCACCAATACCTGGCCGGGCCCGGGGACCGGAGTCGGAACCTCCACCAGTTGCAGGGAAGCGAGGTCGCCGGTGGCGGAAAATTGCAGTGCTTTCATCAAAGACTCCATGGGTCGAGAAACGGTCGATATCAGCGATCAGGACAGCCACTGGCTGAACAGCTGGCGCCCCAGGGGCCACAACTGCTCGCCACCGAGCATGCCCAGCAGCCCCACCAGGGCGATGGCCGGCGGTGCCGGGGAACGCACCTGCAGGGCACCGTAGAGCAACCCGACCAGCAGGCCGGCCGCCAGGGACATCAGGTAATTCATGGTTCGCTCCAGAAAGGCCGTGGTGCATGGGCTCGGCTGCAACCACCGCGTCGCTTCATGTAGCCGCCGCCGCAGGCTGCGCATGGCCCGCAGGGCCACGGTCCTGCGTCCCTGAACGCAACCTGAGAGGCTCGGCAGCGGCTACAGGCATGGAGTGGATTCTAGAGACAAGGAGGCAGTGGCATCGGCCAAGTACTTCAGGCTATCGGCCAAAGCATCGGCGCTGGTCAGGCCGAGGGCTGGCCAGCGACATACTGCGAGGGGGCGACACCCAGCTCGCGGCGGAACATGTCGCTGAAACTGCTGGGGGAATAACCCAGCTCGCGGGCGATCCGGCTCACCGGCACGCCCTGGATCAGCTCCGCCGCCGCGGTGGCCAGTTGCACCTGGCGCCGCCACTCGGCGAACCCCAGGCCCAGGCGCTCCTTGAACAAGCGCGCCAGGGTACGCACGCTGGCCCCGACGGCCTCGGCATGCTGCTCGAAGGAAATCTCCAGGGACGGCGCCGCCATCACCGCCTGGCACAGGCTGCACAGGCGCCGGTCGGCGGCATCGGGCAAGACGATCTTCAACTCCGAGCGCCGCGCCCGTTGCAGCTCCAGCAGTGCCAGGCCCACCAGGGCCTCGTAGTAGTCCGGCTGGGGTGGTTCGAGTTCCACCAGGCGCACGATCAACTCCCGCAGCAGGGTATCCACTTGCAGCACCTGGACCCTGGTATCCAGGGTCGCCGCCAGGGAGGGACGCAAGTAGATATTGCGCATCTGCAGGTCGCTGACCACCCGAATGCCATGGACCACGCCCGGTGGCAGCCACACCGCCCGCTGCGGCGGCACCACCAGGGCCTCGTGGGGAGTCTCGACCCACATCACCCCGCTCATGGCATACAGCAGTTGGCCCCAGTCGTGCTCGTGGGGTTCGACGAACAACCCGCGCGGGTAGGTACGGGCCAGCGGCTGCACGGGAATCGCGGTGTCGGTGAGGTCGGGAGGAGCGGCTAGGGCCATGGCAAGGTCGCGGCGGGACGGCGGGCGACCATGGTAACCAGCCGTCGAAGCAGCCACCAGCCAGCACTAGCCAAATCGATGCCGTGGCGCTTGAGATCCATCCGTTTGGATGGCCTGCCGAGTTTTTTCAACGCCTCGCCAGGCCGCTGGGTCAATCCGAGTGAATTTTTCCGCCGCTGGGGGATCACTGCTGCATCACAGGGAGGATTGAACGCTTTATGAACAACGCAAAACTCTTCGTCATCGAATACACCCTGCACGGTGCCCCCAAGTCCTTCATCATCCGCCAGGAAAAGATGGACAACGCCGAGGCCTGGCACTGGGCCAGCTGCGATGCCGGGGTGGGCCGCATCGGCCGCTTCGGGCGCGAACAAGTGAAAAAGACCAGCCGCCCCACGGCGGAGAAGTTCGGTATCCACAACGTCACCTGGCGCCCTTCGGTCTAGCCGGCGCCATCCCCAGCGCCGAGGCTCAATCCCAGCCTTGCAGGCGCAGCGTGGCCCGCACCAAGCGCTGCTCCTCTTCTTCGATCTCCTGCAGGTTTTGCGCGATGCCCTGGATATGCGCCTGTGCGGCCCTGCGCGCCTGTTCCGGCAAGCGGCCAGTGACCGCGTGGTACAAGCGCGCATGCTGGCGGTCGATCTGGCGCTTGCGCAGTGGCCGGTGATAGAGGTTGTTGACCGAAGCGAATACCGAATTGAGCAACAGGCCGTTGAGCGAGCCCAGGGTCTGCACCAGCACCGGGTTGTGCGAAGCCTCGCAGATGGCCAGGTGGAAGGCATGGTCCAGGCGCGCCAGGTCGGCGGGCTCCAGGTCCTGGTCATGGGCCTCGAGCAGGGCCTGGTAGCTACGGCCGATGAGCACGAAGTCGGCCTCGGTGCCACGCAGGGCCGCCAGCCGCGCCGACTCGCCCTCCAGCAGGCCACGGACCTCCAGCAAGTCGTAGAGAGTGCGGGGCTGGGAGCTGAACAGGTGCAGCAGTGGCGAGTCCGCCGCCGGCGCCGACAGTTGCGCCACCTGCGAGCCACGGCCCTGCACCGTGTCGATGATGCCCCGGGCCCGCAACAGCTTCAGGCCCTCGCGCAGGGCCGTGCGCGAGACCCCGAGCTTGGCGGTCAGGCGCCGCTCCGAGGGCAACAGCTGGCCGGTCTTGAATACCCCGTCGACGATCAGGCGCTCGATCCGTGCGCAGACCCTATCGGCCACCTGCAAGCGCGGCTGTCCCGGTTTGTCCTGCATCTCGCCTCCCACTGGTATGACCAGTTCCTTGTCGATTCGCGCCCACTTCCTGGCTTGGCTGCAACTTGCTGAAATCAATCAGTTTTACTGGAGCCCGGGGCAAGTACCGGAAAACAAAGTGGTTCGACCACTGCCGGCGCACATGGACACTAAGGCGCCCCGGGCCAATGATGCAAGGCATGCGTGATGCAGTCGCGACCTGATAACAACGCCACAAGGTCATTCGCCCGCCATGACGATTCTCTACGATGAACGCCTCGACGGCGCCCTGCCCGAGGTCGACCGCCAAGCCTTGATCCACGCCCTGCGCAGCCAGCTGCCGGACCTGGAACTGCTGGACCGCCAGGAGCAACTCAAGCCCTACGAATGCGACGGCCTGAGCGCCTACCGCAGCACCCCGCTGCTGGTGGCCCTGCCCCGGCGCCTGGAGCAGGTGCAGCAGATCCTCAAGATCTGCCACCAGCAACGGGTACCGGTGGTGGCCCGGGGCGCGGGTACCGGCCTGTCCGGCGGCGCCCTGCCCCTGGAAAAGGGCCTGCTGCTAGTGATGGCGCGGTTCAAGGAGATCCTCGAGATCGACCCTGCCGCGCGCTGCGCGCGCCTGCAACCCGGGGTGCGCAACCTGGCGATCTCCCAGGCCGCGGCGCCCTACGAGCTGTACTACGCCCCCGACCCGTCGTCGCAGATCGCCTGCTCCATCGGTGGCAATGTCGCGGAAAACGCCGGTGGCGTGCACTGCCTGAAATACGGCCTGACCGTGCACAACCTGCTCCAGGTGCGCATGCTCACCGTCGAGGGCCAACCCCTGACCCTGGGCAGCGAGGCCCTGGACTCGCCGGGCTTCGACCTGCTGGCGCTGTTCACCGGTTCCGAGGGGCTGCTGGGGGTGATCACCGAAGTCACGGTCAAGCTGCTGCCCAAACCGCAGATCGCCAAGGTGTTGCTGGCGGCCTTCGACTCGGTGGAGAACGCCGGCCAGGCGGTGGCGGCGATCATCGCCGCGGGCATCATTCCCGGCGGCCTGGAGATGATGGACAACCTGGCGATCCGCGCCGCCGAAGACTTCATCCACGCCGGCTACCCGGTGGATGCCCAGGCCATGCTGCTGTGCGAGCTGGATGGGGTCGAGGCCGATGTCCACGACGACTGCGAGCGGGTGCGCCAACTGCTGCAACAGGCCGGCGCCAGCGAAGTGCGCCTGGCCCGGGACGAGGCCGAGCGCGCGCGGTTCTGGGCCGGGCGCAAGAATGCCTTCCCGGCGGTGGGCCGCTTGTCGCCGGACTACTACTGCATGGACGGCACCATCCCCCGGCGCCAACTGCCCGCCGTGCTGCACGGCATCGCCCGGCTGGCCGCCGAGCACCAGTTGCGGGTGGCCAACGTGTTCCATGCCGGCGACGGCAACATGCACCCGTTGATCCTGTTCGATGCCAACCAGAGTGGGGAACTTGAGCGGGCGGAAACCCTGGGCGGCAAGATCCTCGAGCTGTGCGTGGCCGTGGGCGGCACCATCACCGGCGAGCACGGCGTGGGCCGGGAGAAGATCAACCAGATGTGCGTGCAGTTCAGCGGCGACGAGCTGAGCCTGTTCCACGGTATCAAGCGCGCCTTCGACCCCCTGGGCCTGCTCAACCCCGGCAAGAACATCCCGACCCTGCACCGCTGCGCCGAGGCCGGAGCCATGCACGTCCACCATGGGCAGTTGCCCTTCCCCGAACTGGAGCGATTCTGATGGCCGCCCCCACCGATTGCGATGCCAGCGAAGCCCTGCTGGAGCAGGTGCGCGACGCCCTGGACAACGCCACCCCGCTGCGCATCCAGGGCTCCAACAGCAAGGCCTTCCTGGGGCGCGACAGCGCCGGCGAAATCCTCGATACCCGGGTCCATCGCGGCATCGTCAGCTACGACCCCACCGAACTGGTGATCAGTGCCCGGGCCGGGACGCCGCTTAGCGAATTGCAGGCAGTACTGGAGGCCGCCGGGCAGATGCTGCCCTGCGAGCCACCGGCGTTCGGTGCCGGCGCCACCCTCGGCGGCATGCTCGCCACTGGCCTGTCCGGGCCACGCCGGCCCTGGGCCGGGGCGGTGCGCGACTTCGTCCTCGGCACCCGGATCATCAGCGGCACCGGCCAACACCTGCGCTTTGGTGGCGAGGTGATGAAGAACGTCGCCGGCTACGACCTGTCGCGGCTGATGGCCGGCAGCTACGGCTGCCTGGCGCTGGTGACCGAAGTCTCGCTGAAGGTGCTGCCCAAGCCCCGCCACTGCCTGAGCCTGAGCCTGGAACTGCCTGCCGGGCAAGCCCTGGCCAGGCTCGCGCAATGGGGCCAGCAGCCATTGCCCATCAGCGCCGCCTGCCACGATGGCAGCCGCCTGCACCTGCGCCTGGAAGGCGGCGAAGGCTCGGTGGCCGCGGCCCGCGATCGGCTCGGCGGCGAGCCCCTGGACAACCGCTACTGGAACCGGCTCAACGAGCAGCAATTGCCGTTCTTCGACCCCGGCCCGCCGCTGTGGCGCCTGTCGCTGCCACACAACACCCCGGAACTTGCGTTGCCCGGCACCCAATTGCTGGACTGGGGCGGCGCCCAGCGCTGGCTCAAGTCCGATGCTCCGGCCGCGCGCATCCGCGCCGTGGCCAGCGCCGCCGGCGGTCATGCCAGTTGCTACAGCCATGGTCTGCTGGACAGCCCGTTCCAGCCCCTGGAACCGACCCTGCTGCACTATCACCAACGCCTCAAGGCGCAGCTCGATCCCCAGGGCATCTTCAACCCCGGCCGACTCTACCCGGAGCTCTGATCCATGCAGACCACCCTCAGCCCCGAAGCCCGGCAGTTGCCAAGGGCTGCCGAAGCCGAACGCATCCTGCGCAGCTGCGTGCATTGCGGGTTCTGCAACGCCACCTGCCCCACCTACCAGGTCCAGGGCGACGAGCTGGACGGACCGCGCGGTCGTATCTACCTGATCAAGCAGGTCCTGGAGGGCGCCGCAGTCACCCACCAGGCGCAGCTGCACCTGGACCGTTGCCTGTCGTGTCGCAACTGCGAGACCACCTGCCCATCGGGCGTCGAGTACCACAACCTGCTGGACATCGGCCGGGCGGTGGTGGACGCCGCCCTGCCCCGGCCCGCCGGCCAGCGTCTGCTGCGCCAGGGCTTGCGGGCCCTGGCGGGCAACCCGCAGCTGTTCAAGGCACTGGTGCTGGGGGGCAGCCGCCTGCGCCCGCTGCTGCCCCAGGCCCTGCAAGACAAGCTGCCGCGCCAGGTACCCGCCGCCGGCGTGCGCCCGGACAGGGTCCACGCGCGGCGCGTGCTGCTGCTCGAAGGCTGCGTGCAGCCGGGGCTGTCGCCCAATACCAACGCTGCCGCGTGCCGGGTCCTGGATCGGCTGGGCATCAGCGTGCAACCGGTGGCCGAGGCCGCGTGCTGCGGCGCCGTGGACTACCACCTGGATGCCCAGGAGCGCGGCCGCCAGCGGGCCCGGCACAATATCGACGCCTGGTGGCCGCACCTGCAACAAGGTGCCGAGGCCATCGTCCAGACCGCCAGCGGCTGCGGCGCCTTCGTCAAGGACTATGGGCACCTGCTGGCCGACGACCCGGTCTATGCCGCCAAGGCGCAGCACGTCAGCGCCCTGGCCCGGGACCTGGTGGAGGTGGTGCGGGCCGAACCTCTGGCAGCGCTGCAAGTACGCAGTGGGCAGCGCCTGGCCGTCCATTGCCCCTGCACCCTGCAACATGCCCAGCAACTGGGCGGCGCCGTGGAAAGCCTGCTACAACGCCTGGGTTTCAACCTGACTCCGGTGCCCGACGGCCACCTGTGCTGCGGCTCGGCCGGCACCTATTCGCTGACCCAGCCCGCCCTGGCCCGGCAACTGCGCGACGACAAGCTGCGGGCCCTGGAAAGCGGCAGCCCGGACGTGATCGCTACGGCCAATATCGGCTGCCAGAGCCACCTGGATGGCGCCGGACGCACCCCGGTACGCCACTGGATCGAACTGCTGGACGCCGCCCTCAATTCTTGAACCCCCTGGAGCCTGCCATGCACCACAAAGCCGTGTTGTGCCAAGACGACGTCAGCCGCATCCTCGCCGCCGCCCGCACCGAGGCCCACCGCCAGCAGTGGCCGGTGAGCATCGCCGTGGTCGATGATGGCGGCCATCCCCTGGCCCTGGAGCGCCTGGACGGCTGCGCGCCGATCAGTGCCTACATCGCCTTGGAGAAAGCCCGCACCGCCGCCCTGGGCCGGCGTGAGTCCAAGGCCTACGAAGACATGGTCAATGCCGGGCGCAGCGCCTTTCTCTCAGCGCCGCTGCTGACCGCCCTGGAAGGCGGCGTGCCGATTCGCGTGGATGGCCAGGTGGTCGGCGCGGTGGGCGTGTCCGGCGTCCGCTCCGGCGAAGATGCCCAGGTGGCGCAAGTGGCCGCCAACTGCCTGGAAGGCTCCTGAACCCGCATCTGCGTGGAACGCTCCTGGGCCGTCAGCGACGGCGCAGGCTGCTGCGGTACATGAACAACAAGGCCAGGGCCAGGCACAGCATCGCCAGGATGCGGTTGCCGGAGAGCGCCATGGCCGGGTTGCCGAACCAGCCGAAGTGGTCGATCAACATGCCCATGGCCAACTGCCCGAGGATCACCGCCACCGTCGCCACGGCAGTCCCGACCCGAGGCACCGCGCCGACCATCACCAGCATGTACACCACGCCGAACAGCGCGCCGCTGAGCTGCCACTTGGGCGCCTGCAACAGGCCCATGGCCTGGGGCGGCTGGAAGAACACGATCAGCAGCGAGGTGACCAGGGCACCGACGGCGAAGGTCAGCAGGCTGCTGCGCAGTACCCCCACGCTCTGCCCCAGGCGGCCATTGATCGCCGCCTGCACACTGAGCACTGCACCGGCGGCCACCACGACCACCAGCAATAGAATCAGGTTCATATTCAACCTCGGGCAATCAGGATCAGGGCGCCGACGATCAGCACCAGGGCCAGCCAACGCTCGGCGTTGACCGGTTTACGGGCACTGCCGAACCAGCCGAAGTGGTCGATCAGCACGCTCTTGCCAACCTGGCCGGAAAGAATCGCGATCATGGTCATGGCAATGCCGATATGGGGCGTGGCCAGGGTCAGCACCACCACGTAGATCGGCCCCAGCACTCCGCCCAGCAACTGCCAGCGCGGCAACTGGCTCAAGGCCGGCCCCGGCTGCGGGCCACTGAACAGCAACAGCAAGGCCAGCAACGCCGCGCCGACGCCGAAGATGCTCAGGGTCGCCCACAGGTGGCCGACCTGGGCTCCCAGGGGGCCGAGCAAGCCGGCCTCCACCGACAGGCCCATGCCGGCCAGGATCACCAGCGGCAGCAGGGCCAGGCGTTGCCAGCCGGCAGTGGATACAGCGGGGGCCACTGGCGGTGGCAGCGTCGGGTCAAGGGTTTCGCAAGACATGGGGCACCTCTTGGGTTCATGGAATGGCGAGCATTATTGGTTGCCCATGCTTTGCGATAAATGGGAGCATGCCGACAACACCTTTGCGCAAAGCGCACAGCAAGGACTCCCCATGCAAGGCTTCAACGACCTGGGTTTCAAGGCCCTGCGGCTGTTCATCGCGGTGCTCGACCAGGGCAGTTTCTCTGCCGTGGCCCGACGCGAAGGCCTGGCACCCTCCTCCATTTCGCGGCAGATCCAGCTGATGGAACAGGCCCTGGGCCAACAGTTGCTGTATCGCCATACCCGGGCGGTCAGCCCCACCGAGGCCGGGCGCCTGTTGGGGCACCATGCCCGGCGGGTGCTGGCGCAATGGGAAGAAGCCGAGCAGGCCCTGCAAGAACAGCAGGACGAGCCGACCGGACTGGTGCGGATCAACGCACCGGTGGTATTCGGCCAGCGGCATATCTCGCCCTGGCTGGGCGAACTGCACCGGCGCTACCCCAAGCTGCAACTGGATATCCAGCAGACCGACAGCTATATCGACCCGTTGCAGGACGGCACCGACCTGCTGTTTCGCATCGGCGTGCTGGGAGACTCCTCGATGCAGGCCCGGCTACTGGCACCCCAGCGCTACCGGGTCGCCGCCAGCCCGGGCTACCTGGCCCGCCACGACCACCCCCGGCATCCCGACCAGCTGCACCAGCACCAATGCCTGGCCTACAAGGGCGAAAGCGGCCAGCAGCGCTGGTTCTTCCGCCAGGGCCAGGAATCCTGGACGCCCTACAGCGTCACGGGCCCGCTGACCGGCAACCACGCCGACACCCTGACCCAGGCCGCCGAACAAGGCCTGGGGCTGGTGATGTTTCCTTCCTGGCTGATCGGCGAGGCCCTGCACCAGGGCCGGCTGGTGGCGCTGTTCGAGGATTTCGAAGTGGCCACCAGCCTCGAACCGCAACAGATCGCCGCCCTGTGGCCGGGCAGCCGGCGCTTGTCGGTGAAGGTCCGCACGGTGATCGACTTCTTCGTCGAGAAGTTCGGGCCAATACCGTATTGGGATCGCTAGCGCGATCAGCTGCAAGCGGCAAGTTGAAAGCCGGACGCGATCAGCCTTGGCTTGAGCGCTCTGGCTCTGGCTTGGGGCTTGCCGCTTGCCGCTAAAGGCTAGCTATGAGCCAGGCATTGGCAGCGCTGATCACGGCGAACAGGCTCCAGGCCAGCCAGCGGGTCGGCCTGCGGTTGACGAAGACGCCCATCAGGCGTGGGTCGTTGGTCATGCGGATCAACGGATACAAGGCGAATGGCAGTTGCAGGCTGAGCACCACCTGGCTCAGCACCAGCAGCTTGCCCACGGCGCCGTCGCCCAGCAGCCAGACGCCGATGAACGCCGGGATCAACGCCAGGCCGCGGGTGATCAGGCGGCGCTGCCAGCAGGGAATCCGCAGGTTCAGGTAACCCTCCATGATCACCTGGCCGGCGATGGTCCCGGTAAAGGTCGAGCTCTGCCCGGAGGCCAGCAGTGCCACGCCGAACAGCACGCTGGCCAGGGCCCCGCCCACCAGCGGGTCGAGCAGGTGGTAGGCATCCTGGATCTCCACCACGTCGCTGTGCCCGGTGTTGTGGAAGGCCGCGGCGGCAAGGATCAGGATCGCCGCGTTCACCAGCAGCGCCAGCGCCAGGGAGCCGATGGTATCGATGCGCGCCAGGCGGATCGCATCGCTGCGGCTGGCAAGGTCCTTGCCCACCAGCCGGGTCTGGACCACCGAGGTATGCAGGTACAGGTTGTGCGGCATCACC
This sequence comes from Pseudomonas sp. MSSRFD41, assembly GCF_014230245.1. Classification (NCBI taxonomy): domain Bacteria; kingdom Pseudomonadati; phylum Pseudomonadota; class Gammaproteobacteria; order Pseudomonadales; family Pseudomonadaceae; genus Pseudomonas; species Pseudomonas sp. MSSRFD41. Next base: position 16,445 of record NZ_JACKZK010000022.1, on the reverse strand, counting down.
GTGGCGCCGAGGATGCCGATCGCCAGGTACAGCGGCGCGGCAGCGCTGATGGCCGCCAGCGACGGGGTGAAGCCCCGGGCCACGTCTGGCCAGTGAGGCTTGATCAGCAGCAACTCGATGAAGAAGCACACGCCGATGGTCGCCACCAGCGCCAGCATGATCGCTTCCAACCGGCGAAAGCCACGGTTCTGCAGGGCCAGCACCAGCAAAGTGTCGAAGGCGGTAATGACGATCCCGGTGCTCAACGAGACGCCCAGCAAGAGGTGGAAAGCCAAGGCGCAGCCCAGCACTTCGGCCAGGTCGGTGGCGATGATCGAGACCTCCGCCAGCAGCCACTGGACCCGCGCCGAGCGTGGGCTGTAGCGCTCGCGGCAAAGCTGCGCCAGGTCACGCCCGGTGGCGATGCCCAGGCGCGAACACAGGCACTGCACCACCATGCCCGCCAGGCTCGCCAGCAACACCACGAACAGCAGGCTGTAGCCATAGCGCGAACCGGCCTCGATGGCCGTGGCCCAGTTGCCCGGGTCCATGTAGCCGATGGACACCAATAGCCCGGGGCCGGCGAAGCGCAGCACGCGCTTGAACAGCGAAGCGCGGGGGTCGACGGTGACGGAACCGGCCACCTCCGGCGGACAGAAAGGAGCGGTGGCGATTTTCGGCAGGCTGAATTTCACAAGGGGGACTCCACGGCGACTTGAAGCAGGTGCCCAGCTTAGAGGTTTAGCCGCGGCCGCCCAAGCCTGAAATTCATCGGTCAAGGCGAGTATGCTGCACAGGTTCCGGCCCGGGCCGGACCCCGTTCCACCCTTGCAAGGTTTCTCCGTGGCCCACACCGCAACGACTTCGGCAGGCGCTACCCTGCCGCCCTTCCTGCAGCCTGGCGAACGAGTGCTGCTGTTCGATGGCGTGTGCAAGCTGTGCAACGCCTCGGTGCGCTTCGTCATTGCCCATGACACCGAACGGCGGATCCGCCTGGCCTCGGTGCAGTCGCCCCAGGGCCAGGCCCTGCTGGCATGGGCCGGGTTGTCCACCGAACAGTTCGACAGCGTGGTGCTGATCGAAGGCCAGCGCCTGTCCCTGCGCTCTACAGCCTTCATCCGCCTGATGGCGCAACTGCCCGCGCCCTGGCGCTGGCTGCGCCTGCTGCAGTGGATTCCCCGGCCCCTGCGCGACTGGGGCTACAGCTACATCGCCCGCCACCGCTATCGCTGGTTCGGCCGCTACGACGTCTGCCTGCTGCCCAGCCCCGATCACCGTGGGCGCTTTCTCGACGACACGCCTTGACCTGCCACGCCAGTGCTTCGCTTGGTGTAGCCGCTGCCGCAGGCTGCGCGCGGCTCGGCACGGGTCGCAGGACCTGGCAGCCGCCAGAGTCGATGATCCAATGAAAGAAATCCCTCTGGAGCCGGCTGCCACGGGCGTGGGATGATGCGCGCCTTCCATCCAGATGCCCGGAGATCGTGCATGTCATCCCTAGCTAGAAAAGCCCTGGTCCTGGTGTTCGCCGCCGTGGCGGGCCTTGGTGCGTTGAACGCCGTGGCCGCCGGCAAATCCACCGCTCGCCAGGCCTCGGGCGAAAAAGTCACGCTGCTCGACGGCAAGCTGGCCTTCAGCCTGCCCAAGGGCTTCAGCGCCGCGGCCCTGCCGGGGGGCGACGAAGCCAAGGGCACCGGCGGCGCCAGCGGTACCCTGTACGCCAACGACGACACGCGTACCGTGGTGATCGCGGCGCAGAACAGCATTCCCAACGGGGCCCGGGTCAAGGATAACGACAGCGCCTTTCTCGATGACGCGACCGCCGGCTTCCTGGTCCAGCAGTCCCAGGCCCTGCCGGACTTCAAGAAGCAGGCGCAAAGAAGCCTCATCCTCAAGGGCCTCGGCGTGCGCCAGATCGACAGCACCGCCACCCAGGGCGGCGGCCTGACCCTGAACTCGACCCTGATCGCCGGCTCCGGTACGCACATGGCGGTGATCCAGGTGATCTCCCGGGCCGCCGACAAAGCCGGGCATGCGGCATTGATGAAGCAGATCCTCGGCCAATGACCCTGGTTCAGGGGGCGAGTGCGCGCAACCAGCGATCCAGGTCCTGGATCTCCACTTCGCTGATGCTGTGGCCCATCCCCGGATAGGCATGGAACTGCGGCTCCAGGGCCAGCCCGCGCAATAGCCGGTTGGCCTCCACGCCGTCGCTGTAGGGCAAACGCTGGTCGCTGGTGCCATGGCCGATGAAGATCCCCAGGCGCTGCAACCCTGGCTCGCTCCTTAGCTGCGAGGCCAGCAGCGGCAGGATCTTCCCGCTCAAGGCGGCAATCCCGCGCACCGCTTGCGGATGCCGCAAGCCCACTTCATAGGCCATCGCCGCCCCCTGGCTGAAGCCCACCAGCACCACCTTGCCAGGCTCGGTGAGATACTTGGCCGCCGCCGCACGGACGAAGCGGCCGATCAACTCGGCACTGCTGGCCAGGTCTTCGCTGACGCCGTCATAAGGCCCTTGCCCCTGGCGCCGGAACCACTGGAAGCTGTCCTCATCGAGGGTCTGCGGCGCGCGGGCGGAGAGATAGGTGTAGGTCGCCGGCAAGCGTTCATGCAGCCCGAACAGGTCGGCCTCGTTGCTGCCGTAGCCGTGCAGGAAGATCACCAGCGGCTGGTCGCGGGTCTCTGTCGGCGCCTGTTCCAGGTAGCGCAGCGGCAGGTCGTCGTGCAGCAGGGTATCGGCGTGGACAAAGGGCGCGGCCAACAGGGCCAGTAGCGCCAGGCAACGGATCATGGATGGCTCCTTAAGTGGGGAAAATCGACGGCCAGAGCCTAGCACTGCGGACCTGGCTGGAGCAGCCGCCGCCAGAGCCCGCCACGATGACCTCCCTGGGCAGCCCGCGCCCGTTCAACCGGGCAAGCGCTGGCATCTCGCTTGCCCGGTGCCGGCAAGCCCCCGCCAGGCCAGCGGCGTGAGCAACAGCACCAGCACCAGGAACCCCACCTGGGACAGATAGAAACTCGCCAGCCACTGTTCGTGGGCGGCGACATAAAGGCTGTTGTGCAGGACGTCCAGCACAATGATCGCCAGGGTCAGCGCCAGCCCCCAGCGTGGGCGCCGCCACAACAGCAGCACGGCCAGCGGGTCCAATAGCGTCAGCGAACCCCAGAAGGCCCGGCTGACCAGGGGCGTATCGCTGCCGTAGCCATAGTCCCAGAGCAGGCCGTGGGCGAAGGCAGCGTGCAGATGATTGAAGGTCGCCGCCAGCAGGCACAGGGCGAACAACCAGCGGATGCACAGGGACAATCGAAACAAGGCTTGAGCCCCGGTCGGGTAGTGGAAGGCCCACTGCAAGATCGGCAGCAGGCGGTTCGCGGTGTGCGACACCGGATCAGTCGTTGACCAGCTTGCCCTGGCGAATGGGTTCGCGACCGGCGACCTTGGCCAGCCAGATCCCCGGCTGGGTGTAGCGTCCACGATCCAGGGCGAACAGTATGCCGCTGGTGCCGGCCCGGACGACGCTGGCCCGGTCGCTCAACGGATCCACCACCTCGAACAAAGCGTCACCGCGCTCGACCCACTCCCCGGCTTCACGCAGGAAACTGACCACGCCATGGTGCGGCGCGAACAGATACTCGGTGCCGTCGAACGACATGCCCTCGCAGCAATCCTGCGGCGCCGCCGGCCAGTCGCCGTCGATCAGCCCCTGTTCGGCGAGAAAGCCCAGGATGGCTTCGCCGTTGGCGCGCGCCTGCTCGACCCGGGTGTCGCCCATGCTGCCCAGCTCCAGGGTAGTGGCCAGGTTGGCCAGGGGGATCGCCGCCCGCGGGAAATCCCGCGCCAGGCGCAGCCAGGGGGCGGAGCAGGACTCATCGAAGGAACTGCCCCCGGAATCCTCGCACAGCAGCGCCACGCCAGCCTTGAGCCGCGCCGCCAGGGACCGCCATTGGGGCCAGTGCTGGGGCAAGGCATACAGGTGGATCGCCGCCTCGAAATCGCAATGCAGGTCGAGTGTGATATCGGCGTCGCAGGCATGGCGCAACAACAAGCGCTGCAGGGCTTCGAGCTGCGACAGCGGGGCCGGCAGCTCGTCCAGCACCTGGAGCATGGTGCGGCGGATCAGGGCCACGTTGGCCGCCGCGTCATCCGCCAACAGCTTGCCGATCCGGTCGCCGACCGGGCCACTGAGCTCGACGAAGGCACGGTTGAAGTTGTTGCCGCTGCCCAGCTCGAAGCGCCCCAGGTGGTTGCCTTGCACCTGCTGGTCGAGGCCGATGGGATTGGCCACCGGCACCAGTTCCACCGTGCATTGCAGGCGCCCCTGTTCTTCCAGTAGCGCCAGGCGTTGCTTGAGCTCCCAGGCGGTACGCATGCCGGGCAGTTCGTCGGCGTGCAGGCTGGCCTGGATGTAGACCTTGCGCGGGCCGTTGCCGAAGCGAAATACGCTGAGCTGGCGCGAAGTGCCCAGGTGGCCCCAAGGCAGGGCGTGGTCGATGCGTTGCATGCAGGCTCCGGAAAAAAGGCGTGGCGCAGGATAGAACAGCGTGCATAAAAATAAAAAAGGTGGCGACCGGGAGCCGGTCGCCACCTTTTTTCATGCCAGCGGCTTATTCGCCGTAGACATCGAAGGTGAAGTACTTGTCCTGCACTTCTTTGTACTTGCCATTGGCGCGGATCTCGGTGATGGCGGCATTGAATTTCTCCGCCAGCTCCTTGTCACCCTTGCGCACGGCGATACCGGCACCGCCACCGAAATACTTCGGATCGTTGTACTCGGGACCAACGAAGGCGAAACCCTTGCCGGCCTCGGTTTTCAGGAAACCGTCGTCAAGGTTGACCGAGTCGGCCAGCAGCGCGTCGACGCGACCGGACACCATGTCCAGGTTGGCTTCCTGCTGCGAGCCGTAGCGCACCAGGTCGATGCCGGCCGGCACCAGCACTTCGGTGGCGAAGCGGTCGTGGGTACTGGCACGCAGTACACCGACCTTCTTGCCCTTGAGCTCGGTCAGCGGGTCCTTGATGGTGGTGCCGGCCTTCATCACGAAACGAGCCGGGGTGTGGTAGTACTTGATGGTGAAGTCGACATTCTTCTTGCGATCGTCGGTGATGGTCATGGACGACAGGATGGCGTCGATCTTCTTCACCTTCAGCGCCGGGATCAAGCCGTCGAATTCCTGCTCGACCCAGGTGCACTTGGCTTTCATCTGCTCGCACAGGGCGTTGCCCAGGTCCACGTCGAAACCGGCGAGCTTGCCGTCGGGGGTCTTCATCGAGAATGGCGGGTAGCCGGCTTCGATACCGATGCGGATCGGCTTGGCCTCGTCGGCCGAAGCGGTGAAGGAAAACAGCGACAGTGCCAGGGCACCGAACAGCACAAACTTGTTCATTTATAACTCCAGGGGGCGGAGGTTTCTTGTTGGCAGCATTCGATCGTGGGCCAATCGAAGTGGCCAGCAGTCTAGAGCGGCTCCCTGGATGCAAATTGTGTTCATGCGACAAATACTTATAAAAAACATGCGCCCGCTGCCGGGCGCTTTTGCCTGCGCTGCGCCGTGGTGCACCCGCCCCGGCCAAAGCCGAGACTCGCCCCATGACGGCGCATTTTTAGCGCTCGAAGGCCCTGGGCGGCCAAGGGGTGTCGCCGCGACGGCGGCCTTCAACAGGCACAGGGCAAGGTCGGGGTTGGCGCGCCTGGCGCCTGGCCGCTCAGGGCAAAGCCTTCATCCAGCCAGCCGGTGATACCGCCGATCATTTCCTTGACCGGGTATTGCAGGGCCGCGAGCTTTACCGCGGCTTTGTTCGCGCCATTGCAGTGCGGGCCTGCGCAATACACCACGAACAGGCTGTCCCGCGGATAGTGTGCAAGGTGCTCGGCGGTGAGCAGGCGCACGGGAATATTGATCGCCCCCGGCACATGGCCCCGGGCAAAGGCGTCGGGGCCGCGCACGTCCACCAGGACAAAATCCACGGCACCGGCCTGCTGGCTGGAATAGACATCGGAGCAGTCGGTTTCAAAGCTCAGGCGGTTGGAAAAATGCATCAGGGCACGGGCGCACGGGGCGGCGGCGGTGCTGCGGACCAGGCTGGTCATGGGGCTCTCCAGGTATCAGGGTGGCGGTGAGCAGGACTTTATCCGCCCTGCCCCTACGGCTACAGTGGCGCTCAAGACAACGACTGGTAACTTTCCGCCAAATGCACAATCACCCTGGATTGGTGGCGATTCTCGCCTACGACGGCCTTTGCACCTTCGAGTTCGGCATCGCCGTGGAGATTTTCGGCCTGGCCCGGCCGGAGTTCGATTTCCCCTGGTACCGGCAAACCATCGCCGCCGTGGACCCCGGCCCGATGCGTGCCCTGGGCGGGATCCAGGTGCTGGCCGACGGTGGCCTGGAGCTGCTGGAGCAGGCGCGGACCATCATCGTTCCCGGCTGGCGCAGCCGCGAGCAGGCGCCGCCGCCGCGGTTGCTGGAAGCGCTGCGCCAGGCCCACCAACGCGGCGCGCGGCTGCTGTCGATCTGTTCCGGGGTATTCGTTCTGGCGGCGACCGGGCTGCTGGATGGTTGTAGCGCCACCACTCACTGGCGCTATGCCCGCGAGCTGGCCGAGGGGTTCCCGAATATCCGTGTGGACCCGGATGTGCTCTATGTCGATGCCGGGCAACTGATCACTTCCGCCGGCAGCGCCGCCGGTATCGATGCCTGCCTGCACCTGGTGGCCCGGGACTTCGGCACTCAGGTGGCCAACAGCGTGGCCCGGCGCCTGGTGATGTCGCCGCAACGCACCGGCGGCCAGGCGCAGTTCATTCCCGCGCCGGTCAGCCGCACCCCGCGCAGCGACCTCTCGCGGCTCATGCAATGGGCCCGGGAGCGCCTGCATCAACCGTTGAGCGTGAGCGAACTGGCGGCCCAGGCGCTGATGAGCGAACGTACCTTCCTGCGGCGTTTCCACGACGCCACTGGCGCCTCGCCCAAGGCCTGGCTGCAGCATGAACGGCTGGCCCGGGCCAGGGAACTGCTGGAAAGCAGCAGCGAGAATACCGAAACCATTGCCCTGCGCTGCGGTTATCGCTCGGTGGAGAGCTTTCGCGTGGCCTTTCGCGGCCTGGTGGGCGTACCGCCGTCGGTGTACCGCGAACGCTTCGGCCGCGGCCGGGAAAGCGCCCCGCCACCGCGCCCGTAGGAGCCGGCTTGCCGGCGAAGGGGTCGACGCGGGTCCGGCGGGGCGTCAGTCCTCGGGCTTGCGCAGCAGGTAGGTGTCCATGATCCAGCCATGGGCCTGGCGGGCCTCGAGGCGGACCCGGCGGATCTCGTCGGCAACCTCGTCGAGACGCCCGGCAATGAGGATTTCAGCCGCCGTGCCCAGGTAGGCGCCCCAGTAGATGTCCAGGTCCTGGTTGCGCAGTTGCCGATAGGCATCCTCGGCATCGAGCATCACCACCAGGCTGTCGGCGGAGCCGGCCTGCCCCGCTGCCAGGCGGCGTCCGGTGGTGATTTCCACGGAGCGGCCAATCCGGTTCAGCGGCACTTTGTGGCGGGCCGCCAGGGCCTGGACGCTGGTGATGCCAGGGATCACTTCGTACTCGAACGACGCCGTGCCGCTGGCGAGGATCCGTTGCAGGATACGCAGGGTGCTGTCGTACAGCGCCGGATCGCCCCAGGCCAGGAACGCCCCGGTCTGGCCCTCCTCCAGCTCCTGGTCGATCAGCCGTTCGAAGAGCTGTTGCTTGTCGCGGTTCAGGGCCTGGACGCTGGCCGGGTAATCCACTTCGCCACGCTCGCGCTCCGGGGTCCGTGCCTCGACGAAACGATAGGGGCGCTCGGTGAGGTAGCGCTCGCACAACTGGCGGCGCAGGTCGATCAGCGAATCCTTGCTCGGCCCCTTGTCCATCAGGAACACCACGTCGCAGCGGTTCAGCGCCTTGATCGCCTGGATGGTGATGTAGTCGGGGTGGCCGGCGCCGATGCCGATGACCAGGACGGTTTTCATGAAGGGATGCTCCCGCTGCTATGCCTGCGGGCCAGTATGGGCCGCTTCGGCCCCGGGAGAAATGCCGGCGCCGGACCTCAGGGACGACCGTCCAGGCGCAGGCGCCAGCACCCGGCGTGGCTTAGGTCCAGGCGCGCCAGGGGCTCGATATCGATCAGATTGAAGCTGTGCAGTGGCGCCTGGAGCGCCTCGAGCATGGCCGCACGCATGACCCACGGATGGGTCACCGCCAGCCAGTGCCCGGGCTGCTGCGCCAGTCGCTCCAGCCAGCGGGTCACGCGCTGGCATAGGTCGGCCACCGACTCGCCGCCCGGCGGGGCCTGGTGCGGGTCCGCCAGCCAGGCCTGAAGCGCCCGGGGTTGTTGCTCTTGCAGGGCATCGAGGGCCAGCCCCTGCCAGTCACCCAGGGCACAGTCGGCCAGGGCCGGTTCAACCTGATAATTGGGGCTGAACAGCGCGGCGGTCTGCCGGGTCCGCAGCTCTGGAGCGCACAGCACCCGGGTACTGCGCTTGAGCTCGGCGGCGCGGGAGGCCGCCTGGGCCTGCCAGTCCATCTCCAGCGGCTCGTCCAGGGGCAAGCGTGCCAGCTTCTGGGCGAGGGTACGGGCATGGCAGATCAGGGTCAGACGGGTGGCCTGCACGGGCAGCGCTCCGATGGATTGGCGACCGGGCATCCTACACCCATGGCGCCCGCGCGGGTTTAGCCGAAGCACCGTGGATGCGGCGGCTACGGGGTCCAGCGAGGCGCTCGCCAGTGAACCCGGCTGTTACCCAGGGTGCGTTCTCATGGATGACAGCAGGACGCCGGGTCAAGCTCCGCCCCAGAGCCTTTCGCCCTTATTGGAAAATTCACTGGACATGTAATGTTCATTACATAAATATCGCTTTCAGCTTTTTCTGAAACAAAAACTACACCCGGCCTGTCAATCATCCCGATGCCTTCTCTCAGAGACCTGATCACCGATCCCGCCCTCGACCTGACGCCCTCCGAGCGCAAGGTGGTGCGAGCCCTGCTCGACCACTATCCGCGCAGCGGCCTGGGCCCCATGTCGCGGCTGGCCGAGCACGCCGGGGTGAGCGACCCGACCATCGTGCGCCTGGTCAAGAAACTCGGTTTCAGCGGTTACGGCGAGTTCCAGGAAGCCCTGCTCAGTGACATGGATGACCGCCTGCGCTCGCCCAGCACCCTGCTCCACCCCAGGGCCCAGGTAGCCCGGGGCGACACCTGGGGACGCTACCTGGCCGACAGCCAGCGGGCCCTGCAGGACACCCAGGCGCTGACCCAGCCCGAGGACATCCGCGTGCTCATGGACTGGCTGCTGGACAGCCGGCACTCGGTGCATTGCTTCGGTGGACGCTTCAGCAGCTTCCTCGCCCAGTACCTGCTCAACCACCTGCGCCTGATGCGTCCGGGCTGCTTCTTTCTCGAAGACAACGCGCAACTGCCGGACCGCTTGTTCGACGTGCAGCGCCAGGACGTGGTGCTGCTGTTCGACTACCGCCGCTACCAGACCCAGGCCCTGCGCGTGGCCAATGCCGTCAAGGCACGCAACGCCCGGGTGGTGTTGTTCACCGATATCTACGCATCGCCGCTGCGCGAACTGGCGGACCTGGTCATCAGTGCCCCGGTGGAGTCGCTGTCGCCCTTCGACAGCCTGGTGCCGGCCCTGGCCCAGGTCGAGGCGCTGATCGCCTGCATGACCCCACGCAGTACCCATCTGGATCAACGCCTGGAGGGCATCGATGCCCTGCGGGCCGAATTCGCCACTCATGTGCTGGAGGAGAAATAAGGATGTTCAGCCTGCCCCATCGCTCGCCACGGGACCTGCCCTTCGTCGTCGACCACACCGCCCTGCTGCTGGTGGACATGCAACGGGCCTGGCTCGAGCCGCAGTTCGACCCGCACCTGCAAGGCCCCGAAGGCGAGGCGTTCCTCAAGCGCGCCCGGGAGCAAGTGATCCCCAACCAGCAGAAGCTCCTGGCCGCGGTGCGCGAGGCTCGGCAGAACGTGCTGCACACCATCATCGAGAGCCTCACCGCCGACGGCCGTGATCGCTCCCTGGACCACAAGCTGTCGGACATGCACCTGCCCAAGGGCAGCCCGCAAGCGGCGATCATCGCCGAGCTCGAGCCAGTGGAAAACGAGATCGTGCTGCCCAAGACCTCGTCCGGCGTCTTCAACTCCACCAACATCGACTACGTGCTGCGCAACCTGGAGACGCGCCACCTGATCGTCGCCGGGATCGTCACCGACCAGTGCGTGGACATGGCGGTACGCGATGCCGCCGACCGCGGCTACCTGGTGACCCTGGTGGAAGACGCCTGCGCCACCTACAGCGATGCCCGGCACCAGGCCTGCCTCAATGCGATCAAGGGCTACTGCTGGATCACCGACACCGCCACCGTGCTCGGGCGCCTGCGGGAGATCCGCGGATGAGCCGGAGCCAGGACATCGAGGCCCTGAGCCCGGTGGCGATGACCAGCATCGTCACCACCGACCTGATCGGCGTCACTCGCGGACGCTCGTTTCCCAGCGACGAGCTGGAGCACTACCGGCTCGGCGGTTGTGGCTGGGTGCCGGCCAACAGCGCGCTGACACCCCAGGACCTGATCGCCGAGGACAATCCCTGGGGCGCCTATGGCGACCTGCGGTTGATTCCCGACCTGGACAGCCGGGTCAGCGTCGGTGCCGGGCCCGATGCCTCGGCGCCGCCGTTGGACTTCGTCCACGCCGATATCCGCGAGACCGATGGCCAGCCCTGGGCCGCGTGCCCGCGCACCCTGCTGCGCAACGAGCTGGAGGCCTACCAGGCCCTGGGCATCCAGGTCACCGCGGCGTTCGAGCATGAGTTCAACCTCGACACCGGTGACGAGCAGGCCGAACACCTGGCGTTCTCGCTGCAGGCCCAGCGCCAGGGCGCGAGCTTCGGCGGCTGGTTGCTGGCGGCATTGCGCGCCGCCGGGGTCGAGCCGGAAATGTTCCTGCCCGAATACGGCAAGCACCAGTACGAGGTCACCTGCCGCCCGACCCAGGGCCTGGCCGCCGCCGACCGCGCGGTGAACGTGCGCGAGATCACCCGCGAGATCGCCCGGCAGTTGGGGCAGCGGGTCAGCTTCGCGCCCAAGACCGCCGAGAACGCGGTGTGCAACGGCGTGCACCTGCACCTGAGCCTGCAGGACCTGGACGGCACCCCGCTGCTCTACGATCCGCAAGCGGTGAGCGGCGACGACCTTTCGCGCCTGGGCCAGCACTGGGCCGCCGGAGTGCTCAAGCACCTGCCGGCGCTGTGCGCCTTCACCGCGCCAACACCGATTTCCTATGCGCGCCTGCAACCCCATCACTGGAGCGCCTCCTATGCCTGCCTGGGCCTGCGCAACCGCGAAGCCTCGCTGCGCATCTGCCCCACCGTGACCATCGGTGGCAAGCCTGAAGCGTCGCAATACAACCTGGAATTCCGCGCCCTGGATGCCACCGCTTCGCCGCACCTGGCCATGGCCGTGGTGCTGATGGCCGGCCGCCTGGGCATCGAGCAGCGACTGGCGCTCAATGCGGTGACCGACAAGGTCCCCGATGAACTGAGCGCCGAACAGCGCCGGGCCAGCGGCATCGTGCCACTGCCCGGCAACCTGCCCCAGGCCCTGGATTGCCTGCGCGAGAACCGCGAGTTGCGACAACTGCTGCCGCAGGCGCTGCTGGATACCTATTTCGCCGTCAAGCAAAAGGAAGTGTCACTGACCGAGCACCTGAACGCCGCCCAACTCTGTGAGCACTATGGACACCTGTACTAAATCCGCCGAGCTGGGACTCTATACCGAGCCGGCCTATCGCCTGTTCCGGGAAGACTCCGAGCATCCGCTGATCCTGGTGTGCGAGCACGCCAGCCCCTACATTCCGCCAGCCCTGAACGACCTGGGGCTGGACCCGGTGGCGGCCCGCGAGCATATCGCCTGGGACCCGGGCGCCCTGGAGCTGGCCCAGAGCCTGTCCCAGGCCCTGGGCGCGACCCTGATCGCGGCCAACTACTCGCGCTTGCTGGTGGACCTCAACCGGCCACGGCATGCCCCCGACAGCATTCCGTTGCAGAGCGAGATCTACCAGGTGCCGGGCAACCAGCACCTGGACGAAGCGACCCGCGAGTACCGGCGCCAGCAGTTGTTCACGCCATTCCACCAGCGCTTGCAGCGGATCATCGACCGGCGCCTGGCCCAGGGCCGCGAAGTGCGGGTGGTGGGCATCCACAGTTTCACCCCGGTGTACTACGGCCAGCCGCGGGACCTGGAAATCGGCGTGCTCTATGGCAACGCCACCGCCTATGCCGCCCGGGTCCTGGAAGGCTTGTGGGCCCTGCCGCTGAAAGTGGCCGGCAACCAGCCTTATGAAATCGATCCGTTGAGCGATATGACGGTACCGGTGCACGGCGATGCCCGGGGCCTGGAGTCGGTGTTGATCGAGGTGCGCAACGACCTGCTGCGCACCCCGCAGGCGGTACAGCACTGGAGCGATTGCCTGGCGCCGTTGCTGTAGTGCCTCAAGAGCACCGAGGCTCATCCAAGAACGCTGTTCGCAGGACTGCAATAACCATCAGAAAAACCGCCGTGGTGTGTCTTTGATCCTGCCAGGTTCAAACACCGGCCCGCGGCCCAAGCGTCAATGACGACGCACGCCGCGGGCTTTGCCCCTATTGGCTACAAGGAGAAGTGCTTCATGGAGATTGAAGAATTCGGCTACAAGCAGGAGCTCAAGCGCGGGCTGAACCTGCGCGACCTGGTGGTCTACGGGATGATCTTCATGATCCCCATCGCCCCGTTCGGGGTCTACGGCTACGTCAACCAGGAGGCTCCGGGCATGGTGCCCCTGGCCTACATCATCGGCATGGTGGCGATGGTCTTCACCGCCCTGAGCTACGGCGCCATGGCCCGCGCCTTTCCCATCGCCGGCTCGGTTTATTCCTATGCCCAACGCGGGCTCAACCCCCATGTGGGTTTCCTCGCCGGCTGGCTGATGCTCCTGGACTACCTGCTGATCCCGCCGCTGCTCTATGTCTACGCGGCCATGGCGCTCAACCACCTGTACCCGCAAGTGCCCAAGGTCGGCTTCATCCTGGCGTTCCTGGTCAGCGCCACCTTCGTCAACCTGCGCGGCATCACCTTCACCGCGCGGATGAACATCCTGTTCCTGCTGGCGCAACTGGTGGTCCTGGGGATCTTCCTGTTCCATGCCTGGAACGCCCTGCACGGCGGCACCGGCCACGGCGAGCTGACCCTGGCGCCCTTGTACAGCCCGGACAATTTCCACTTCGGCATGCTGATGCAGGGCGTGTCCATCGCCGTGCTGTCGTTCCTGGGATTCGACGCCATCTCGACCCTGGCCGAAGAGGTCAAGGGCGATCCCGGGCGTAGCGTCGGCCGGGCAGCCTTGATAACCCTGGTGGTGATGGGCGCGATCTTCGTGGCGCAGACCTGGATCGCCACCGACCTGGCAGCGGGCATGGGCTTCAAGTCCGCCGACACCGCCTTCTACGAGATTGCCGAACTGGCAGCCGGCAGCTGGCTGGCGACCCTCACCGGGGTCGCCACGGCACTGGCCTGGGGCGTGGCGGTGGCCATCACCTCGCAGGCCGCCGTGTCGCGCCTGCTGTTCGGCATGGCCCGCGACGGCAAGCTGCCCAAGGTGCTGGCCAAGGTCCATGCCAGGCACAACACCCCGCACATCAGCATCTACCTGGTGGCGCTGCTGTCGCTGGTGATCTGCTACCTGTTCATCGACTCGGTGGACACCCTCACCTCGCTGGTCAACTTCGGCGCCCTGAGCGGCTTCATGCTGCTGCACATCACCGTGATCAATTTCTACTGGCGCCGGCAGAAGTCCGGCCAGGTGCTGCGCCACCTGGTCTGCCCGTCGATCGGTTTCGTGATCGTCTGCGCCATCATGTACAACATGGGCGTGGATGCGCAGAAACTTGGCGCGATCTGGGTGGTCGCAGGATTGGTATACCTGTTTGTGCTCAACCGGCTGGGCAATGGTGCCGCCCTGCCGGATCCGCTCAAGCCATAGTGAACGCGGCGCGTTGCCCCACCGGGTGACGCGTCGTCCCGGCACGGCCATCAAGAGCAGTCCGGGAACCGGCCGCAAGATGCCGCGGCCGGGGACAATGCGTGGTAATCGACAGTGATGTCTGGCCGCCCGGCCCTGGGTCGGCGGCCCTTGATACAGGAGTGCATCCATGCTGGCCTTGCGCCCCGTGGCGTTATCCGACCTGCCCCAACTGCGGCGCCTGGCCCGCGGACGCCTGCTGGGCATCACCTCGCTGGTGGACGACGAAACCTGCCTGCGGGAAAAGATCCTCGACTCCCTGGCCTCCTTCGCCAAGGCCGAGGCCGACCAGGGACCGGAGAACTATTTCTTCGTCCTCGAAGACCCCGCCACCGGCGAGCTGCATGGCTGCTCCGACATCCTGGCCACGGCCGGTTTCAGCGAACCGTTCTACAGCCTGCGCAACCGCCCGTTCATCAGCAGCTCGCGGGAGCTGGACATCCAGCACGGGGTCCCTACCCTGTCGCTGTGCCACGACCTGAGCGAACAGACCCTGCTGCGCAGCTTCCACATCGACACTGCGCTGGCCGGCACGCCCCTGGCGCAACTGACCTCCCGGGCCCGCTTGCTGTTCATCGCCGCCCACCCCCAGCGTTTCGCCGACAGCTGCATCAGCGAAATCGTCGGCTACAGCGACGGCAAGGGCCAATCGCCGTTCTGGGAAGCGGTGGGCCAGCATTTCTTCGACTTGCCCTATATCGAGGCCGAACGCCTGTGCGCCCTGCAGGGGCGCGGGTTCCTGGTCGAGCTGATGCCCCAGTACCCGATCTACATCCCGATGCTGGCGCAGGCGGCCCAGGACTGCATCGGCCGCATCCATCCCGACGCCCGGGAAGCCTGCGACATCCTGGTGGACGAAGGTTTCGCCCCGACCCAGTACGTCGACCTGTTCGATGCCGGGCCGACCCTGCAAGCGCGCACCAACGAACTGCGCTCGATCATCCAGAGCCGGATCGCCACCAGCTACTTCGCCGTGCAGAGCGGCCGGGGCCGCCCATGGCTGTTGAGCAACGACCGCCTGCAAGGTTTCCGCGCCATCGTCGCGCTGCTCGACGAAGCTCCCGAGGAGCGTATCGGCCTGGACCAGGAGATGTTCCAGGCCTTGCAACTGGAGCCCGGCGCTGCCGTGCGGAGCATTGCGCTATGACCCCTTGTCGACTCGCAACCGTGCCGTTGCCAGGAGCCCGTGCATGATCGTGCGCCCGATTCGCGTCTCCGACCTGCCCGCGCTGCTGCGCCTGCTGGGTGGCAGCCAGCGGGAACTGGACAACCTCAGCACCGACCCCGAGCGCCTGGACCAGCGGGTGCGCTGGGCCCAGCGCACGTTCGCCGGCCAGGTGGAACGCGCCGACGCCGACTACCTGTTCGTGCTGGAAGATGACGAGCAGCAGGTGATCGGCATCTGTGGCTTGAGCGGTGCCATCGGCCTGCGCGAGCCCTGCTACAACTACCGGCTCGGCGTCACCCGTGGCAGCGCCCCGGGACTGGGTATCGAGAAACAGATCCCGACCCTGTTCTTGAGCAACGACATGGCCGGGCAATCCCAGCTGTGCTCGCTGTTCCTGCGCCACGACCTGCGCCAGGGCTATACCGGGCGCCTGCTGTCCACGGCGCGTTTGCTGTTCGTCGCCGAGTACCCGGCGCTGTTCGGCGAGAAGCTGGTGGCGGAGTTGCGCGGCCAGGTCGACAACCAGGGCTGCTCGCCGTTCTGGGACAGCTTGGGGCGGCATTTTTTCAAGATGGATTTCCAGCAGGCCAATCGCCTGTCCAGCCATGGCGGCAAGTCATCCATCGCCGAGCTGATGCCGCGCCAACCGCTCTATACCTGCCTGCTCAGCCCCCAGGCCCAGGCGGCCATTGGCCAGGCTCACGCCAGTACCGAGCAGGCGGTGGGCATCCTGCGCGATGAAGGTTTCAGCCACCAGGGCTGCATCGATGTGTTCGACGGTGGCCCGCTGATCGAGGCCGAAGTGGCGAAGATCCGCAGCGTGCGTGAAAGCCAGGTCCTGCCGTTGCTGGTGGGCAACCCGGACGAGCAGGCGCCGATGTGGCTGATCCACAACCGGCGCCTGGAGAGCTGCCGCATCACCGCCGCGCCCGGGCGCCTGGTGGCCGGCTGCTTGCTGGTGGACCGCCAGGCCACCAAGCGCCTGCAACTGCAACCCGGTGACTCGGTGCGTGCGGTGCCATTGCTGGCCTGCCCCGCCGATGCCGGTGGCCAGGCCCAGGTACGCACCGCCCCCGCCACCGCCTGGTAACGCCGGGCAAACCCGCTGGGTGTAGCCGCTGCCGCCCGCTGCGCACGGCCGCGCAGCGGGCGCAACCTTGCTAACGCCACAATTGAAGGCCCTGCGGGCCTTGGCGCAGCTTCGCAGGCTCAGCAGCGGCTAC
>NZ_JACKZK010000021.1:105000-107477 GCF_014230245.1 Pseudomonas sp. MSSRFD41 | reverse complement strand
AAAGACAAAACCCCAACTGCTTTCGCAATTGGGGTTTCGGAATTTAATCTTGACGATGACCTACTCTCACATGGGGAAACCCCACACTACCATCGGCGATGCATCGTTTCACTTCTGAGTTCGGGATGGGATCAGGTGGTTCCAATGCTCTATGGTCGTCAAGAAATTCTGTAGCTGAGCCGTTGTTTGGGCAACGTTCCAGCGAATGGGCATGCAATAGGTTCGTGTGTCAAACTTTCGGTTGGTCATCTTCACACACCGCAATCTGGTCTCTGTCGAGTTCGCAAATTGCTTGGGTGTTATATGGTCAAGCCTCACGGGCAATTAGTATTGGTTAGCTCAACGCCTCACAGCGCTTACACACCCAACCTATCAACGTCGTAGTCTTCGACGGCCCTTTAGGGGATTCAAGATCCCAGTGAGATCTCATCTTGAGGCGAGTTTCCCGCTTAGATGCTTTCAGCGGTTATCTCTTCCGAACATAGCTACCCGGCAATGCCACTGGCGTGACAACCGGAACACCAGAGGTTCGTCCACTCCGGTCCTCTCGTACTAGGAGCAGCCCCTCTCAAATCTCAAACGTCCACGGCAGATAGGGACCGAACTGTCTCACGACGTTCTAAACCCAGCTCGCGTACCACTTTAAATGGCGAACAGCCATACCCTTGGGACCGGCTTCAGCCCCAGGATGTGATGAGCCGACATCGAGGTGCCAAACACCGCCGTCGATATGAACTCTTGGGCGGTATCAGCCTGTTATCCCCGGAGTACCTTTTATCCGTTGAGCGATGGCCCTTCCATACAGAACCACCGGATCACTAAGACCTACTTTCGTACCTGCTCGACGTGTTTGTCTCGCAGTCAAGCGCGCTTTTGCCTTTATACTCTGCGACCGATTTCCGACCGGTCTGAGCGCACCTTCGTACTCCTCCGTTACTCTTTAGGAGGAGACCGCCCCAGTCAAACTACCCACCATACACTGTCCTCGATCCGGATAACGGACCTGAGTTAGAACCTCAAGGTTGCCAGGGTGGTATTTCAAGGATGGCTCCATGAGAACTGGCGTCCCCACTTCAAAGCCTCCCACCTATCCTACACAAGCAAGCTCAAAGTCCAGTGCAAAGCTATAGTAAAGGTTCACGGGGTCTTTCCGTCTAGCCGCGGATACACTGCATCTTCACAGCGATTTCAATTTCACTGAGTCTCGGGTGGAGACAGCGCCGCCATCGTTACGCCATTCGTGCAGGTCGGAACTTACCCGACAAGGAATTTCGCTACCTTAGGACCGTTATAGTTACGGCCGCCGTTTACCGGGGCTTCGATCAAGAGCTTCGCTTGCGCTAACCCCATCAATTAACCTTCCGGCACCGGGCAGGCGTCACACCCTATACGTCCACTTTCGTGTTTGCAGAGTGCTGTGTTTTTAATAAACAGTCGCAGCGGCCTGGTATCTTCGACCGGCATGGGCTTACGGAGCAAGTCCTTCACCCTCACCGGCGCACCTTCTCCCGAAGTTACGGTGCCATTTTGCCTAGTTCCTTCACCCGAGTTCTCTCAAGCGCCTTGGTATTCTCTACCTAACCACCTGTGTCGGTTTGGGGTACGGTTCCTGGTTATCTGAAGCTTAGAAGCTTTTCTTGGAAGCATGGCATCAACCACTTCGTCACCTAAAAGGTAACTCGTCATCAGCTCTCGGCCTTGAAATCCCGGATTTTCCTAAGATCTCAGCCTACCACCTTAAACTTGGACAACCAACGCCAAGCTGGCCTAGCCTTCTCCGTCCCTCCATCGCAATAACCAGAAGTACAGGAATATTAACCTGTTTTCCATCGACTACGCTTTTCAGCCTCGCCTTAGGGACCGACTAACCCTGCGTCGATTAACGTTGCGCAGGAAACCTTGGTCTTTCGGCGTGCGAGTTTTTCACTCGCATTGTCGTTACTCATGTCAGCATTCGCACTTCTGATACCTCCAGCAAGCTTCTCAACTCACCTTCACAGGCTTACAGAACGCTCCTCTACCGCATCACTTACGTGATACCCGTAGCTTCGGTGTATGGTTTGAGCCCCGTTACATCTTCCGCGCAGGCCGACTCGACTAGTGAGCTATTACGCTTTCTTTAAAGGATGGCTGCTTCTAAGCCAACCTCCTAGCTGTCTAAGCCTTCCCACATCGTTTCCCACTTAACCATAACTTTGGGACCTTAGCTGACGGTCTGGGTTGTTTCCCTTTTCACGACGGACGTTAGCACCCGCCGTGTGTCTCCCATGCTCGGCACTTCTAGGTATTCGGAGTTTGCATCGGTTTGGTAAGTCGGGATGACCCCCTAGCCGAAACAGTGCTCTACCCCCTAGAGTGATACATGAGGCGCTACCTAAATAGCTTTCGAGGAGAACCAGCTATCTCCGAGCTTGATTAGCCTTTCACTCCGATCCACAGGTCATCCGCTAACTTTTCAACGGTAGTCGGTTCGGTCC
>NZ_JACKZK010000021.1:0-100000 GCF_014230245.1 Pseudomonas sp. MSSRFD41 | reverse complement strand
CCTCGACGGCTCCTCGGGAAACTTCCGCCCCCAATGCGGGCAACGCGCACCCCGCTCCCGGCTGCTGCACATGGGCCATGCTCAAGTACTGCTTCAGGCAGCGTCGCAACTTCTCTCGATCATGCTGACCGTTGCCTCCCAGGCGCTCCAGGCTCTGGCGCAGTTCGCGCTCGACAATCGAACCGAACAGCTCGTCCTTGGAAGCGAAATGGCTGTAGAAAGCCCCTCCGCTCAGGCCGATGGCCTTCATCAAGGCATCGACCCCAACGGTGGAAAAACCTTCGTCCTTGGCCTGGACCGCACTGCTCTGCAACAGGCGTTCACGGGTTTGCTGCTTGTGACCGGCGGAATAACGCATCCCTGAAAGCTCCCCTAGGCATTCTTGACGACTGAAAAATCATAGCATAACGTTCGTTTACCTAACGATCGTTTACCAAAGAGCGAGCCCCTCATGACCTTGAACAAGAAGAAAGTCGTACTGGTGGTTGGTGCCGGCGATGCCACGGGTGGTGCCATTGCCAAACGTTTCGCTGCTGAAGGTTTCATCGCCTGCGTAACCCGGCGCAGCGCGGACAAACTGCAACCTCTGGTGCAGAGCATCCAGCAGGCGGGCGGCGAAGCCCATGGCTTCGCTTGTGATGCCCGCAAGGAAGAGGAAGTGATCGCCCTGATCGAGCGGATCGAGACGCAACTCGGACCGATCGAAGCCTTCGTATTCAACATAGGCGCCAACGTGCCGTGCAGCATCCTCGAGGAAACGGCACGCAAGTATTTCAAGATCTGGGAAATGGCCTGTTTTTCCGGGTTCCTCAATGCCCGCGAAGTGGCCAAGCGCATGGCTACCCGCCAGCGCGGCACCATCCTGTTCACTGGCGCGACCGCCGGGATGCGGGGAGCCGCGGGGTTTGCCGCCTTCGCCGGAGCCAAGCATGGCATTCGCGCCCTGGCCCAGAGCATGGCCCGCGAGCTGGGGCCAATGAATATCCACGTGGCCCACGTCATAGTCGACGGCGCCATCGATACCGACTTCATCCGCAGCACATTCCCCGAGAAATACGCCCTCAAGGACCAGGACGGCATTCTCGATCCCGAGCATATCGCCGAGAACTACTGGTACCTGCACAGCCAACCTCGGGATGCCTGGACCTTCGAAATGGACCTGCGCCCCTGGAGCGAGCGCTGGTAAGCACCCTCTACAAGAATAATCATCGAGACCCGATCATGAGCAAAAGCGTGGAGTTCTTCTTCGACCTGGGCAGCCCGACCGCCTACCTGGCCTACACCCAACTGCCGCAAATCTGTGCCCAGACCGGCAGCCAGTTGATCTACCAACCCATGCTCCTGGGTGGCGTCTTCAAGACCACCGGCAATGCTTCGCCCATCAGCATCCCCGCCAAGGGGCGCTACATGCTGCACGACCTGGCACGTTTCGCCCGGCGCTACCAGGTGCAGCTCAACTTCAACCCGCACTTCCCCATCAACACCCTGTTGCTGATGCGCGCAACCACCGGTGTGCAGATGCGCCTGCCGGAACGTTTCGTCGATTTCATCGACTGCCTGTTCCGCGCCCTCTGGGTCGACAAACAAAACCTCAACGACCCCACCACCGTGACCCAGGTCCTGGAACGAAGCGGTTTCGATCCACAGCAGATCTTCGACCTGAGCAATGATGAAGAGGTCAAGGCCAGGCTCAAGGACAAGACCGAGCAGGCACTGCAGCGAGGAGTGTTCGGCGCCCCCAGCCTGTTCGTGGGAGACGAGCTGTTCTTTGGCCAGGACCGCCTGGACTTCGTGCGCGAAGCACTGGACGCACACTAAGGCCGAGTGTTCCCGGTGACCTCCACCGGGAACACGCCCCTTGGCATCACCCGCCTTGCACGGGAGATGCTGGTTTTCAGATTGCCGCGGTACGCACCTGCAGCCACTCCAGCGCTGCCCCTTGCAACAGGGGGCTCAGGCGCTGCCGTACTTCTTCGTGGTAGGCATTGAACCACTCACGCTCTTCCTCAGTGAGCAACGAAGGCTCCAGGCAACGGGTATCGATGGGGCACAGGGTCAGGGTTTCGAAACGCAGGAACTCGCCGAACTCGGTGCGACCCGCCTCGCGGTTCAACACCAGGTTCTCGATACGCACCCCCCAACGTCCAGGGCGATAGGTCCCGGGCTCGATGGAGGTGATCATTCCCGGCTGCATCGCCGTCTGCGGTGTCGGCGCCGCCTGATAGGCGATCACCTGCGGACCTTCATGGACATTGAGGAAATACCCGACGCCGTGCCCGGTACCGTGCCCATAGTCCACGCCGTCGGCCCAGATCGGCGCACGGGCGATGGCGTCCAGCAAGGGCGAGAGAATGCCCCGTGGGAACTGCGCACGGGACAGCGCGATGACCCCCTTGAGCACCCGGGTGCAGTCACGCTTCTGCTCGGCGCTGGGCGTGCCGATCGGCACCATGCGCGTGATGTCGGTGGTGCCCCCCAGGTACTGGCCGCCGGAGTCGATCAGCAACAGGCCGTCACCCTCGATCACCGCATGCTCCTGGGCAGTGGCGTGGTAATGGGGCATCGCGCCATTGGCGTTGAACGCCGCGATGGTATTGAAGCTCAGCGACACATACCCCGGACGCCGCTCACGGGCCGCGGTCAGGCGCTCATCGATGGTCAGTTCGGTGATGCGCTCACGGCCCAACGCACCGTCCAGCCAGGCGAAGAATTCGCACAACGCCGCACCGTCCTGCTCCATGGCCTGGCGAATGTGTTCGGCATCGGCCAGGCTCTTGCGCGACTTGGCCAGGGTCGTGGGGTTGAGCCCTTCGACCAGCCTTACCTGTGGATCGAGGTGCTCGAGCAGCCCCACCGTGACCCGTGCCGGATCGATCAGCAGGCTCGCGGTGCCAGGTACCGTACCCAGCGCCGCCGCCACCTGGGAATAATCACGCAGGCTGACGCCATCGGCCTCTAATACCGCGCGCAGCTGCGCATCGACCTTGTCCAGGGCCACGAACAGGGTGGCCTGTTGCTGGCTGACCAGGGCGAAGGAAACGAATACCGGGTTGAAGGACACATCCGCGCCACGCAGGTTGAACAGCCAGGCGATGTCATCCAGGGTGGCGATGAAATGCCAGTCCGCACCACGCTCTTTCAGCCCCTCACGCAGCGCCGCGAGCTTCTCCACCCGGCTTTGCGTGGCCTGGGGTGGCAGGTGCTGGTACACCGGTTGGTCGGGCAAGGCCGGGCGATCACTCCAGGCCTCCTGGAGCAGATCGATATCGGTACGCAGGCTGGCTCCACGCTCGGCCAGCTTGTCGCCCAGGGTACGGGCCGACGCCAGCGCCATGACCGCACCATCCACTGCAACCACAGCGCCGGCAGGCGTCTGCTGCGCCAGCCAGTCCAGGGGACCGGGCTGGCCAGGCAAGAGCTTCATCAGCTCGATGCCGCTGCCCTTGAGTTCCTTGGCGGCCTGCTCCCAGTAACGACTATCGACCCAAACACCGGCAAAGTCCGCGGTCACGACCAGAGTGCCGACCGAACCGTGGAAACCCGACAACCATTGACGCCCCTGCCAGTATCCCGGCAGGTACTCCGACAGATGCGGGTCGGCCGAAGGTACCAGCAGGGCATGGATACCCTCGCGGTTCATCAACTGGCGGACATGCGCCAGACGCTGGGGGACCCCTGCGTTGGTCGAAGGCTGCGTACTCATTGTGTCTCCTTAACCGGCTAATCATTGTTATGGAAGATCGGGGCCGCCCGATCCTCAGGTCTTGGCTCCGGCCCAGAATGCCGGAGCAGTGGCGAGTGACGCCTTGATCAGTTGTGCTGCACGGTCCACATCCTGCTCGGTGGTGAAACGCCCGAGACTCAGGCGAATGGTCCTGCCGGCCTGCCGGGCATCGAGCCCCAGCGCCAACAGCACATGGGACGGGGCATTGCTTGCCGAATTGCAGGCCGACGTGGCTGAAAACGCCATGGATGCACTCAATGCGGTCGCATCGAACCCACCTTCGGCGAAGGTCAGGCTCAAGGTATGGGGTATGCGCTGGGTCTCACTGCCATTGAGGCGCAGGCCGGCGACATCGGCCAATTGCCCGAGCAGCCGCTGGCGCAGGCGGGCGATCTTTGCAGTCTCCTCCTGCCACGACTCCCCCGCCAAAGCAAAGGCCGCACCCATGGCGGCAATCTGGTGGGTGGCCAACGTCCCGGAACGCAGCCCCCCTTCATGCCCGCCGCCATGGATCTGTGCCTGCAATTGCTGGCGAGCCCGGGGCCCGACATACAAGGCGCCAATGCCCTTGGGGCCATAGAGCTTGTGGGCGGAAAACGACATCAGGTCCACCGGCCAGCGGGCGAGATCGATGGCGACCTTGCCTGCGCCCTGGGCGGCGTCCACATGCAACAAGGCCCCGTGCTCACGGACCACCTGGCCGATGGCCGGGATGTCGTTGAGAGTACCGAGTTCATTGTTCACCAGCATCAACGACACCAGCACGGTGTCATCCCGCATGGCCCGGCTCACTGCCTCGGGGCTGATCAGTCCATCGGCATCGGGGGCCAGGTAGGTCACCGCCACGCCGGCATCCTGCAACTGCCGGGCAGTATCCAGAACCGCCTTGTGTTCGATCTGGCTGGTGATGACATGGCCGCGGGCCTGCATCACGCCCTTGAGCGCCAGGTTGTTGGACTCGGTGGCCCCCGACGTCCAGACGATCTGCTCCGGCTGCGCGCCGACCAATTGCGCCACCTGCTGCCGCGCGTGCTCGACGCTACGGCGCGCCTGTTGGCCGAAGGCATGGGAACTGGACGCCGGATTGCCGAAATTGCCATCGAAGCCCAGGCACTCGAGCATCACCTGGATGACCCGCTCATCCACCGGTGTAGTGGCGGCGTAATCAAGATAAAGAGGACGTGTGTTCATGGCTGAAAACCTGCAGAGCTTGTTCCAGGACCGGGGTCGGCTCGAAAAAGAAGAGCCATCGACGCGTCATTCGCAGCAGGCGCATCAACGGTAGTCAGCGAAGCGATACCCGATCAGATGCTTAAAGGAAGAGGACTTCACTTGTAAGTGCGTAGGAACGCTCCTGGCAGCCAGCTTAACAGGCCAGGACCGCAAAATTGAAGTGGGACTTAACAAAGGCTTTCCACCAACAGTGGTACCAAAGACAGCACCAGCAGCACCGCCATCCCCAGGTTGAACAGGCGCAACCAGCGTGGATTGCGCAACACATTGCGCAGCAGGCTGCCGCAGGCCGCCCAGAGACTGACGGTCGGGGCATTGATCAGGGCGAATACCGCGGCGATTACCAGCACATTGGTGAAATAGCCTTGCAGCGGCGTATAGGTGCTGATGGCACCCACAGCCATGACCCAGGCCTTGGGGTTGACCCACTGGAACGCCGCGGCGCCCCAATACCCCAGGGGCCGCCCCTGGCCTTGTGGCTCGTCGGACAGAGGGCCGGAACGGGCGATCTTCCACGCCAGGTACAGCAGGTAGGCCGCCCCGACATAACGCAGCACGCCGTACAGCAGTGGATAAGCCTCGAACACCGCCCCCAGGCCCAGGCCGACCGCCAGCACCAGCACGAAGAAACCGCAGCTGATGCCGAGGATATGCGGGATCGAGCGACTGAAACCGAAGTTCACGCCCGAGGCCAGCAACATGGTGTTGTTAGGGCCGGGGGTAATCGAAGTGACCAGGGCAAACAGTGAGAACGCCAACAGCAGGTCGGGGGCAAGCGGCATGGTTTGAAGAATCCGGGAGCAGGTTGGTCAGGCTTCGACCCTACTCCACGCCCACAGCGAAACCCACGGACAGTTGACGGAAACTTCGACCGGTACAGTCTTCTTCAACTGGCCGGCTGGATACGACTGATACTACGTTGGGCGCTCATTTCACCGCTGTTGTCGAAGGTCGCCGAATGCTCCTGCAATTCGGCCTTCTTCTGCTGGTATTCCTCGAACGACAAGCCGCGCCGGCTCAGGGCCTCCAGGGCCAGCTCGCGGGTTTCCTGGGCGGTATAGGGACGCAGTTCCGGAGCACCAGGGCTGGCGCAACCGGCCAGGACACAGGAAAGCAACAACAGCAAGACCACGGGTAAAGCCTTCATGGCGGGCACCTGGAGCAGATTGCGAACGATGGAGCCAGGCTACTCGCGGGCCGAGCGGGGCAAAAATCATCCCGCTCGATAGTCGCTATCGACTGTTCATGAATCGACACCCACCAACAGCAATATTCACAATAATTCTATAAATAGAGAAATACGCTCTTTTACGGAATAAAAAACAGCCTTTATAACAACCGCATCCCGTCATCCAACTGTTGCCAGGGCAACTGTTGCGCTGGCAACAGTCGATCAACAAAACAGTGCTGGTCCAACAACAGCCACACCTTGGTCACAAGGCGCAAGCCACGTGGCACAAGGCTAACAAGGGGTTGGTACAGCTCTTGCTCCAGGGCCTGGCACCTGCCATGGCTCGTCGAGCCACTGTCTTTGCCAAGGAGTTGTCCATGTCCCGTCCCTTGAATGTCGTTGCTCTCTCCGGTGGTACCTGGCGTCCATCCCGGACCCTGGTCCTGACCCAGGCCCTGCTGGCCGAACTGTCGAGCCAACTGCCGATCGCCAGCCACCTGATCGAGCTGGGCGACATTGCCCGGCCCGTAGGTGCGGCCCTGTCGCGCCAGGAACTGCCGCCTGAAGTGGAGGCCGAGTTGCAAGCCATCGAGAACGCCGACCTGCTGATCGTCGCCGCCCCGGTATATCGCGGCTCCTATCCGGGCCTGCTCAAGCACCTGTTCGACCTGATCGACCTCAACGCCCTGGTGGACACCCCGGTCCTGTTGGCCGCCACCGGCGGCAGCGAGCGGCATGCCCTGGTCCTGGACCACCAGTTGCGCCCACTGTTCAGCTTCTTCCAGGCCCTGACCCTGCCGATCGGCGTGTATGCCACCGAGGCCGACTTCAGCGACTACCGGATCACCAGCGAACTGCTGCAGGCACGCATCCGCCTGGCCGCCGAACGAGCCGCGCCGCTGTTCGCCGCGCACCCGGACAAACTGCTGAAAATCGCCTGAGGAGCAAACATGGATGTGTTCTGGTTTCTCCCGACCCACGGCGACGGCCATTTCCTGGGCACCACCCAGGGCGCGCGCCCGGTCACTCTCAACTACCTCAAGCAAGTGGCCCAGGCTGCGGACAGCCTCGGCTACCACGGCGTGCTGATTCCCACCGGCCGCTCCTGCGAGGATTCCTGGGTCATCGCCTCGGCCCTGGTGCCCCTGACCGAGCGCTTGCGCTATCTGGTGGCGATCCGCCCCGGGATCATCTCGCCCACGGTCTCGGCACGCATGGCCGCGACCCTTGATCGCCTGTCCAACGGCCGTTTGCTGATCAACGTGGTGACGGGCGGCGACCCGGACGAAAATCGTGGCGATGGCAGCTTCCTCAGCCATGGCGAGCGCTACGAGGTTACCGACGAATTCCTGCGGATCTGGCGTCGGGTCCTGCAAGGCGAGGCCGTGGACTTCCAGGGCAAGCACCTGCATGTGCAAAACGCCAAGGCCCTCTACCCGCCGGTGCAGAAGCCCTATCCACCGTTGTACTTCGGCGGTTCCTCCGAGGCCGCCCATGAACTGGCCGCCGACCAGGTGGACGTCTACCTGACCTGGGGCGAACCGCCAGCGGCAGTGGCGCAGAAGCTCGCCGACGTACGCGAGCGCGCTGCCCGCAAGGGCCGCCAGGTGAAGTTCGGGATCCGCCTGCACGTCATAGTGCGCGAAACCGAAGAGCAAGCCTGGAAGGCCGCCGACCGGCTGATCGAGCACATCAGCGACGAAACCATCGCTGCCGCCCAGCAGTCGTTCGCGCGGTTCGACTCCGAAGGCCAGCGACGCATGGCCGCCCTGCATGGCGGGCGCCGCGACCAGCTGCAAATCGCGCCCAACCTCTGGGCCGGGGTCGGCCTGGTACGCGGTGGCGCCGGCACCGCGCTGGTGGGCGATCCACGGCAAGTGGCCGAACGGATCAAGGAATATGCGGACCTGGGCATCGACAGCTTCATCTTCTCCGGCTATCCGCACCTGGAGGAGGCCTACCGCTTCGCCGAACTGGTGTTCCCGCTGCTACCGGAGCCCTACGCCAGCCTGGCCGGCCGTGGCCTGACCAACCTGACCGGGCCGTTCGGCGAAATGATCGCCAACGACGTGCTGCCCAACCGCTGAGCTTCGCAGTCGGCCGTGGCCAGGTGCCCCTGGCGCCAGGCGACGGCTCCTGCACCGACCTTCCCCGGCCGCAGCGACGGCCAAGAATGAGGAACACCGCGTGACTGCCACACCGCAAAGCGCCCTGTTATCCCCCCTGCAGACCGCCCGCCAGCTGGCCGCCGAGTTCGCCCTGAGCGCCGTCGAGCGCGATGAGCGCGGCGGCACTCCCAAGGCCGAGCGCGACGCCCTGCGCCACAGCGGCCTGCTGGCCCTGAGCATTCCCCGCCAGTTCGGCGGTCTCGGCGCCTCCTGGAGCGAAACCCTGCAGATCGTTCGCGAATTCGCCAGGGTCGACAGCTCCATCGCCCATGTCTTCGGCTTCCATCACCTGATGCTGGCCACCGTGCGCCTGTTCGCCCGCCCCGAACAGTGGCAACCCTGGTTCGAGCAGACGGCACGCAAGAACTGGTTCTGGGGCAATGCCCTCAACCCCCTGGACACCCGCACGGTGGTCAAGAACCTGGGGGGCTGGCGCGAATTCTCCGGCAAGAAAAGCTTCTGTTCCGGGGCCAGCGATTCGGAAATGCTCATCGCCTCGGCGGTGGACGAGAGCAACGGCGGCAAATTGCTGATCGCGGCGATTCCCAGCGGCCGCAGCGGCATCACCCTGCACGACGACTGGAACAATATCGGCCAGCGCCAGACCGACAGTGGCAGCGCCACCTTCGAGCGGGTCAGGGTCGAGGAATCCGAACTGCTGCTGGACCCGGGCCCGCTCAGCACTCCGTTCGCCTGCCTGCGCCCATTGATCGCCCAATTGACCTTCAGCCACATGTTCCTCGGAATCGCCGAAGGCGCCTTCGCCGAGGCCCGGCAATACACCCTCGGCGAAACCCGGGTGTGGCATCGCTCCAGTGCCCGCGACATCAGCCAAGACCCCTACATCCTCAGCCACTACGGCGAGTTCTGGGTGGCCCTGGAAGGTATCCGCCTATTGGTGGAACGCGCTGGCGTCCTGCTGGACCAGGCCTGGGCCAAGGGCCCCGCCCTGGGCGCCGAAGAGCGGGGACACCTGGCCACCGCCATCGCCACCGCCAAGGTCGCCGCCAGCCGCCAGGGCCTGGAGCTGTGCAGCCGGTTGTTCGAGGTCACCGGGGCTCGCTCGACCCACGCTTCCCTGGGCCTGGACCGGCATTGGCGCAACCTGCGCACCCAGACCCTGCACGACCCATTGGACTACAAGCTCCATGAGCTGGGGGACTGGGCGCTGAACCAGGCCCTGCCGACCCCGACTTTCTATTCCTAGCCTTCTGCCTGCGGAGAATGCCCATGCAGCTTCTGACCCTGCCCCCCTCGCCCGCCCTGGCGACCTCGATCCGCGCCACTGCCCAGGTGTTCGAGGACCCGAAATCCCAGGCCTTGCTGGCCCACCTGCAGCAGGTGGCGCCCAGCGAGGCCAGCGTGCTGATCATTGGCGAAACCGGGACCGGCAAGGAATTGGTGGCACGGCATATCCACAACCTCAGCGCACGACGCAACCGCCCTTTCGTGGCGGTCAACTGCGGGGCCTTTTCGGAGTCCCTAGTGGAAGCCGAACTGTTCGGCCATGAAAAAGGCGCCTTCACCGGCGCCCTCAGCGCCAAGGCCGGCTGGTTCGAGGAAGCCGATGGCGGCACCTTGTTCCTGGACGAGATCGGCGACCTGCCCATGGCCATCCAGGTCAAGCTGTTGCGGGTGCTGCAGGAGCGCGAGGTCGTGCGCCTGGGATCACGCAAGAGCATCCCCATCGATGTACGGGTGCTGGCAGCCACCAACGTGCAGCTGGAAAAGGCCATCAACGCCGGGAATTTCCGCGAAGACCTGTACTACCGCCTGGATGTGGTCGGCCTGGAGCTGAGCCCGCTGCGCGAGCGCCCCGGTGACATCCTGCCGCTGACCCGGCATTTCATCGAGGCCTACAGCCAGCGCCTGGGCTACGGCAACATCAGCATCAGCCCGCAGGCCGAGCACAAGCTCAAGAGCTACAGCTGGCCGGGCAATATCCGCGAGCTGGAAAACGTCATCCACCACACCCTGCTGATCTGCCGCGACGGGGTCATCGCCGAGGGCGACCTGCGCTTGTCGAACATGCGCATCGAGCGCGCCGACGACGGCCACTGCGGCCCCGACGATTCAGCCGAGGGCCTGTTGGAGCGGGCCTTCCAGAAACTCTTCGCGGAGCAGGCCGGCGCGCTCCATGAAAAGGTCGAGGATGCCCTCTTGCGCGCGGCCTACCGCTTCAGCCACTACAACCAGGTGCATACCGCCAACCTCCTGGGGCTGAGCCGCAACGTCACCCGGACCCGGCTGATCAAGATCGGCGAGCTGGCGGTGAACAAGCGCCGGCCTGCGGACAACCTCAACGAGCGCACCCTGCAGTTGTCGATCTAGCCCAGCATATGGCAATGCAGGGCATCGTCATGGCTGCGGGCGATGCTGGCGCGCACCTGGAAGGAGCCGAAGGTCACGGTCTTGGCCTGGTGCGCCAGGATCAACTGCCAGAAGTCCTGCTCGCCACTCTCGAAACGCTGGAACGCCGCCTCGCCGGCTTCGCGGGTTTGCCACTGCAGGTAGTTGAGCACCCGCCGCCCATCGTCGCTGGCCTGCACGCTGGCACTGAGGAAACCGCCGTAGCCCTGGGCCAGCCGTTCGCTCTGCGCTGCCAGGGCCGATACCAGCGCCTCTTGTTGATGAGGCTCGATCTCGAACTCGATCAATTGGGTGAAGCTGCGATGTCTTTCAAAGGCGCTCATGGGTCATTCCCTACTGCGGAAGAGGATCTTGCGGTTGGATATGCGGCAGGGTAAAACCTCTAGTTAAGTAAAGGTCAAGCCCGTTTTTCACTTTTGGCGCCCTCGATGATCGATCACGACACCATCCACAAGGAACTCACCGTCGGCCAACTGGCCGCCCGCAGCGGAGTAGCGGTCACCGCGCTGCATTTCTACGAAACCAAGGGGCTGATCAAGAGCCAGCGCAACCAGGGCAATCAACGCCGCTATCCGCGCTCGGTATTGCGCCGGGTAGCGCTGATCAAAGTGGCCCAGCGCCTGGGCATTCCCCTGGCGGAGATTGGCCGGGCCCTGGCCACCCTGCCCGATGACCGTGCGCCCAGCGCCGCGGATTGGCAGCGCTTGTCGGAGCAATGGAGCCGCGAGCTGGACGCCCGCATCCAGCAACTCACCCTGCTGCGCGAACGCCTGAACCTGTGCATCGGCTGCGGCTGCCTGTCGATGCAAGGCTGTCCGCTGCGCAACCAGGGCGACTATCTCGGGGAAACCGGCCAGGGCGCCCGCCTGCTGGAGCCCGATGCACCCAACGATGACCTGGCGCCCTAGGCACGTCGAGACGGCAACCGTCGGACCGAAAGATCCGCCCTCAAGGCTCACGGGGATTGCTGGGCCAGATCCCTGGGCAAATTGCCGAAGGCTACTGCCCGAACTGCACCTCGTCGGCCCATCCCGGTCCTGCAACATTGCGGGTATAGAGTGAAAGTGCTCGATCCACCGCCCATAACAAGAGCAAGGAGCCCCATCATGAGCGTCAAACCCATTCCCGAAGGTTTCATTGGCGTCACTCCCTACCTGGGTATCCGCCAGGCCGCCGAAGCCATCGAGTTCTACCAGAAGGCCTTCGGCGCCGTACAAACCCTGCGCCTGGACATGCCCGATGGCAGTGTCGGCCATGCCGAGCTGCTTATCGGCGGCGCGCCCATCATGCTCGGCAGCCCTTGCGAGGAGACGCCGATGGGCAGTCCCGAAGCCCACAAGACCTCGGTGGGCCTGCATCTGTACGTCGAAGATGTCGACAGCTACTTCGCCAGGGCGATTGCCGCCGGGGCCAGCGAAGCGGAACCGATCAAGGACCAGTTCTATGGCGACCGCAGTGGTGCCCTGCGCGATCCTTTCGGACATGTCTGGTTCATCGCCACCCGCAAGGAAAACCTGACGGTCGAGGAGATCAACCGGCGCGCCGTAGCGCTGTTCCAGCAACAGTCGCAGTGATCCCTCCAGCGCCTGCGCCTTTCGCGGCTGGCGCCAGAGAATTGCCGGCCCCCGTGGCCGGCAACCCCTCCTCAACGCCAGCGGGCCGGCATCAGCCGATTCACAAATCACGCTGATTTCTGGGCCCAGGAAGGCTCTGTAACATTTACTTTCATATCCATCTTCGGGATTTACGATTCTCATTCGTCTTAACAAGATGAAGCAGGCCGCGTTGGCCATGGCCTTGCCCAGCGTGAACCACGCCAGGCCCGGACCAGGGTTCCAGTGCCGCTCCACTCCTCGAATCAAGACGTCCATTCAATGTCGAAGAAATCCCGCTCAAAAATCTGGTTTCTAGTGCACAGCTGGCTGGCACTGCCCATCTGGTTCTTCGTGCTGATCGTCTGTGTCACTGGCACCCTGGCAGTGGTCAGCCAGGAAATCGTCTGGCTGGCCAACCCCGATGTCCGTGCCAGCAAGCCCACCGATGATGCCCAACCGCTGAACTACGATCAGATCGTCCAGGCCATCCAGCGGGCCGAGCCCCAGACCCGGGTGGACACCATCAGCACCCCGGATGAAAGCCATTTTGCCTTGAGCGTCAACGTCACTTATCCGGACGGCCGCTCACCCACGCTGTACGTCAACCCCTATACCGGAGCGATCCAGGGCGCGAGCCCGGACTTCGACTTCCAGGCCTTCACCCGCGCCCTGCATGGCTGGTGGCTGGTGCCCTTCACCAACGGCTACAGCTGGGGCTGGTACCTGGTGTCGTTCCTCGGCGTACCGATGCTGATCTCGCTGATCACCGGCCTGGTGGTCTACAAGAAGTTCTGGAAGGGTTTTCTCAAGCCGACCCTGCGCCTGCGCCATGGCGCACGGATCTTCTGGGGCGACTTCCATCGCCTGAGCGGCATCTGGTCGATCTGGTTCATCGCGGTGATTTCCATCACCGGTATCTGGTTTCTCATTCGCGCGATCCTGGGCGACAACCACATCAGCATCTCCAGCGAACCCATCGTCCCGGTGATCGCCCGGGAGCAGGTGCCGGTCAGCACCGACGGCAGCCCCGCGCCGATGATCAGCCTGGAACAGGCCATCGGCACCGCCACCCAGAAGATTCCCGGGTTCGACATCAGCTTCGTCAGCTTGCCGAGCAATGCCTATAGCCACCTGTACGTGGGCGGGCGCGGCTGGTATCCACTGATGTTCCAGACCGCCAACATCAATCCCTACACCGGCTCCCTGGACTCCTCGTACCTGCTGGGCGACCGCTCCACACTGGAGTTCGTCACCGAGTCCATGCGCCCGCTGCACACCGGTGACTTCGGCGGGATCTGGGTCAAGCTGATCTGGTTCTTCTTCGGCCTGGTGCTGAGCATGATGGTGCTCAGCGGCCTGCTGATCTGGACCAAGCGCACCGCCCTGGCCACCGCCAACGCCCTCAAGCGCGAGGAAAAGGCCACCCGTGCGCGCCCCGTACGTCCCCCCACCCCGGCATTGAGCAGGGAAACCTCGGAGAGCCCACTGTGAGCCGGACCCACACCGCCGCCCCTGATTCGCCCCTCGTCCGGTTCTGGCACAAGTGGCGCTTTCACCTGAATATCCTGCTGGTGCTCATTCCCCTGGGCTTCATGCCCAAGTACTTCGCCGATGCCGCGCTGTTTCGCGGTGATAGCGGCCTGGGCGAACGCGAGATCGGCGAAGTCCAGGTCGGTCCCTGGAGCCTGCGCCTGGCCGAGTTGCGCATCGAACCACCGCGCAGCGATGGTCCCGCCGGTTACTTGAAAAGCTTCAACGCCGCGCTGTGTCAGGCCTGCATCGAGCCGGTCAAGGCCACCTACCTGCGCATCGGCAAGCCTCGCAGCCTGCGGGCCGCCGGAGTGATCTTCTTCGGCAGCCCGTACCGCATGGGCGCCAGCCTGCCAATTCCGGAAAAGACCAAGGCCGACGCCGAACTGTGGATCACCATGGAAGGCTGGGACGGCAGCATGCACCAGGCGGCCATTCCCCTGAGCCAGGCCTCGCCGGCCACCGTGGCCTGGCTCGAAAAACAAGGAGGCAAACCATGACTCGCGCATTCACCCGGCGCCTAGGCGCCGCAGCCCTGCTGCTCGCGGGCACGACATTCAGCCACAGCGCCCTGGCCCACAATCCGATGTGCGAGTGCAAGGCCATCGATGCCGAGCAGATCCGCTGCACTGGCGGCTTTTCCGACGGTAGCGGTGCCCCGGGCGTGACCCTGGACGTGATCGGCTACGACGAGACCATCCTGGTGCCCGGCAAGCTGGGCAACGACTCGACCCTGACCTTCAAGAAGCCCTCCAGCGAGTTCTACGTCCTGTTCGATGCCGGCCCCGGCCACGTCGTCGAGATCGACCAAGCGGATATCGAGGCCCCATGACCCCTGCCACCACCCAGGTCGTGCGCCCCGCCGGCGCCGGCCATGAAACCCTGTATGTCCTGCTGCTGTGCCTGCTGATCCTTTGCGCAGCCGCCAGCGTGGTGCTGTGGCACAGCGAGGCGGATACCCGCAACACCATCGCCGCCCATCAACTGGATGCCCGCCGCGACCTGAGCGCCGGCGAGCAAGGGATCTATGCCGACTTGCGGGTGACCCTCGACGAGATCCGCCTGCTGCAAACCGAAGGCCAGGCCCTGCCCAGTCCCGCGCAACTGGCCGAGGAAGGTTTCGCCCCCTTCGCCCAGGACGCCAGCTCGGTCAGCCGTGGCGGACATGCCTGGCAGGTGCTGGACCAGGCCTACCTGGGGCTGAGCCAGAACCCACAGGTGGCCGGCTCCTTCCTCATGCGTATCGCCCCAGAGGATGACACCCAGGTGGATATCTGGCTCAACCGCAGCCCCTCGGCCAGCGTTCCCCATGACCTTGGCCAGCAACAGCTGATCGCCGCCGGCTGGCAGCAGGTGGTGGCGCAATTCGATGCCGGAGTGACCCGCCAGCACCGCCACTGAGCCCACGCATTCCCCCCGAGAGAAGACCCCTAGCCCATGCCCATTTCATCTCCACGTCGTCCATTCTTGCAGGTGCTGCTGGTCAGCCTGCTGGCCCTCCTCCTCAGCCCCCTGGCCAGCGCCGATGGCGCCAAGCGCCTGCGCATCGGCATCACCCTGCACCCCTACTACAGCTATGTGGCCAACATCGTCGGTGACAAGGCCGACGTGGTGCCGCTGATCCCGGCCGGCTTCAACCCCCACGCCTACGAACCCCGCGCCGAGGACATCAAGCGCATCGGCACCCTGGACGTGATCGTGCTCAACGGCGTGGGCCACGACGACTTCGCCGACCGCATGATCGCCACCAGCGAGCGCCCGGACATCCCGGTGATCGAGGCCAACGAGAACGTACCGCTGCTGGCCGCCACCGGCATCGCCGCCCGCGGCGCCGGCAAGGTGGTCAACCCGCACACCTTCCTGTCCATCAGCGCATCCATCGCCCAGGTCAACAACATCGCTCGGGAGCTGGGCAAGATGGACCCGGCCAACGCCAAGATCTATACCCAGAACGCCCGCGCCTACGGCAAGCACCTGCGGCAGATGCGCGCCGATGCCCTGGCCAAGCTGACCCAGGCACCCAACGCCGACCTGCGGGTGGCCACGGTGCATGCCGCCTACGACTACCTGCTGCGCGAATTCGGCCTGGAAGTCACCGCCGTGGTCGAGCCGGCCCACGGCATCGAGCCCAGCCCCAGCCAGTTGAAGAAGACCATCGATCAACTGCGCGAACTGGACGTCAAGGTGATCTTCTCGGAGATGGACTTCCCCTCCACCTACGTCGATACCATCCAGCGCGAATCCGGGGTCAAGCTCTACCCGCTCTCGCACATTTCCTACGGTGACTACAGCGCCGACAAGTACGAGAAGGAAATGAAGGGCAACCTCGATACCGTGGTCCGCGCCATCCAGGAGGCCGGAGCATGACCGCCATCGAGACCCTGCTGCGGGGCCCGGCCATCGAGTTCGACCAGGTCAGCCTGGTCCTGGGCCGCACCACCATCCTCGACCAGGTGACGTTCCAGGTGCAGCCCGGCAGCCTGCACGCCCTGGTCGGCCCCAACGGTGGCGGCAAGAGTTCACTGATCAAGACCCTGCTGGGACAGATGCCCCACCAGGGCCAGTTGCGCCTGCAGTGGCCGGACGCCCCGGGCACCATCGGCTATGTACCCCAGGCCCTGGAGTTCGATCGTGGCCTGCCGATGACCGTGGACGATTTCATGGCCGCCATGTGCCAGCGCCGGCCGGCGTTTCTCGGCCTGAGCCGGCACTACGCCAAGGCCATCGGCGAAGCCCTGGAGCAAGTCGGCATGCAGGACAAGCGCAAGCGGCGCATGGGCGCCCTGTCCGGCGGCGAGCGCCAACGGGTGCTGCTGGCCCAGGGCCTGATCCCGGCACCGCAACTGGTGGTGCTGGACGAGCCCATGTCGGCCCTGGACGAAGCCGGGATCCAGGTCTTCGAGCGCTTGCTCCAGGACTGGCGCCAGCGCGGCATCACCCTGTTATGGATCGAGCACGACCTGGAAGCCGTGGGACGCCTGGCGGACCGGGTCACCGGTCTCAATCGCCGGGTGCTGTTCGACGGCCCGGCGCAGCAGACCCTGACGCCGGAGCGCCTGCTCAGCCTGTTTTCCACCCATCCACGAGCCGCCGGGAGCGTTGCCTGATGAGTTATGAAGCTTTCCGCCTGATGGTCCAGGGCTGGGCCTCTTCAGGCTACTTGCCGGAGGCCCTGGCCTACGGTTTCGTGGTCAACGCCCTGCTCGCCGGCCTGCTGATCGGCCCGGTGCTCGGAGGCCTGGGCACCCTGGTCGTGGTCAAGCGCTTCGCCTTCTTCTCCGAAGCCGTGGGCCACGCCGCCCTGACCGGAGTGGCCATCGGCATCCTCTTGGGCGAACCCTATACGGGCCCCTACGGCAGCTTGTTCGGCTACTGCCTGTTGTTCGGCATCCTGCTCAACTACCTGCGCAATCGCACCGGCCTGGCCCCGGACACGCTGATCGGGGTCTTCCTCTCGGTGTCCCTGGCGCTGGGCGCCAGCCTGCTGCTGGTCCTGGCCGGCAAGATCAACGTGCATATCCTGGAAAACGTGCTGTTCGGCTCGGTGCTCACGGTCAATGGCGACGACCTGCTGGTGCTGCTGGTCGTCGGCGCCATGGTCCTGGGCCTGAGCCTGCCGCTGTACAACCGCATCATGCTGGCCAGCTTCAACCCACAGCTGGCGGCGGTGCGTGGCGTAGCGGTGAAGGCCCTGGACTACCTGTTCGTGATCCTGGTGACGCTGATCACCGTGGCCGCGGTGAAAGTCATCGGCGCGATCCTGGTCGGCGCCCTGCTGGTGATCCCGGCCGCCGCGGCGCGCCTGCTCAGCCAGTCGCTCAAGGGGTTCTTCTGGATCTCGGTGAGCATCGCCACCCTCTGCACCTTGTGCGGCATCCTGCTGCCGATCGTCTTCGACCTGCCGGTCCCCTCCGGCGCCGCGATCATCCTGGTGGCCGGCATCTGCTTCGCCCTGGCCGCCATCGCCCGCGGGACCGTCCCCAGCCTGAAAGGGAATATCGGATAAATGCACAATTCATCACCTCATCTGTCACTGCCTCGCCTGACCCTGATCCTGGCCCTCTTCGGCCTGCTCCATGCCCCGGCTCTGTCGGCAGCGGACAATGTCCGCCAGGGCCAACCGGCCCCCGCCGCCACCCAACAGCCATTGACGGTGCTGGCCTCGCTGCCGGTGACCTTCGGCCTGGGGCAAATCCTGCTGCAAGGCACCGACGTCAAGCTCGAGCGGGCCGCCCCGGCCAACCTGCCGGGCTCGCGGCAGACCGCCTACTTCACCGGGCGCGGTGCCCCGGCCCTGGGCAAGCTGGCCCAGGGTGCCGACGCAGTGATCGGCCTGCGTTCGATCTGGCCGGACGACCCGCTGTATCCCAATGCCCGGCGCAGCAATATCCGCATCGTCGAAATCGATGCCGCACGCCCCGTGGATGGCGCCCTGCCCGGCGTCGCCCTGCAGCCGGGCAAGAGCGACGGCCTGAACGCCCAGCCATGGTTGTCGAGCAATAACCTGGGGCGCATGGCCGACGTGCTGGCAGCCGACCTGGTGCGCCTGGCCCCCATGGCCAAACCTCGAATCGAGAGCAACCTGGCCAACTTGAAACAGCGCCTGCTCAAGCTCAGCGCCGACAGCGAGGCGCGCCTGGCCGAAGCCGACAACCTCAGCGTGCTGAGCCTGTCCGAGCATTTCGGCTACCTGGTCAGCGGCTTGAACCTGGAACTGGTGGCCGTGGATGCCCGGGCCGACGATCAATGGACGCCAGAGGCCCTCAAGGCGCTGCAAACCCAGCTCAAGGAGCACGACGTGGCGCTGGTCCTGCACCACCGGCAACCGTCGCAAGCGCTGAAGGCCGCCATCGACGCCGGCGGCAGCCAGTTGCTGGTGCTGGAAACCGATGGCGCCGATCCGGCCAGCGAGCTGGAGGGCAACCTGCAGAAGATCACCCAGGCCCTGGCCCCGCAAAGCTGAGCCTGTAACCGTTGCCGAAGCCGCAAACGGTCTGGGCGGCACCCCGTCGAAGGGAGGCCGCATTCTCAAGGCGCAGGAGGCTCGGCAGGCAATCGCCAGGCAAGTCCTGCGGACCTTTGCGCAGCCTCGCAAGCTCGGCAACGGCTACAAGTGGCGCGGCGGCGCTTACATATTTCCTCAAGATCGCGCTCATTTCCCGGTGCTAGTCTGCGCCTCGCCTAAATAGACCCTAGGAAGAGCGCCATGAGCGATTACGTCAGCCTCAACAAGACCAACTGGGACGAACGCGCGCCCCTGCATGCCGCTTCGCCGGACTATGGCGTGCAGCGCTTCGTCGAAGACCCGCAATACCTCTCCGACGTGGTGCGTTTCGACCTGCCGCTGCTGGGGGATATCCGTGGCCTGCGCGGCGTGCACCTGCAATGCCATATCGGCACCGACACCCTGTCCCTGGCTCGCCTGGGGGCACAGATGAGCGGCCTGGACTTCTCCCCCGCGTCTCTCGCCGAGGCCCGCACCCTGGCCCAGCGCTGCGACGCCGCCATCGACTACCACGAGTCGGATGTCTACAAGGCAGCCGAAGTGTTGCCGGCGGCCAGCTTCGACCTGGTCTACACCGGCATCGGCGCCCTGTGCTGGTTGCCGAGTATCGAGCAATGGGCCCGTACCGTGGGCGCCCTGCTCAAGCCCGGTGGCCGCCTGTTCATCCGCGAAGGGCACCCGATGCTCTGGGCGATCAACGAGGGTCACAGCGATTCACTACGGGTGGAACTGCCCTACTTCGAACGCAGCGAACCCTTGGTCTGGGACGACAGCAGCACTTACGTGGAGACCGACAAGAAGCTGGAGGCCACGGTCACCCACGAATGGAACCATGGCCTGGGCGAAATCATCAGCGCACTGCTGGGCCAGGGCCTGGAAATCACCGGTTTGGTGGAGCACCAGAGCATTCCATGGGAAGCCTTGCCCGGGCAGATGGACGCCGACGAACACGGCGAATATCGACTCAAGCATGCGCCCTGGCGCCTGCCGCTGAGCTACACCCTGCAAGCCGTCAAGCGCGCTTGAGCCCCAGGCACGAAAAAGCCCGCTGGACCGAACGTCCAGCGGGCTTTTTCATGGCTGCGATGGCTTAGCCGGCAACCGCTTGCTGATCCATCTTCTGGCGCAGGCTCAAGGGACGCATGTCGGTCCAGACTTCCTCGATGTAGGCCAGGCAGTCTTTCTTGAAGCCGCTCTTGCCCACGGTGCGCCAGCCTTGTGGCACGGCCTTGTAGTCAGGCCAGATCGAATATTGCTCTTCATGGTTGACCACTACCTGGAACAGGATGTCGTCGCGGTCGAATACGGAAGTCATTGCTTGTCTCCATCACTGAATGAGTGTCGCCGCGCCCAGGCGCGGCGATGGTGTAGAAGTAACGAACCAGGGCCGCGAAAAATTAGAGGCCAGCCACGGCGGCGGCCACCGCCTTGCTGAAGATCTCCGCCACCTGGTCGATCTGCGCCGCGCTGATCACCAGCGGCGGCAGGAAGCGCACCACGCTGCCATGGCGCCCGCCCAGCTCCAGGATCAGCCCGCGCTTGAGGCATTCGCGCTGCACCAGCGGCGCCAGGCGTCGATGTTGCGGCGGATGCCCCAGGGCGTCCGGCGTACCTTGCGGGTCCACCAGTTCCACCCCCAGCATCAAGCCCCGGCCACGTACATCGCCCAGTTGCGGGTAGTCGCGCTGCAGGATCAGCAGGTGCTCGCGCAGGCGCTCGCCCATGGCCGCCGCGTGTTCGGTCACCCGGTGTTCCTTGAGATAGCGCATCACCGCGGAACCTGCGGCCATGGCCATCTGGTTGCCACGGAAGGTGCCGGCATGGGCGCCGGGCTGCCAGGTATCGAGCCAGTCGCGATAGACCATCACCGCCAGCGGCAAGCTGCCACCGATGGCCTTGGACAGCACCACCACGTCCGGGATGATCCCGGCATGCTCGAAGGCGAACATCTTGCCGGTGCGTCCGAAACCGCTCTGGATCTCGTCGACGATCAGCGCCACCCCGGCTTTCTCGGTGATACGACGCAGGCCGCGCAGCCATTCCAGGTCGGCCGGGATCACGCCCCCCTCGCCCTGTACCGTCTCGACGATCACCGCTGCCGGCAACGCCACGCCGGCTTCCGGATCGCAGAGCAGGTTCTCCAGGTAGTTCAGGTTGGCCTTGACCCCGGCGGCGCCACCGAGCCCGAACGGGCAACGATAGTCATAGGGGAACGGCAGGAACTGCACGCCGTTGTTCAACAGCCCGGCCAACGCCCGCTTGGGTCCCAGGCTGCCCATCAGGCTCAGCGAGCCTTGGCTCATACCATGGTAGGCACCCTGGAACGACAGCACGGTGCTGCGCCCGGTGGCGGTCCGGGTCAGCTTCAGCGCTGCTTCCACCGCATCGGTGCCAGTGGGCCCACAGAACTGGATCTTGGCCTCGGCGGCCAGGGCCTCGGGCAGCAGGCCGAACAGGTCCTGGACAAACTGGTCCTTGACCGGCGTGGTCAGGTCCAGGGTCAGCAGCGGCAGTTCATCGGCCAGTACCTGCTGGATCGCCGCGATCACCACCGGATGGTTGTGGCCCAGGGCCAAAGTCCCGGCACCGGCCAGACAATCGATGAAGCGCCGCCCCTCGACATCCTCGACGTGGATACCGCTGGCGCGCTTGAGGGCCAGGGGGATGCGTCGCGGATAGCTGCGGGCATTGGACTCCTGGCGATTCTGGCGAGCCAGCAGGGGCGACTCGTCGAACTGGTAGAGCGTCTCGGCCACCGGGGCGGCAAGCCCCACCGGCTGATCTTCCATAAGGCTGGTAACGGCTGACATCTGTGGACCCCTCACGCTGCAATTTGAGCAAAACGGCCACCGGCCGGATGCGCAGCCGAGAAGGGGTGCGCATTGACAGGTTTTCCTGTTCTGAAAACGCACCAGCAGCGTCGGGATTTACACCTTGGATCGGGGAAATTGCCCAAAGGCCCGTCCTGGGCCAGGAAGGCTCAAGCGCGCCGGGCAGGCAGGGTCAGTTCCACCCGCAGGCCATCGGGCCGGCTGTCGAAATGCAGCTCGCAGCCACAGCGCTGGACGATGGCCTGGACGATCGCCAGCCCCAGGCCGCAACCACTGCTTTGGCTATCACGCCAGAAGCGTTGGGTCAGGTGTTGCAGGTCTGCCTCGGGAATCCCCGGGCCGTGGTCCCGCACCTGGAAACGCACACGGCCAGCGACCAGCTCCAGGTTCAGCTCCACCGGACATGCTTCGGGCGTATGGCGCAGGGCATTGTCCAGCAGGTTGCGCAAGGCGGCGATGGCCAGGGTCGAGGGCATATCCACCGCAGCGCCAGCCGCGGTCGGCTCCAGATTCAACTGGACCCGCTGGCGAGCGCCGACGACCGCGTCCTGGATCGCCAGGCGCGCCACCTGCTCCGCCGTGCACTGCACACCGTCATCGAACGACAGGCTGCCCTCCACGCGAGCCAGCAACAACAGCTGCTCCAGGGTCCGATGCAGGCGATCGGCGCCCTCCTCGGCCCGGGCCAGAGCCTGGTCGTGGGCCGCGCCCTCGGTCATTCGCGCCACTTGCAGGTGGGTCTTGATCGCCGTCAGCGGGCTGCGCAGTTCATGGGCGGCATCGCCGGTCAGCCGCCGCTCGCGCTCGATGGTCCGGGCAATGCGCTGGAACAGCTGGTTCTGGGTTTCCAGCAGCGGGCGCAACTCGCTGGGCATGGGCTGGATCTGCAGCGGCTCCAGGGAGTCGGCGCTACGCCGCATCAGAGCATCACGGATGCGGTTCAGCGGCGCCAGGCTCTGGCCGATGCCCAGCCACAACAGCCACAGGCACCCCAGCAGGGCCACCCCCACCGGCACCGAAGCCGCCAACAGGATCGACAAGTTCAGGGCCTCGCGCTCCACCTGGCGGTCGGCGGTGGTGATGCGCAGGTCGCCACGCACCAGGGTGAAGGTGCGCCAGGGCGCGTCGTCGATCATCTGGTCGTGGAACCCCAGCTTCTCGGCTTCCAGCGTGTGATCGGGGGTGCTGTGGCTGCGGGCCAGGATCTGTCCGCGCAAGGAGCTGACCTGGCACGCCATGCCGCCGGGGATGCTCAGGGCGGCACTGTCGATGTGATCGTGCGGGCCATGGGACGGCAATGCCGGCATCTGCTCCAAGAGGCCCGCGACCATCCGTGCCGAAGCCACTAGGCGCTGGTCCAGGGAGAACATCATCTGGTTGCGCAAATCGCTGAGCATCCAGGCCGCGGCCAGGGTCCAGATCAGGATGAAGGCAGCGCCCAGGGTGATGCTCAGGCGCAGGCGCAGGCTCCTCACTTAGCGACTCTCCTCGCCATCCGCCGGCCCCAGGCGATAGCCCAGGCCCCGCACGGTCTCGACGATGCCATTGCCGAGCTTGCGCCGCAGGTGATGGATGTGCACGTTCAGAGCGTTGCTCTCCAGCTCATCGTTGAAGCCATAGACACTGTCCTTGAGCTGCTCGCTGGACAGCACCCGGCCGCGGTTGTGCAGCAGGGCCTGGAGTAGCGATTGCTCGCGCCGGGACAGGTCCACCGGCTGCCCGCCGAGCAGGGTTTCGCGGGTGCTGGGGTCGTAGGTCAGGCGTCCGTGCTCGATCAGGTTGACGCTGCGTCCCGCCGCCCGGCGCAACAGAGTGTGCAGGCGCGCCGCCAGTTCGCGCAGGTCGAAAGGCTTGAGCAGGTAGTCGTCGGCCCCGGCCTGCAGGCCGTCGACCCGGTCGGTCACCGCGTCCCGGGCGGTGAGGATCAGCACCGGGATCTCCAGGCCCTGTTGGCGCTGTTGCTTGAGCAGTTTCAGGCCATCTTCATCCGGCAAGCCAAGATCCAGTACTATCACGTCGAAATCGGCCACGCCGAGCATGGCCCGCGCCGCCGAAGCGGTGGCCACATGCTCGACCGTCAGGCCCTGGGCCGAGAGGCCGGCGACGATCCCGCTGGCGATCAGCTCATCATCTTCACAGACAAGTACGTGCATGGTCGGTCCTGTACAAAGGCGTTGATTAAGCAAGCAGCGGATTAAGCGGACATTATGCCCGCCCGCTCCGGGCCACAAGGCGCGGTTTAATCATCGGTTAATCAGGGCCGGCCATTGTGCTCGCAACTTGCACCGGTTTAAGGCTTGACCATGCGTCGATTGTTCATCCTGTTGTTCATGCTGTTCACCACCCTGGCGCAAGCCGGCAACAATCCGTTCGAGGTCAAGCCCGACTTCCTGCCGGTGGGCCAGGCGTTCGTATTCAGCTCCGAGCGCCTGCCCTCGGGCGAGACCCAGCTGTTCTGGCAGATCGCCGACGGCTACTACCTGTACCAGAAACGCCTGAAGTTCGACGGCCTGCCGCCCGAGCAGCAGCCGAGCCTGCCGGCGGGCGAAGCCCATAGCGACGAATTCTTCGGCGACCAGACCGTGTACCGCCAGGGCCTGGAGGTGAAG
Source organism: Pseudomonas sp. MSSRFD41 (assembly GCF_014230245.1). Taxonomy (NCBI): domain Bacteria; kingdom Pseudomonadati; phylum Pseudomonadota; class Gammaproteobacteria; order Pseudomonadales; family Pseudomonadaceae; genus Pseudomonas; species Pseudomonas sp. MSSRFD41. The sequence goes on along the minus strand of NZ_JACKZK010000021.1, from coordinate 75,764 downwards.
CTCCCGGCCACCGCCACGGGCAAGGTCAAGCTGGGCTGGCAAGGCTGCGCCGACGCCGGCCTGTGCTACCCACCGCAAACCCTGGAAGTGGACCTGGGCGCAGCCCCGGTCGTGGTGGCCAACGCTAGCGCCCAGAGCGGCACCGCGGCGGCCCAGGACCAGTTGCTGGCCAACGACTTGCAACAGAAATCCTGGGGCCTGGGCCTGCTGGCGTTCTTCGGCTTCGGCCTGCTGCTGGCCTTCGCGCCCTGCTCGCTGCCGATGCTGCCGATCCTCGCCGGCATGGTGGTGGGCAGCGGCGCCAGCCCGCGCCGGGGCCTGGCCCTGGCTTCCAGCTATGTGCTGTGCATGGCCCTGGTTTACGCCGGCATGGGCGTGATCGCCGCCCTGCTGGGCAGCAACCTGCAAGCCTGGCTGCAGCAACCCTGGGTCCTGGGCAGCTTCGCCGCTTTGTTCGTGCTGCTGGCCTTGCCGATGTTCGGCTTCTTCGAGTTGCAGATGCCGGCGTTCCTGCGTGATCGCCTGGAGGGTGCCAGCCGCCAGCGCCAGGGCGGCAGCCTGATCGGCTGCGGGGTCCTCGGCGCCCTGTCCGCGCTACTGGTCGGCCCGTGCATGACCGCGCCCCTGGCCGGCGGCCTGCTGTATATCGCCCAGACCGGCAATGCCCTGTTTGGCGGCCTGGCGCTGTTCGCCCTGGGCCTGGGCATCGGCCTGCCGTTGTTGCTGCTGGTGACCCTGGGCAACCGCTTCCTGCCCAAACCCGGCCCTTGGATGAACCTGCTCAAGGGCGTGTTCGGCATCCTTTTCCTCGGCACCGCCATCTACATGCTGCGTCCGGTACTGAGCGCCAGCCTGTGGATCGGCCTGTGGGGTGCCCTGGCCCTGGTCCTGGCCTACTGCGCCTGGCAGCAACGGGCGATCGCCGGGCGCCTGCTGCACCTGTTCGGTGCCGGTGCGTTGCTGTTCGGCATCTGGGGCAGCGTGCTGCTGGTGGGCGCCGCTGGCGGCAGCGACGACCTGCTGCACCCGCTGAAGGTCTATAGCGGCGGCGCCCCCGCCAGCAACGCCAGTGCCCACGACGCCTTCACCACGGTCAAGACTCCCGCCGAGCTGCAAGGCGCCCTGGACAGCGCCCAGGCCCGGGGCCAGTGGGTGCTGCTGGACTACTACGCCGACTGGTGCGTGTCGTGCAAGATCATGGAGAAGACCGTATTCGGCCAGCCCCAGGTCCTCGAGGCCCTGAAGGACGTGCGCCTGCTGCGCCTGGACGTGACCCTGGATAATGCCGACGGCCGCGAACTGCTCGGCCGCTACAAGGTACCGGGACCGCCCAGCATGCTGTGGATCGGCCCGGATGGCAGCGAACGCCGCAGCCAGCGCATCACCGGCGAAGTGGATGCCGCGACCTTCCTGCAACGCTGGACCCAGACCCTGGAAGCCCGCTGATGCTGACCTTTACCATCGGCACCTTCGCCATCGCCCTCAACCACCTGCTGCTGATCAGTGCCCTGGCCCTGGCCACGCTGGTGGGCTGGCGCGTGGCCAAGCGCGGCGGCGACAACCCGGAGTCGGTGCTGTTCTCGCTGTTCCTGATCGGCATGCTCGCCGCCCGGGTCAGTTTCGTCATCGCTTACTGGAGGCACTACCGGCACGACTTGTGGATGGTCATCGACCTGCGCGACGGCGGCTTCCTCGCCTGGCCCGGGGTGCTGGTCATGCTCCTGGCAGCCCTGGCCTGGGGCTGGAAACGCCCGGCCCTGCGCCGCCCGCTGGGTGCCGGGATCGCTACCGGCCTGGCGTTCTGGCTGCTGGCGACCCTGTCCCTGAGCCTCTACGACCAGGGTACGCGCCTGCCGGAAGTGGCCCTGCGCAACGCCAACGGCGACACCGTGCAGCTCACCGACTACCAGGGCGGGCCGCTGGTGATCAACCTCTGGGCCACCTGGTGCCCACCCTGTCGGCGGGAAATGCCGGTGCTGGAAAAAGCCCAGCAACAGCGCCCGGACCTGACCTTCCTGTTCGTCAACCAGGCCGAGAGCATGCAGAGCGTCGCGACCTTCCTGGCTACCCAGGAGCTGAACCTGGATAACGTACTGTTCGACGGCAGTGGCCGCCTGGGCAAGGCCGTGGGTTCCATGGCCCTGCCCACCACCCTGTTCTACAGCGCCGACGGCCGCCTGCTGGGCAGCCACCTCGGGGAACTCTCGGAAGCCAGCCTGGCCCGCGCCCTGGAGAACTTCGACGGCATCCATCCGACTCCGGTCGCCCCCTCAAGGAAACCCCCATGCCCTTCATCCGCCACCTGCTGAGCCTGTCCCTGGGCGCGGCACTGCTCAATGTCCCGCTGCTGCAGGCCGAGGAACTGCCCGCGCCGATCCGCAAGATCGAAGCCAAGGGCGCCAAGATCATCGGCAGCTTCGACGCTCCGGCTGGCCTCAAGGGTTATGCCGCGCAGTACCAGAACCGCGGCATGACCCTGTACCTGACCGCCGATGGCCAGCACGTGCTGCTGGGCAACCTGTACGACGCCGACGGCAAGGACCTCAGCGCCGAACCGCTGCAGAAACTGGTCTATGCACCGATGGCCAAGGAAGTCTGGGGCAACCTGGAGAAAAGCGACTGGATCGCCGACGGCAAGGCCGATGCGCCACGTATCGTCTACCTGTTCAGCGACCCCAACTGCCCCTACTGCAACATGTTCTGGGAACAAGCCCGGCCCTGGGTCAAGGCCGGCAAGGTGCAACTGCGGCACATCATGGTCGGCATCATCCGCGAGGACAGCCCGGGCAAATCCGCCGCCCTGCTGGCCGCCAAGGATCCGAGCCAGGCCCTGCAGGATCACGAGAAGGCCGGCAAGGGCAGCAACCTGAAACCCCTGCAAAGCATCCCCAAAGCGATCCAGGCCAAGCTCGACGCCAACATGAAGCTCATGGAGGAACTGGAACTGTCGGCTACCCCGGCGATCTTCTACCTCGATGACAAGGGCGAGCTGCAACAACAGCAAGGCGCCCCGGCCCCGGGCAAGCTGCCGCAGATCCTCGGCCCCAAGTAATCAGCCAGAACACCCAGCACCTGCGGGCCTCGGCAACGGCGAGAGGGATCAATCATGCTCGGGGGCTTCGCGAGCCAGGATAGCGTCCAGCTCGCCAGCCTCCCCACCTTCCTCAAGAACACCGCTCACCTGATCGATCCACACTTGCTCCGAAGCGATCCCCACCCACGACTGACTGCCGAAGCCATGATACGGCCGGTCGTCGAAGGTGCTGATCAGCAGCTGGTTCAAGCGCTCGGCCTCCAGGTTCTTGCGCTGGATCTGCACCTGCAGCGCCCCCAGTACCTTCTGCTGCTCCTGCGGGTTCGGCGCGTAGGCCGTCACCCGTGGCGAGCTGAGCACCAGGAACCGCGGCGGCAGGTTCTCATCGATGGCGGCCTGCAAACGGTCATGCCCGTCAAGAACCAGGTAGCTGTTCAGCCCGCTGACATACCACAACAGGATCGGCGGCAAGCTGCCTTCACGGGCTTTCTTGCGCCACCACTTCAGGCGCCCGGCCAGCGGATCGACGCCATGCAGGCCAACCACCGCGCCACCCCCTTCCCAAAGATCGACCCAACGCGCCGGGCCAGGCCGTTGGTTGTCGAGAATGTTGCGGCCGTCGATGGTCCACTGCGGCATATGGCTCAGGGCATCTTCGCCGCCTTTGAAGTACCACTGGTCGATACCGCTGGGCAGTGATCGCCCACAGGGGTGGGCAGCAGGCTGCAGGGCCCGCACCAACCAATAGCCGGGGTAGAGAAAATCCGCTTGATGTCGCAGCAACTGCTGGACGAAAAACCGACTCCAGGCCTTGAGCTGCAGGGACGGGGCGAGACGCGAGTGTTGTTCCACCTGGAGCGAATCGATGGGCTCGACCAGTGCTTGCGGCAGTTGCCCAAGCAACTGGTTGCGTACCAGCCACACCCCGTAGAGACAGCGCGACATGGTGGCCCAGAGTAGCGTCTGGTCTCCGACGACCAACTGCATGCGCCGGTTATCGCCACTGAGCAGGCACAGGTTTGGCTTGCCGTTGGCCGGATGCCTGACATCCAGCCCGAGGCCGCTCCAGTTGCCAGCCAGATCCTCGATATCCCGCCAGAAAGCCTGTTCCACCATCGTCCCTAATCCCCTGCCCTGTGGCGCGCGGGCGCGACTATAACAGAGGCCCCGTCAGCCACGCCGGGCAATCACTGCGTCCACCTCGCTTTCAAGCCCCTGCTCGATCAGGCACTGGCGCACCTCATCGCACCACTGTTCCTGGGGTTCATTGCCGGTCCAGGCTTGGGTCGCGCTGACGTAGTGCGGCCGATCGTCGAAAGCCTGGATCAGCACCCGGTTGAGGTGCTCGGTACTCAATGCCTGGTTGCGCGGCACCGCGTCGCCACGCTTGCGCAACGAATCCATGACCCGTTGCCGATGCTCGAGGCTCGGCGTGAAATCGCGCGTGCGGGTAGCGCTGAGGACGATGAAGGACGGCGCGAGATTTTCCGCGATGGCGGCCTGCAAACGGTAGTGCCCATCGATCACCAGGTAGGACGCCAGTCCGCCGACGTACCACAGCAGCACCGGCGGCAGGCTGCCCTCCCGGGCCTTCTTGCGCCACCACTTGAGCCGCCCCGCCTGTGGATCGACGCGATGCAGGCCGATGAGCTTGCCGCCGCCGTGCCACCAGTCGATCCACTCCAGGGTCTGGGGTTGCAGGTTGTCGAGAAAGTCCTCGCCATACAGGAACCAGCTGGGCACGTGGGTCAACGGGTCGACCCTCGAGGTGAAGCGCCATTTGTCCAGGCCGTTGCCGGTACTGGACGGTTCCGCTACCAGGCCCTGGGCCAGCCAGTAGCCGGGGGTGAGGAAGTGCCGGGCACTGGCGCCCAGACGGCTGACGAAATAGCGGCTCCAGGCCTTGATCCGCCGCTCGGGCGCCAACGCTGCGTGCTGTTCGACGGTGGGTGAGTCGATGGGGGCGAGCAACCGGCATTCAGCGCCCTCGGCCAGCGGCTTGCGCACCAGCCAGACACCGCCATGGTCCCAGGCAATGGTGGCCCAGAACAACGGTGTGTCGTGGTGCATCAGCTTGAAGCGGGCATTCTCGCCGGTGCGCAGGTACAGCGGCGGCTTGTCCGTGGCGCCGGGTTCGATCTCGACGCCCAGGCCGCTCCAGTGGCCCAGGGTGTCTTCGATATCGTGCCAGTAAAGCTGCTCTGCCATGGTTCCGGTCCTTGAATGAAAACGCCCGGCACAGGTGCGGGACCTGGGCCGGGCGCGATCATAACAGAGGGCTTGAGGGGCTATAGACCAACAGAACCTGATTGGCCAGCGAACAAGGCCCCGTCACCCTTGGGTCACAAGCCCTCCAGCTCAGCCATCAGGTCGCTCAGGCGATCGACCTTCTCCTCGCTGATTTCATTGGCCCCCAGTCCGTCGATGTACGCGGCCAGCTCCTGCACCGTGCTGCATTCGAACATCGCCCGCAGCGGCACGTTGCGTTGCAGGGTTTTCTGCACCCGCGAGGCGATCTGCGTGGCCAGCAGGGAATGCCCGCCCAACTCGAAGAAGTTGTCGCGCACGCCCACCCGTTCGACCTTGAGCACCTCGGCCCAGATATCGGCCAGGGTCTGTTCCAGTTCGCTGCCCGGGGCTTGATAGTCCTGGCTCTGCAACTGGCCGATTTCCAGGGCCGGCAAGGCCTTGCGATCGAGCTTGCCGTTGGCGTTGAGCGGCAAGCGCTCCAACCACAGCCAGTGCAGCGGCACCATGTACTCCGGCAGTTCGGCGCGCAGGCGCGGCTTGATCCGCTCCAGGCATTCGCTCGGGCTCAGGCTTGAGTCACTGGCCACCAGGTAGCCCACCAGATGCTTGCCATTGACGCCCTCCTGCACCCCGACCGCGGCATCGCGCAGCTCCGGCTGTTCGTGCAGGCGCGCTTCGATCTCGCCCAGTTCGATGCGGTAGCCACGGATCTTCACCTGATGGTCGATGCGGCCGACGTATTCCAGCACGCCGTCGCTGCGCCGGCGTGCCAGGTCGCCGGTGCGGTACAGGCGTTCGCCCGCCGCACCGAACGGATGGGGCACGAAGGCAAGCGCGGTACGCAACGGGTCGCTGACGTAGCCACGGCCGACACCGGTACCGGCCACGCACAGCTCGCCCACCGCGCCCAGGGGCACCAGCTCCAAGGCTTCGTCCATCAGGTACAACAGGTTGTTGTCAGTGGGCGTGCCGATGGGCAGGTAGCTGCCCCGGGTCGAGGCCAGGTCCACGCGGAAGAAGGCCACGTCATCGGAGCACTCCGCCGGACCGTAGGCGTTGACCAGGCCGATCCGTGGATAACGCAGCAGCCACTGGTGCGCCAGCTCCGGTGGCATGGCCTCGCCGGTGGGCAGCATCCAGCGCAGGCCGTCCAGGGCGATGGCGTCCTGGGCCAGCATGCCCTGGATCAGCGACGGCACACTCTCCAGCACGGTGATGCCCTGCTCCTGGACGTGGGCCAGGAGCCCCTGGGGATCATGGGCGATGGTATTGGGCACGATGTCGACCCGAGCGCCGAACAGCGGCGCGGCCAGGAACTGCCAGACCGAGATATCGAAGCTCTGGGAGGCGGTCTGGGCGATCACATCGGCCTCGCTCAGTTGCAGGTACGGCACCTTGCTCAACTGGTTGTTGAGCATGCCGCGTTGCTCCACCATCACGCCCTTGGGCAGGCCGGTGGAACCGGAGGTGTAGATCACGTAGGCGAGGTTGTCCGCACGGCTGTAGCGTCCGGGATTGTCCTCGCGCCCAGCCCCGGCCTGGACGTCTTCCCAGACCAGCAAGCGCGGACGAGCGGCGCAGCCGAACTCGTCCAGCAGGGCCTGGGCCTGTTCACGGCAAGCCCGGGTACAGACCAGGATCGGCGTACGACTGAGTTCGATGATGCGGCCCAGGCGCTGGCCCGGCAGGCCCGGGTCCAGGGGCAGGTAGCCGGCCCCGGCCTTGAAGCTGCCGATGATCATGCCCAACAGCTCCAGGCCACGCTCGGCCAGCAGGGCCACCGGCTGGTCGAAGCCCACGCCCTGGGTCACCAGGGCATGGCCCAGGCGGTTGCTGCGCAGGTTCAATTCGGCGTAGCTATGGCTCTGCTCCAGGCAACTGGCGGCGATACGCTGCGGATGCGCCGCCACCTGGGCCTCGAACAACTCCACGTAGCTGCGCTCCAGCGGGTACTGGTGCTGGCTCTGGTTGCAACCGTCCAGCAGGAAATCACGCTCCTCCTCGCCCAGCAACGGCAGCTCGGCCATGTCGCCATTAAAGCCCTGCATCAGCGCCAGCAGCAGGCGCTTGAACTCGCCCAGCATGCGCTCGATGGTCGCCTGCTCGAAGTAGCGCTGGTCATAGGACAGGTGCAGCCCCAGGTCGTCCCCCGGGTAGCAGACGGCCGTGATCGGGAAGTTGGTGTGGGTGCGGCCGGAGTCCGAACTGGCGTTCAGGCTCTGGGCCCGGTCCAGTACCGAGACCTCCACCGGGGCGTTCTCGAACACGAACAGGCTGTCGAACAGCGGCTGGCCCTTGGGCAGCTCGCTGGTTTCCTGGATCGCCACCAGCGGCAGGTACTCGTACTCGCGCAGCTGCATGTTGCTGTCCAGCAACTGGCCCAGCCATTGGCGCACGCTGCAGCGCTGGCCATCCTCGGGCAACTTGACCCGCAGGGCGATGCTGTTGATGAACAGGCCGACGGTGCGCTGCATCTGCGGCATGTCCACCGGCCGCCCGGCCACGGTGACCCCGAACAGCACGTCGCGGTCGCCGCTCATGCGCCGCAGCACCAGGGCCCAGGCCGCCTGGGCGAAGGTGTTGACGGTCAACTGGTGCTGCTGCGCCAGCTCGCGCAATTGCGCACCGTCCCGTGGATCGAGCCGGGTGTAGCAGTCGCCGACGATCATGCCGCCGCTGTCGCCGGCATGCTCGCGCAGGAACGGCCGGTCGCTGGGGATCGGCGTGGTGCGTTCGAAGCCCGCGAGATTCTGCCGCCACCACTGGCGCGCCTCGGCCAGGCTCTGGTGTTGCAGCCAGCCGATGTAGTCGCGGTAGCGCGGCGGTACTGCCAACTGCGCCTCGCGGCCTTCGCCCAGGGCGGTGTAGATCTCGAAGAAGTCGTTCATCAGCAACGAACGGCACCAGGCATCGATGAGGATGTGGTGGTTGCTCATCATGAACCAGTAGCGCGCGGCGCCGACACGGATCAGCCGCAGGTGGAACGGCGCCTGGTTGAGCAGATCGAAACCGGCCTCGCGCTCGGCCTTGTGCAGGGCTTGCAGCCTGGCTTCCTGCTCGGCCTCCGGCACATCGCTCCAGTCCAGGTACTCGATGGGCGTGCTGCCCGGCTTGTGGATAACCTGCAGCATGTCCTCGCCCACGTTCCAGCAGAACGAGGCGCGCAGGGCTTCATGCCGGGCCACCACGGCCTGCCAGGCCTGGGCAAAGCGCTCGGGGTCCAGTTCGCTGTTGATGCGGTAGCGGTCCTGCATGTAGTAGAGGCCGGTACCCGGTTCCAGCAGGGTGTGCAGCAACATGCCTTCCTGCATCGGCGTCAGCGGATAGACATCCTCGATCTGCGCCGCCGGTACTGGCAGGGCATCGAGCTGGGCCTGGGTCAGGCGCGCCAGGGGGAAGTCCGACGGCGTCAAGCCACCGGCATCGTCCTTCAGGCAATGGGCGATCAGGCTTTGCAGCTCACCCAGGTAGGCCGCCGCCAGCTCGGCGATCAGCTCGGGCTCGAAGCGCTCGACGCTGTAGGTCCAGCGCAGCACCAGTTCACCGCCGTAGACCTGGCTGTCGATGCTCAGCTCGTTGGGCAGCGGTGCCTCCAGGGCATGGGCCGGGCCGACTGACTCGTCCAGCGGCCGCAGCAGCGCATCGCGACCGAAGCTCTGGTCGAACTGCCCCAGGTAGTTGAAGGTCACCGGCGCCAGCGGCAGCGCCGCCAGGGCACTACGGCAAGCGTCATCGGCCAGGTAGCGCAGCACGCCATAGCCCAGGCCCTTGTGCGGCACGCCGCGCAATTGCTCCTTGATCGCCTTGATCGAGGCGCCCTGCCCGGCGGCTTCTTCCACCTGCAACGGCGTCAGGCGCAGCGGATAGGCGCTGGTGAACCAGCCCACGGTGCGGGTCAGGTCGATCTCGTCGAACAACGCCTCGCGACCGTGCCCTTCCAGTTGCACCAGTGCCGAAGGCTGCCCGCTCCAGCGGCACAGCACCCGGGCCAGGGCGGTGAGCAGCAGGTCGTTGACCTGGGTGCGATAGGCCGCCGGGGCCTGTTGCAGCAGTTGACGGGTGCTCTCGGCATCCAGGGTCACGCTGTGGCTGCGGGCATGCTGGTGTTGCTGGCCACCGTCCGGCTGCAACCCTGGCAATTGCGCCGCCGGGCCGGCCAATTGCTGTTGCCACCAGGCCAGTTCCTCGCGCAGCGACTCACTGCCGGCGTAGGCCTGCAAGCGGCTCGACCAGTCGCGCAGGGCGCTGGTCTTGGCCGGCAACTGCACGGCCTGGCCCGCCTCCAGCTGGCGATAGACGTTCTGCAGATCCTCCAGCAGTACCCGCCAGGACACGCCGTCCACCACCAGGTGGTGGATGGCCAGCAGCAGCCGCTGCTCACCCTCCGGACCGTCCACCAGCACCGCGCGCAGCAGCGGCCCATGCTCCAGGTCGAGGCTGCGCTGGGCATCGGCGAACAAGGTTTCGCAAGTGGCCATGGACGGCACCCGTACCTGCCACAGCAACGGCGCATCGGACAGCGGCAAGTACTCGGCGCGCCATTGTTCGTTGCTCTGGTTGAAGCGCAGGCGCAAGGCGTCGTGTTGTTCCACCACCGCCAGCAGCGCCTGCTCCAGGCGCTGGGCATCCAGGGGCGCCACCGGCTCCAGCAGCAGCGCCTGGTTCCAGTGCTGCGGCTGCGGGATGCGGCTATCGAAGAACCAATGCTGGATCGGGGTCAGCGGCGTCTCGCCGCTGAGCAGTCCTTGCTCGGCGCTGATGCGCTGGCGGCGGCTGGCCACCCGCGCCAGGGTCTGCACGGTCTGGTGCTGGAACAGGTCACGCGGGGTGAAATGGATGCCCAGCTGGCGCGCGCGGCTGACCACCTGGATCGACAGGATCGAATCGCCGCCCAGTTCGAAGAAGTTGTCGTTGAGGCCCACCTGCTGCACGTTCAGTACATCGCACCAGATCCGCGCCAGGCTCTGCTCCAACTCGTTGCTCGGAGCCACGTACTGCTGGCGATTGAGCTCCGGGTCCGGCACCGGCAAGGCCCGGCGATCGAGCTTGCCGTTGGCGGTCAGCGGCAGGCTGGACAGCAGGATCAGGTGAGTCGGCACCATGTAGTCCGGCAACTGGGTCTTCAACTGCTGCTTGAGGGCTTCGCGCAACTCGGCTTGCGCCGCCTCGTCCTGTCCGGCGACCTCGGTCACCAGGTAACCCGCCAGTTGCTTGCCCGATGGCGCATCCAGCGCCAGCACCACCGCTTCGCGGACTGCAGGATGATCCAGCAAGCGGGATTCGATTTCCCCCAGCTCGATACGGAAGCCGCGGATCTTCACCTGATGGTCGACCCGGCCGATGTATTCCACCTGGCCGTCGGCGCACTGGCGCACCAGGTCGCCGGTGCGATACAAGCGGCCGCCGGCGCCGCTGAACGGGTCGGCGACGAAACGTTCGGCGCTGAGGCCAGGGCGACGATGGTAGCCCTGGGCCAGGCCCGCGCCGCCGACATACAACTCACCGGTCGCGCCTTGGGGCACCAGAGCCAGGTCGGCATCGAGGATATAGGCCACCCGCGCGCCGACGATGCGGCCGATGGGCACGCTGGCCACGCCTTCGGCCAATTGTTCCGGCGCCAGGCTGGCCAGGGGCATGACCACGGTTTCGGTCGGGCCGTAGGCGTTGAAGAACAGGCTCGGCTGGAAGGCCGCGCGAATGCGTTGCAGGTGCTCGCCGGTCAGGGCTTCGCCACCGGTGATGCACATGCGTACCGCCAGGGTTTGCTGCTGGGTCGCCAGGTGCTGGGCCAACTGGCTGCCATAGCTGGGGGTGAAGCCCAGGATGCTGACCCGATGCTGGCGGATCAGCTGGCAGATTTCCTCGGCGTCCCACTGGCCCTGGGCCCGCAGCACCACCTGGGCACCGCTGAGCAGCGGCACCAGCAAGCGCTCGGTAGCGGCGTCGAAGTTGATGGAATAGAAGTGCAGTTCGCAATCGTCGGCACGCATGCCGAATCGACGGATCACCGCCTGGCAGTGCATGGCGATTTCCCCATGGGACACCACCACGCCCTTGGGCAGGCCGGTGGAACCGGAGGTGTAGATCAGGTAGGCCTGGTGCTGCGGCAGGCTGACCAACGGCGGCTCGCTGGCCGGGTAGTCGGCCAGCAGCGCGCCGTCCTCCTCCAGGCACCAGCACGCCACGCCTGCCGGCAGTTCGCCGAGGGCCTGGAACATCCGCGCATCGCTGAGCAGCAGGCCGATGCCGCTGTCCTCGATCATGTAGTGCAGGCGATCCAGGGGGTATTCCGGGTCCAGCGGCACATAGGCGCCGCCGGCCTTGAGGATCGCCAGCAGGCCGATCACCATTTCCAGCGAGCGCTCCAGCGCCAGGCCGACCCGCACCTGCGGGCCCACTCCGCGCTCGCGGAGCATCCAGGCCAGGCGATTGGCGCGGCTGTCCAGCTCGCTGTAGCTCAGGGTCTGGCCGGCGAAGGTCAGCGCCGGGGCCTCCTGGCGAGCCCGGACCTGCTGGCTGAACAACTGCTGGATGCATAGGTCCAGGCGCTGCTCGCCGGCTTCGCTACCCAGGCTATCGAGCAGTTGGCGCTGCTCGTCCGACTGCAGCAATGGCAGTTCGCACAGACGCTGCGTCGGGTCGCCCAGCAACGCCTCCAGCAGGTTGCACCAGTGGGCAGCCATGCGCGCGATGCGCGGCTCGTCGAACAGGTCGGTGCTGTAGGTCAGGCAGCAGCCCAGGCGCTGATCCAGGTCGGTGACTTCCAGGTTGAGGTCGAACTTGGTGGCCCGGGCATCGTTGACCAGGTACTCCACGGTCATGCCCGCCAGTTGCCGGCTCTGCTGGAACTCCCAGCGCTGGACGTTGCACATCACCTGGAACAGCGGGTTGTAGGCGGCGCTGCGCGGTGGTTGCAGGGCTTCCACCAGATGGTCGAACGGCAGGTCCTGGTGGGACTGGCCATCGATCACCGTCTGGCGTACCTGCTCCAGCAACTGGCCGACGCTCATCTGTCCATCCAGCTGGCAGCGCAGCACCTGGGTATTGAGGAAGGCCCCGATCAGGCCTTCGCTTTCCGGGCGGATGCGGTTGGCCACTGGCGCGCCGATGCGCAGGTCGGTCTGGCCGCTGTAGCGATACAGCAGCACCGACAGGGCGGCGGTCATGGTCATGAACAGGGTCAGGCCGTGCTCCGCATTGAAGGCCCGGACCCGGGCCGCCAGTGCGTCGTCAAGATCGAAGCGATAGAGCTCGCCCTGGTGGCTCTGCACCGCCGGCCGTGGCCGGTCGCTGGGCAGCTCCAGCAATGGATGCTCGCTGCCCAGTTGCTTTGTCCAGTAGTCCAGCTGGCGCTGGCGCTCGCCAGACTCCAGCCACTGCCGTTGCCACACGCTGTAGTCCAGGTACTGCACCGGCAGCGGTTCCAGGGGCGAATCGCGGTCGTCGAGGAAGGCTTCGTACAGCGCCCCCAGCTCACGGGCGAAGATGTCCATGGCCCAGCCTTCGGTCACGATGTGGTGCAGGGTCAGGACGAAGTAGTGTTCCTGATCGCCGGCCTTGACCAGGCAAGCCCGCAGCAAAGGGCCGGTTTCCAGGTCGAAGGGCTGGTGCGCCTCGCTGTCCGCCAGTTGCTGCAGGCGCTGTTGCCGCGCCTCGGGGGCCAGGGCCGAGAAGTCCTTCCAGGCCATGCGCAGGCCGGTATCGGCATGCACCTGCTGGCGGGCCACGCCGTCGACGCTGGGGAAGGTGGTGCGCAGGGTTTCGTGGCGCAGGATCAGCGCTTGCAAGGCCGCCTCGAAACGCCCGACATCCAGCACACCGCTCAGCCGTGCCATGCCGCCGACGTTATAGGCCGGGCTGTCCGGCTCCATCTGCCAGAGGAACCACATGCGCTGCTGGGAATAGGACAGCGGCACCGGTTGGCTGCGATCGACCTGGGCGATCGGCGGCTGCTGATTGTGCGCCCCGCTCTCCTGGATCAGTCGCACTTGTTCGGCAAAGGCCCCCAGCTCGCTGGCTTCGAACAGCACGCGCAGGGGCAGCTCCACATCACAGGCCTGGCGAGTGCGGGAAATGATCTGGGTGGCCAGCAAGGAATGGCCGCCCAGGGCGAAGAAATCGTCCGTCAGGCCGATGCGTGGCTGGCCCAGCACCTCGCGCCAGATCGCCGCGATCTGCTGCTCCAGCTCGGTGCCGGGCTCGACATGCTCGCGCACCTGCCATTGCGGCTCGGGCAGTGCCCGGCGATCCAGCTTGCCACTGGGGCTCAGGGGCATGGACTTAAGGCGCACCAGTTGCGCCGGCACCATGTATTCGGGCAGCTCGGCGGCCAGGGCGGTTTTCAGGCGCGCGCTCTGCTGTTGTTCATCTTCATCGTCGGCATGGGCCGTGTAGTAGCCGATCAACTGCGCTCCGGCCTGGGTCTTACGCACCAGCACCGCGGCCTGGGCCACGCCGTCCTGGGCGAGCAGGCGCGCTTCGATCTCCTGGGGTTCGACCCGGAAGCCCCGCAGCTTGACCTGCTGGTCGAGGCGACCGAGGTATTCCAGTACGCCATCGGCGCACCAGCGCACCCGGTCACCGGTGCGGTACAGGCGCGCGCCCTCCTCGCTCAACGGGTCCACCACAAAGCGTTCGGCAGTCAGCGCCGCACGCCCCAGGTAACCCCGGGCCAGGCCCTGGCCGCTGATGCACAGCTCACCGGGCACTCCAGCCGGCAGCACGTTGAGTTCGGCGTCCAGCACACGGCAGATCACATTCCCCAAGGGACGACCGATGGGCGAACGCTCGCCATCAGCCACCGCGCAGTGCCAGTGGGTGACGTTGATCGCGGTTTCGGTCGGGCCATAGCGGTTGTGCAGTTGCACGCCCGGCAGTTGTTCCAGCAAGCGGTTGCGCAACTCGGCGGGCAAGGCTTCGCCACCGGAGAACACCCGACGCAGGCTATGGCAGCCGGCGCTGAGCGGCTCGTCGACGAACAGCTGCAACAGCGGCGGGACAAAGTGCAGCGTGGTCACGCCGTGCTCCTGCACCAACTGAGCGATACGGTGCGGGTCGCGATGCTCGCCGGGAGCGGCAATGAACAAGCGGCAGCCGGTGATCAGCGGCCAGAAGCATTCCCATACCGATACGTCGAAGCTGATCGGGGCTTTTTGCATCAGCACATCGTCAGCCTGCAACTGGTAGCGGTCCTGCATCCATTGCAGGCGCTCCATCAGCGCGGCGTGGGTATTGCCGACGCCCTTGGGTTGGCCGGTGGAACCGGAGGTGTAGATCACATAGGCCAGGTTGTCGCCATGCAGGTGCAGGCCCGGGGCCTGGCTCGGCCAGTTGTCGAGCTTGAGGCTGTCCATGGCGATGGCGCTGACGCCCGTGGTGGTTGGCATGCGCTCGAGCAGGTGGGTCTGGGTCAGCAGCAGCTCGACGCCGCTGTCACCGAGCATGTAGGCCAGGCGCTCGGCCGGGTAGTCCGGGTCCAGGGGTACATAGGCACCGCCGGCCTTGACGATGGCCAGCAGGCCAATCAGCAGTTGCGGCGAACGCTCGGCGGCGATGGCCACGCACACGTCGGGGCCGACCCCCTTGTCCCGCAGGTAGTGGGCCAGGCGGTTGGCCTGGGTGTGCAGCTCGGCAAAACTCAACTGGCCACCCTCCCACACCAGCGCGGTGCGTTCCGGGGTCAACTGCCATTGTTCATGCAGGCGTTCCGGCAGCCAGCACTCGGCCGGCTTACAGGGGGCCACGCTCCACTGTTGCAGCTGCTCGGCCTCTGCCTGGCTCAAGAGCGGCAGGTCGCCCAGGGCCGCGTCAGGTTGCTGGCAGGCATATTCCAGCAGGCTGATGAAGTGTCCGGCCAGGCGCTCGATGGTGGCCGCCTCGAACAGCTCGTCGGCATAGTCGAAGGCCAGGCTCAGGCGTCCGTTGCGATCTTCCTCGGTGTGCAGTTGCAGGTCGAACTTGGCTTCGCGGCTGTGCCACGGCAGCTCTTCGGCCAGCAACCCGGGCAGGCGCCGCAGGGCACTGAGGTCGCGTTGCTGGTGGTTGAACATGACCTGGAACAGGCCTTGCTCGCGGGCCTCGGGGAAGGCTTCCAGCAGCTGTTCGAACGGCAGGTCCTGATTGGCCTGGGCCCCCAGGGTTGCCTGGCGAACCTGTTGCAGCAGCTCGGCGAAGGACTGGCGCCCATGCAACTGGCCGCGCAACACCTGGGTGTTGATGAAGAAGCCCAGCAGGCCCTGGGTTTCCAGGCGCGGGCGGTTGGCATTGGGCACCCCGACGCGGATATCGCCCTGGCCGGTGTAGCGGTACAGCAGGGTCTGGAAGGCTGCCAGCAGTAACATGAATGGCGTCACCTGCTGGGCCTGGGCCGCCTGGCGCACGGCCTCGCTGAGGCTCGCGCTCAAGCGCTGGCCGTGGCGCGCGGCGCTGTGTCGGACCTGGGCCGAGCGCGGATGATCGGTGGCCAGGCCCAGGGCAGGGGCTTCATCGGCCAGCTGCTGCTTCCAGTAATCCAGCTGGCGCTGGCCTTCGCCCTGGGCCAGCCAGTGGCGCTGCCAACTGCCGTAGTCGGCGTACTGCAGGGCCAGCGGCGCCAGCTCCAGGGCCTGGCCCTGGGCGAAGGCCGCATACAGGCGCGAGAACTCGTCGATCAGCAGGTTCAGCGACCAGCCGTCGGCAATGATGTGGTGCAAGGTCAGCAACAGTTGATGTTCTTCATCATCCAGGCGCACCAGGGTCGCCCAGTACAGGGGCCCCTTCTCCAGGTCGAACTGGGTGTGGGCCTCATCCTCGCGGATCTGCCGGGCCCGGGCTTCGCGTTCGGCCGGCGGCAGGTCGCTGATGTCGATCAGTTGCAGGTTGAACTCGCAGGGCTCATCCACCTGTTGCAGGGCTTGGCCATCTCGCTCGAAGAAACGCGTGCGCAGGGCTTCGTGACGCTGCAGCAGTTGCTGGAAGCTGGCACGCAGGGCGTCTTCGTCCAGTTCGCCACGCAAGCGCAGGCCACCGGGAATGTTGTAGGCGCTGCTGCAGGGGTCCAGCTGCCAGGTGATCCACAGGCGGTTCTGGGCCAGGGATTGCGGCAACGGCTGCTGGCGCGACAGGGCGCTGATCGCACCCCGGGCCCTGCCACCGTCCTGCTGCAAGCGCGCGACCTCGGCGCTGAACGCCGCCAGGGTCGGGGCCTCGAACAACAGGCGCAGCCCCAGTTCCAGGCCCAGCTCCTGGCTCAGGCGGGCCATGACCTGGGTGGCGGCGATGGAGTTGCCACCCAGCAGGAAGAAGTGATCGTCGGCGGCCACCGCTGCGCATTGCAACTGCTCCTGCCAGATGCGCCCGATCAGGGCCTGTAACTCATTGCCCGGCACTTCGCCGGTTGCGTCCTGGCTCGGAGTCGAGGCATCCGGGAACAGCGCGTAGTAGTCCAGGCTGCCATCGGCCAGGCGAGTACGGCAGGCCGAGCGTTGCAGCTTGCCGCTGGAGGTCTTGGGCAAGGCTCCGGGATTGAGCAGCACCACCATGCTGGGCGCTTCCTGGCAGGCTTCGGCGACTGCCTGGCGAATGGTCTTGATCAGCGCCTCGGGCGGCAGGATCTTCTGCACGCTGCGGCTGATTTCCGCGGCGATGCCAATGCCTTCCTGGCCCTGGTCGGTGACCGCGAACGCCGCCACCCGCCCCTTGCGCACCACTTCTACTTCGCGCTCGATGGTCTTCTCGATGTCCTGGGGATATAGATTGTGCCCGCGCACGATCAGCAGGTCCTTCAGGCGCCCGGTGATGTACAGCTGGCCCTCGCGCATGAAGCCCAGGTCGCCAGTGCGCAACCAGGTGCGGCCGGCGTGCTGGACGAACGCCTTGGCGCTCGCTTCGGGGTTGCGCCAGTAACCATGGGCGATGCTCGGCCCGGCGGCCCAGACTTCACCGATGCGGTTATCGGGCAGCTCGCGAAGCTGCTGCGGGTCCATCAACAGCACCGCGTGCCCCGGCTGGCTGAAGCCGCAGCTCATCATCGCGCTGCCCTGCCCCGGTTCGGCACGGTTCTGCGCCAGGGCCTGCTCATCCAGGTGCAAGGCCGGGATGCCCTGGCCACGCACGCCACCGGCGACGAACAGAGTGGCTTCGGCCAGGCCATAGGACGCCAGGAAGTTATCGGCACTGAAACCGCAAGCGCCGAACTTCTCGGCAAAGCGCTCCAGGGTGTCCAGGCGGATCGGCTCCGAGCCGGAATAGGCCACGCGCCAGCCGCTCAGGTCGAGGCGCTGCAGGGCCGACTCACTGACCCTCTCGCTGCACAGGCGGTAGGCAAAGTCCGGGCCGCCACTGATGGTGCCGCCGTATTCGCTGATGGCTTCCAGCCAACGCAGGGGCCGGGCCAGGAAGTAGGCCGGTGACATGAGCACGCAGGGTACGCCACTGAAGATCGGTTGCAGCAGGCCGCCGATCAGGCCCATGTCGTGATACAGCGGCAACCAGCTGACGATCACGTCGTCCGGATTGAGGTCGATGCCGAAGCCGCGGCGGATCAGCATCTCGTTGGCCACCAGGTTGCCATGGCTGACTTGCACGCCCTTGGGCAAGGCCGTGGAACCGGAGGTGTATTGCAAGAAGGCGATGTCATCGTCCGCCAACTCGACGCTCTGCCAGCCCTCGGCCAGGGCGCTGTCCAGGGTATCGACGCACAACAGTTGCGGCGCCCCCTCGGCCTTGAGCTCGTCCATCTGCAACAGGGCCTCACGCAGTCCGGCGCTGGTCAGCAGCAGCCGTGGCTCGGCGTCGGCCATGATCGAGATCAACCGTTCCTGGTGATGGCGCCGGGCCGACTCTGGCGGATAGGCCGGTACCGCGATCACCCCGGCGTACAGACAGCCGAAGAACGCCGCGACGTAGTCCGGGCCACTGGGGAACAGCAGCACCGCCCGGTCGCCGAACTCGGCATTGGCTTGCAAGGCCGCGGCGATGGTGCGCGCCCGCCGGTCCAGGTCCCGGTAACTGAGGACCACGTTCTGCTCCTGGTCTTCGGCGAGGAAACGCAACGCCATTTGGTCAGGTGCCAGGACTGCCCGGCGTTGAAGGGCTTGGGCCAGGGTGCTGGGGAGTTCGAACGCGTCCGTCATGGGTTTTCCTGCCAGGATTGTGCTTGCAATGGAGAGCGGCCCCTGTCCTGGCATGCCCTGATAACTATCGATGAATCAGACAGTTACAAGTGGGCCATGGATCGCAGGAAGGCGCCGTGGCCGGGTCTGTTACCCGGAATCATTCTCCAATGGGAACGGATGACGTCTTGAAATAATTAGTCCGCATCCTGCTCTGCAAACCCTGCTTGGGAACGTCGGCGAGTACCCGTTCGCAATTTGTAAATCAGGAGAGCATTAGTTCTTTTTCTCAATTGACAATCATTATCATTCAGCCTAATTTGTCGCTCGATGTGTAGGACGCGTCTGACGTTTCAGTAGTCCCACTACCCTCTTTGCAACAAGGTGATTTCCATGACGGAACAAGTATCCACAAGCAGGTGCGATTCACCGTTACTCCAGGCATTTGTCGACAACAGACTGATCCTGGTCAAGATTGCAGCGCGTATCACCGGCTGCCGGTCACGAGCTGAAGATGTGGTTCAAGACGCGTTTTTCCGCTTGCAATCGGCACCGCAAATCACCTCCTCGTTCAAGGCCCAGCTCAGCTATCTGTTCCAGATCGTGCGCAACCTGGCCATCGATCACTATCGCAAGCAGGCGCTGGAGCAGAAGTACTCGGGTACCGAAGAAGAAGGCTTGAACGTCGTCGTCCATGGCGCCTCACCTGAAACTTCCCACATGAACTTCTCCACTCTGGAAAACATTGCCGAAGCACTGACCGAGCTGCCCTCGCGCACTCGCTATGCCTTCGAGATGTATCGCTTGCATGGTGTCCCACAGAAAGACATCGCCAAGGAGCTGGGCGTTTCGCCGACGCTGGTGAACTTCATGATTCGCGATGCCCTGGTGCATTGCCGCAAAGTCTCGGGTAGCCGCCCCGACACCTTCGCCCGTCGCTGACCCGCGACCGGTGCCGGGCCATGATGCCCAGCACCAGAGGCGCTCGAGTTCAGCCCTCGAGCAGGCCACTCCGGCCCAGGACCAGCAACGCCGCACGTTTGTGCAATAGATCGAATGCCTGTTGGCAATACCGACAACGGTCATGCCCGGCACAAGCAGGCTCATGGCTGGGAACCGGGGGGCGCTCGCAACCCGGTGGGTCCAGGTACAAGGCATGCACCTGGACCGACAGCCAGAACGCCAGGCGGTCCTGGCGGGCCGCCTCGATGGCCTGTGCACCCAGGGGCCCGGACTCCTGCCCTTGCACAGGCATTGCCTGGAACAGCATCCGCCGTGCGGCAATCTCGTCGATGCCCAGCATGGCGCCAGTGCCTAGGGGGTCAACGTTCAGCTGATTCACAAGGGCCATGGCAAGGTCACCGTCGAATGGGCATTCAACCAAGTGACGTGGGCCGCCAGGAAAAATTTAGCCCGGCGTGAACCGGGCCGGAAACGGACTCAAGCGTGGGGAACGGGCTTCACCGCAATGCGATAAGGCTCGAAGATCTTCAGCATCTGGCCGTTGTCCCGCAGCCTTTGCAACAACCCGGCGAAATCCTCGGCGCTGATGGGCGCCTTGGGTCGGATGAGGCTGTAGTGGTGGTAGATCTGGTCGATGCGCTCGGAGACCAGCAAGCGTTCGGTGCTGTCGACGTTGCGGGCCAGGAAGTCGCTGAGGTAGGAACGCGTCACCAGGGCGATATCCGCCCTGCCGCGCAAGACCATCAGCAAGTTGCTGTCATGGGAATAGGTCAGCGTGGCGTTGAAAGCGTCGGCCAGGTAACGGGTATCGGCATTGAACTGGGCGAAGGCGTAGTGATAACCGCTGAACAGCGCCAGGCGCTTGCCCGTAAGGTCGGCGAAGTACGCCTGGCCGCGCCCGGGCTGGCGTTGGGCGACGAAGATCTCCGCATCCTCGAGCCCCATGTCGACACTGGTGTGCTCGATGTCCTGCCAGCCCCAGGCCGGGTTCTCGAAGATCGCCATGTCCACCCGCCCCTGCTCGAAATCGCGAAAGCGCCGGGGAATCGAAGTGGGCACCAGGACGAACTGGTAATCGCTCTGGGACTGGTTCAGCGCCTCCACCAGTTGCGGCAGCAGGCCAGTGTCGGCCCCGGTTTCAGGGCGCACGGTGTAAGGAGGAAAATGGGCCGCCGCGACCCGCACCAGTTGCGCCGAGGAGGCCGGAGCGACCCAAAGTGTTGCCAGAGCCAGCAAAAGCATGCGCAAGGCTGGCCGCAGAGGCAGGGACATCAAGGCAACACCCCTCGGGCAAGAGAATGGGAATGCCGTAAAGCTAGGCGTTTTCGGACGCTTCGACAATCTGGCAAGCGATAATTAATCGACGTATCAGCGATCCTTGAGCACCAGCAGCAAAGCCTCTTGCGCCAGTTGCTCCAGGGTCATGCTGCCCTCGGCGCGAAACCAGGTGGTGGTCCAGGACAAGGCGCCGGTGAGAAAACGCCGGGTGATGAACACATCGCCCCTGATGAAACCGGCTTCCTTGGCCTCGCCCAGCACTTGCAGCCAGATCTGCTCGTAGATATCGCGCAGGGCCAGGACCGCCGCCTGGCCCTCGGCCGATAGCGAGCGCCATTCGTAGACCAGCACCGCCATGGCCTCGCCACTGCCGCCCATGATCGACTGCAGCTCGCAGCGGATCAGCGCCAGCACCCGCTCACGCACGCTGCCGGCTTCGGCCAGCTCGGCGCGCATCAACGCGGTGTTGTAGTGGATGGTCTCCTGCATCACCGCCCGCAGGATGTCGTCCTTGCTCTTGAAGTGGTGGAAGATGCTGCCGGACTGGATCCCCACCGCACCAGCCAGGTCGCGCACGGTGGTGCGTTCGTAGCCCTTGTTGCGAAACAGATGCGCAGCCGTGCGCAACAGCTTGCCCCGGGCGCTCTCGGGGTCGGTCACCTGCCCGCTGGCGATCAGCTCGCGCACCACCTGCAAGGCTTTTTGCTCGTCCACCGGTGTTCTCCTACTTCATTTCATCGATAGCTCTGGCGCCGGCCCCGGTAAAACCGGGCATGGCGCGCGCAATTTAAGCTCCCCACCGCCCCCAAGCAAGCGCTTGGGTAGAAGAATAGACCAGGGCATTTACAAACCAAGCGCTTGCTTGGTAGCCTCCGTGCAGTTCTTTTCTCGAGAGCCCCGCCATGACCAAGACCATACGAATCGGCTGTGCCAGCGCCTTCTGGGGCGACACCAGCAGCGCCGCCGCGCAACTGGTGCAAGGCGCCCGCCTGGACTACCTGGTGTTCGACTATTTGGCCGAGATCACCCTGTCGATCATGGCCGGGGCCCGTATGAAGGATCCGGCGGCGGGCTACGCCACGGACTTCGTCGAAGTACTCACGCCGCTGCTGGACTCGATCCACGCCCAGAACATCCGCGTCATCAGCAATGCCGGCGGGGTCAATCCCCAAGCCTGCGCCGACGCCCTGCGCGCCGCCTGCGCCAAGGCCGGGGTGCCGCTGAAGGTCGCCGTGCTGCTGGGCGACGACCTGCAACCACAGCTCAAGGAGCTGGCCGGCGCCGGTATCGTGGAAATGTTCACCGGCGCCCCACTACCGCCCCTGTGCGTCTCCACCAACGCCTATCTCGGCGCCCCGGGAATAGTCGCCGCCCTGGAACTGGGGGCCGACATCGTCATCACCGGGCGCGGGGTCGACAGCGCCGTGGTCAGCGCCGCCCTGGTGCACGAGTTCGCCTGGTCCTGGCAGGACTACGACCGCCTGGCCCAGGCCGCCCTGGCCGGGCACATCATCGAGTGCGGCGCGCAGTGCACCGGCGGCAACTTCACCGACTGGCGCGACGTGCCGGACTACGAGCACATCGGTTTCCCCGTGGTGGAAGTCCAGGCCGACGGCCGTTTCGTGGTGAGCAAGGCACCGGGCACGGGCGGCCTGGTCAGCCCGCTGACGGTGGGCGAGCAACTGCTGTATGAGATCGGCAACCCCCAGGCCTACCTGCTGCCGGACGTGACCTGCGATTTTTCCCAGGTGCAATTGCGTCAGGAAGCGGCCGACCGAGTCAGCGTCCAGGGCGCCCGGGGCATGCCCCCCAGCCATCAATACAAGGTCAGTGCCACCTATCCGGACGGTTTCCGCTGCACCGCCAGTTGCCTGCTGGCCGGCATCGACGCGGTGGCCAAGGCGCGTCGGGTGAGCCAGGCGATCATCGACAAGACCAGCGAGATGTTCAGCCAGCGCGGCTGGGGCCCCTACAGCGAAGTGAACATCGAACTACTGGGCAGCGAGGCCACCTATGGCCCCCACGGCCAGCGCCAGGACAGCCGCGAAGTGGTGATCAAGCTGGCCGTGCGCCATCCGCACAAGGCGGCCCTGGTGCTGTTCTCCCGGGAAATCGCCCAGGCCGCCACCGGCATGGCCCCGGGACTGACCGGCATCGTCGGCGGACGACCGACGGTGTACCCGGTGATCCGCCTGTTCTCCTTCCTGCTGGACAAGGACCGCTGCCACCTGGAAATCGACTTCGCCGGCCAGCGCCATGCCTGCGCCCTGCCGGGGCCCGAGCCGCTGGACCCAGGCGCCCTGCCCGTTCCCCACCCATTGCCCAGGCCCCGGGGCCAGGCCGATGCCAGCGTGCCCCTGGTCAAGCTGGCCGTGGCCCGCTCCGGCGACAAGGGCAACCACAGCAACATCGGGGTCATGGCCCGCCACCCGGACTACCTGCCGTGGATCGCCGAGGCCCTGGCCCCGGAAGTCCTGGTGGACTGGATGAGCCATGTGCTGGACCCGGTCCATGGCCGGGTCCAGCGCTGGTACCTGCCGGGCACCCATAGCCTCAACTTCCTCCTGGAAAACGCCCTGGGCGGCGGTGGCGTCGCCAGCCTGCGCATCGACCCCCAGGGCAAGGCCTTCGCCCAGCAACTGCTGGAAATCCAGATCCCGGTGCCCCAGCGCATCGCCGACGCCGTCAATTAAGGAGCTGCCGTGGTGTACGACTCGATCTTCAAAGCGCAATTGTTTGCCGGCCAGACCATCCTCGTCACCGGCGGCGGCAGTGGCATCGGCCGTTGCACCGCCCATGAGCTGGCGGCCCTGGGCGCCCGGGTGCTGCTGGTGGGGCGCAAGGCGGAAAAACTCCAGCAGGTCGCCGGCGAGATCGCCGAGGACGGTGGGTTGGTGGATTGGCGGGCTTGCGACATTCGCGACGAGGAGGCGGTCAAGGCCCTGGTCGGTGAGCTGATCGAGCGCTTTGGTCCGATCCACGGCCTGGTGAACAACGCCGGCGGCCAGTACCCGGCGCCCCTGGCCTCGATCAACCAGAAGGGCTTCGAGACCGTGCTGCGCACCAACCTGGTGGGCGGTTTCCTCATGGCCCGGGAAGTGTTCAACCAGTCCATGAGCAAGCACGGCGGCAGCATCGTCAACATGCTCGCCGACATGTGGGGCGGCATGCCCGGCATGGGCCATTCCGGCGCTGCGCGCTCGGGGATGGACAACTTCACCAAGACCGCCGCCTACGAATGGGGGCATGCCGGGGTACGGGTCAACGCCGTGGCCCCGGGCTGGATCGCTTCCAGCGGCATGGACACCTATGAAGGCGCCTTCAAGGCGGTGATTCCCACCCTGCGCGAGCATGTGCCGCTCAAGCGCATCGGCAGCGAATCGGAAGTCAGCGCGGCCATCGTGTTCCTGCTCAGCCCCGGCGCGGCCTTCATCAGCGGCAGCACCTTGCGCATCGACGGCGCCGCCAGCCTCGGCAGCCGCGCCTGGCCCCTGGGCAAGGCGCGCAACAGCCACTCGTACAACGGTTTTCATCGGGCCTACCTGCCCGATGTGCTCAAGGGCGAGGAATAAGCCATGCCGGTGATCCACTCCCAGCTCGATCCTCACAGCCCGCAGTTCGCCCAGAACCAAGCGGCCATGCTGGCCGGCCTGCAACAACTGCGCGATATCCAGCAACACCAGTTGGACAAGGCCGCCGAGGCCAAGGCCAAGTTTGAACAGCGCGGGCAGTTGCTACCCCGGGAACGCCTCAACCTACTGCTGGACCCGGGCGCACCGTTCCTCGAACTAGCCGGCCTGGCCGGCTACAAGCTGCACGACGACAAGGACGGTAGCCAGGCCGGCGGCGGCCTGATCGCCGGTATCGGCTACGTCTGCGGGGTGCGCGTGCTGGTGGCGGCCAACAACAGCGCGATCAAGGGCGGCACCATTTCCCCCAGCGGCCTGTACAAATCCCTGCGCCTGCAACAGATCGCCATGGAGAACAAGCTGCCGGTGGTGACCCTGGCCGAAAGCGGCGGCGCCAACCTCAACTACGCGGCGCAGATCTTCGTCGAGGGCGCACGCAGCTTCGCCAACCAGGCGCGGATGTCGGCCATGGGCCTGCCGCAGATCACCGTGGTGCATGGCTCGGCCACCGCCGGCGGCGCCTACCAGCCCGGGCTGTCGGACTACGTGGTAGTGGTGCGCGGCAAGGCCAAGCTGTTTCTCGCCGGGCCGCCCTTGCTCAAGGCCGCCACTGGCGAAGTGGCCACCGACGAACAGCTCGGCGGCGCCGAAATGCATGCCCAGGTTGCCGGTACCGCCGAATACCTGGCGGAAAACGATGCCGACGGCATCCGCATCGTCCGCGAGATCGTCAGCCTGTTGCCCTGGAATGCCCAACTGCCGGCACAGCCGCCCAGGACCTGGAGCGAACCGCTGTACCCGATAGAGGAACTGCTGGGGCTGGTTCCCGACGACCCGAAGAAACCCTACGACGCCCGGGAAATCGTCGCGCGCCTGGCGGACGGCTCGCAGTTCCTGGAGTTCAAGGGCGAGTTCGATGCCCAGACCCTCTGCGGTCACCTGCAGATCCAGGGCCGGGCCTGCGGTTTCATCGGCAACAACGGCCCGATCACACCCCAGGGCGCGAGCAAGGCCGCGCAGTTCATCCAGCTTTGCGACCAGAGCCAGACACCGCTGCTGTTCTTCCACAACACCACCGGTTTCATGGTCGGCACCGAATCCGAGCAGCAAGGGGTGATCAAGCACGGCTCGAAGCTGATCCAGGCGGTGGCCAACGCCCGGGTGCCGAAACTGACCATCGTGGTCGGCGGTTCCTACGGCGCCGGCAACTATGCGATGTGCGGCCGCGGCCTGGACCCGCGCTTCATCTTTGCCTGGCCCAACAGCCGCACCGCGGTGATGGGCGGTGCCCAGGCCGGCAAGGTGCTGCGCATCGTCACCGAGGCCAAGCACGCCAAGAACGGCCAGGAGGCCGACCCGAAGATGCTCGACATGCTGGAGCAGGCCACCGCGCAGAAGCTCGACAGCCAGTCCACCGCACTGTACGGCAGCGCCAACCTGTGGGACGACGGCCTGATCGACCCGCGTGACACGCGCACCTTGCTGGGTCTGCTGCTGGACATCTGCCATGAGGCCCAGGTGCGCCCGCTGCAACCCAACAGCTTTGGCGTGGCGCGGTTCTGATCGCGCAGAACGGCCCGCAGGTAGCGGGACAAAAAGATCCGCTGGTGACGTCACTCAACTTGAGAAGGACAACAACAATGATCTTCACCCAGGAACACGAAGAACTGCGGCGCACGGTGCGCCATTTTGTCGAGCGCGAGATCAACCCCCATGTCGATGAATGGGAAGAAGCCGGACGCTTCCCCATCCACGAGATTTTCCGCAAGGCCGGCGAGCTGGGCCTGCTGGGCATCTCCAAGCCAGAGAAGTTCGGCGGCATGGGCCTGGACTACAGCTACTCGATCGTTGCCGCCGAGGAGTTCGGCACCATCCGCTGCGGCGGGATTCCCATGTCCATCGGCGTGCAGACCGATATGTGCACCCCGGCCCTGGCGCGCTTCGGCTCCGACGAGCTGCGCGAGGAATTCCTGCGCCCGGCCATCAGCGGCGAGCAGGTGGGCTGCATCGGCGTTTCCGAGGTCGGGGCCGGCTCCGATGTGGCCGGGCTCAAGACCCACGCCCGCAAGGACGGCGATGACTACGTGATCAATGGCAGCAAGATGTGGATCACCAACTCCCCCAGCGCCGATTTCATCTGCCTGCTGGCCAATACCTCGGACGACAAGCCCCACGTCAACAAGTCGCTGATCATGGTGCCGATGAACACCCCCGGCATCAGCCTCAGTCCGCCTCTGGACAAGCTCGGCATGCGCAGCTCGGAAACCGCCCAGGTGTTCTTCGACAACGTGCGGGTGCCCCAGCGCAACCGCATCGGCCACGAAGGCGCCGGGTTCATGATGCAGATGCTGCAATTCCAGGAAGAGCGGCTGTTCGGCGCGGCGAACATGATCAAGGGCCTGGAGTACTGCATCGACAGCACCATCGAGTACTGCAAGGAGCGCAAGACCTTCGGCAACCCGCTGATCGACAACCAGGTGATTCATTTCCGCCTGGCCGAACTGTCCAGCGAAATCGAGTGCCTGCGGGCCCTGGTGTACCAGGCCACCGAACAATACGTGCGCGGCCAGGACGTGACCCGCCTGGCCTCCATGGCCAAGCTCAAGGCCGGGCGCCTGGGTCGCGAGGTCAGCGACAGCTGCCTGCAATACTGGGGCGGGATGGGCTTCATGTGGGACAACCCGGTGGCCCGGGCCTATCGCGATGTGCGCCTGGTGTCCATCGGCGGCGGTGCCGACGAAATCATGCTGGGGATCATCTGCAAACTCATGGGCATCCTGCCCGGGAAGAAAAAATGAGCCTGTTGCCGAGTTGCCAGACCCTGTTGCTGGAATCACGCGACGGCGTGCTGTTCATCACCTTCAACCGCCCCGAGAATCGCAACGCCATGAGCCTCGAGATGGTGGCGGAATTGCGCGCGGTGCTGGCCGCCGTGAGCGAGCGCCGCAGCATCCGGGCCCTGGTGCTGCAAGGCGCCGGCGGACACTTTTGCGCCGGTGGCGACCTCAAGGACATGGCCGGCGCCCGGGCCCGGGGCAATGCGGCCTACCGTGAATTGAACCGGGCCTTCGGGGCGTTGCTCGAAGAAGCGCAGAACATCCCCCAGGTGCTGGTCTGCGTACTGCAGGGCGCGGTGCTCGGCGGCGGCTTTGGCCTGGCCTGCGTCAGCGATATCGCCATCGCCGAGCACTCGGCGCAGTTCGGCATGCCGGAAACCAGCCTCGGCCTGCTGCCGGCGCAGATCGCCCCGTTCGTGGTCCGGCGCATCGGCCTGACCCAGGCCCGGCGCCTGGCGCTGACCGCCGCCCGCTTCGATGGCGAACAGGCCCGGCAACTGGGCCTGGTGCACTTCGTCGAGAACGATGCCACGGCGCGGCAGGAGCGCCTGGAGCAGCAACTGGCGCAGGTCCTGCGCTGCGCCCCCGGGGCCAATGCACGGACCAAGGCCCTGCTGCTGGCCAGCGTCGACCAGCCCCTGGGGTCGCTGCTGGACCAGGCCGCCGACGACTTCGCCCAGGCCGTCAGCGGCGAGGAAGGCACCGAGGGCACCCTGGCCTTCGTGCAGAAACGCCAACCGTCCTGGGCCGGCTGACGCCCCACACAGACACAGGAAGCCTACGATGCCCGCGTTCACCAAGATCCTGATCGCCAACCGTGGCGAAATCGCCTGCCGGATCCAGCGCACCGCCCAGCAGCTGGGCTATCGCACCGTCGCCGTATTCAGCGACGCCGACGCCGAGGCGCCCCATGTGCGCATGGCGGACGAAGCCGTGCGCATAGGCCCCGCGCCGGTCCGGCAGTCCTACCTGGACAGTGCCGCAATCCTCGATGCGGCCCGGCGCAGCGGTGCCGATGCCATCCATCCCGGCTACGGCTTTCTTTCGGAGAACGCCGAGTTCGCCGCGGCTTGCGAGACCGCCGGCATCACCTTCATCGGCCCCAGCCCCGCGGCCATCGAGCTGATGGGCAGCAAGCGCCGCTCGAAGATCGCCATGCTCGAGGCCGGCGTGCCCTGCATCCAGGGCTACCAGGGCGAAGAGCAAGACGATGCCACCTTGCAGCGCGAAGCCCAGCGCATCGGTTATCCGTTGATGATCAAGGCCAGTGCCGGTGGCGGTGGGCGCGGCATGCGCCTGGTGCAGGAACCCGGGCAACTGCTGGAGCAGATCAGGACCGCGCGCTCCGAGGCGCTGCACGCCTTCGGCAGCGACGAGCTGATCCTGGAACAAGCGCTGGTCGAGCCGCGCCACGTGGAGATCCAGGTCTTCGGCGACCATCACGGACAGTTGATCTACCTCGGCGAGCGCGACTGTTCGATCCAGCGCCGCCACCAGAAGGTCGTCGAGGAGGCGCCCTGCCCGGTCATGACCCAAGAACTACGCCAGGCCATGGGCGAAGCGGCGCTCAAGGCCGGACGGGCCGTGGACTATGTTGGCGCCGGCACCGTGGAGTTCCTGCTCGATGCCCGGGGGCACTTCTACTTCCTGGAAATGAACACCCGCCTGCAGGTGGAGCACCCGGTCACCGAACTGGTCACCGGCCTGGACCTGGTGGCCCTGCAACTGCAAGTGGCTGCCGGCGAGCCACTACCGCTGAAGCAGGAACAGGTGCGCTTGTCCGGCCACGCCATCGAAGTGCGCCTGTATGCCGAGGACCCGGCCCAGGGTTTTCTGCCCCAGACCGGCCAGGTGCTGCGCTGGGAGCCGGCGCCGGGCATCCGCACCGATCATGGCGTACAGGAAGGCCAGTGGATCAGCCCCTTCTATGACCCGATGCTGGGCAAGCTGATCGCCCACGGTGCCACCCGCGAGGAAGCCCGGCGCAAGCTGCTGCGCGGCGTCGAGGATTGCGTGTTGCTGGGCCTGGAAAGCAACCGGCGCCTGCTGGCCAACCTGCTCGGGCACCCGGTGTTCGCCAGCGGCCGGTTCAGCACGGCATTCATCGCCGAACACTTTGCCGAGGATCCGAGCCTGCAACCGCAGCTTCCCGGCCACGAGGAACTGGCCATCGCCGCCGCGCTGTTTCATCACCACGGCGCCAAGGCCCATGCCGGGCCGCTCGCCGCCTGGCGCAACAACGCCGGTGTAGCGCTGCACTATTGCCTGGGGCAGGAGCAACGGCAGTGGTCCTTGCAACTGAGCCCGGGGACCGCAGGCCAGGTGCAGGTCCGGCAGGCAGGGCAGTTAGTGGAGCTGAAGGTCTGCAGCGCCGACGGACGCCGGGCCATCCTGGAGGTTGGCGGCATCCGCCGGCACTACGCCTATCACCTGGAAAACCAGGAACTCTGGCTGCACAGCCAACAAGGCAGCCTGCACCTGCAGGACCGGACCCATGCCCCGGTCCAGAGCCCATCGGGCGCCCATTCGGGGACGCTCAAGGCGCCGATGGATGGCGCTATCGTCGACGTGCTGGTAAGCGAGGGCATGCGCGTCAGCAAGGGCCAGCTGTTGTTGGTGCTGGAAGCGATGAAGATGGAGCATCCGCTCAAGGCCGGGATCGACGGGACGATCACCCGGGTCCAGGTCGGCCTCGGCGACCAGGTGAAGAACCGCCAGGTGCTGCTGGAGGTGGAATAACCCGGCAGGCCCATCGGCGTCAGGGCGGATCGGGCTCCGCCCGGCGCTCCCCCTAGGCGGAATCCCAGGCTTTGGCTACGCTCAAGCGTCATCGAGATGGTTGAAGGCTGGAATTCGTGATGCCCCACTGGCTGGTAATAGATCTGGAAGCCACGACCGATGAAGGGGGCTGGCCGGTGAGCGAGATGGAAATCATCGAGATCGGCGCTACCCTGGTCAACCGAGAGGGTCGGGAACAGGACCACTTCCAGCGTTTCGTCCGGCCCGTGAGGCGCCCGATGCTGACGCCGTTCTGCCGCGAGCTGACCCATATCACCCAGGCCAATATCGACGGCGCCGCGCCCTTGAGCGAGGTCTGGCCCCTGTTCGAGCGCTGGTTGGCCCAGCATCGACCGCGCCTGGAAGGCTGGGCCAGCTGGGGCGACTACGATCGCAAGCAATTGCAGCAGGAATGGCACAACCAGCAGCTGCGCAGCTTGCTCGTCGACGTACCGCACATGAATCTCAAGCAACGCTTCGCCAAGGCCCGGCGCCTGGAACGCCCCCCGGGGCTGAATACCGCCTTGCAACTGGCCGGGATGCAGTTCAATGGCCAGCAGCATCGAGCCCTGGAAGATGCCCGCAATACCGCGCGCCTGCTGCCGCTGGTGCTTGCTTGATGGCGACAGGTGACGGCCCTTCGGGGCTTGTGCATACTGGCCGGCCTTTTTGACCCATTCTTGAGGAATCGCCCATGTTTAAAGTCAACGAGTACTTCGACGGCACCGTCAAGTCGATTGCCTTCGGCACGGCCGAAGGTCCTGCCACCATTGGCGTCATGGCCCCGGGCGAATACGAATTCGGCACTGCGCAACGGGAAATCATGCATGTGGTTTCCGGCGCCCTGACCGTCAAGCTGCCAGGCAGCGACGAGTGGCAGACCTTCTCTGCCGGCAGCCACTTCAACGTACCGGCCAACAGCAAGTTCCAGCTCAAGGTCGCAGTAGACACTGCCTACCTGTGCGAATACCGCGGCTGATCCCTCGCCCGGCTTTCACCAACGCATGAAAAATGCCCGTCCCCCCACCAGGGGACGGGCATTTTTTTCGCCACGAAGGCTATTCGAGGACGGTCACCGGCATGCCCACCTGCAACTGACCAATCCCATCGTTGACCAGGTTCTGGCCGAACATCGCCCCATCCTCCCGGGCCCGGTACTTTTGCAAGGTCGCCAGGGGCTCACGATCAGGACTGCGCTCGCCCGTCTGCGGATCGATGGTGGTGAGGATGCAGCGCGAGCAGGGCTTGACCACGCGGAACTCTATATCGCCGATACGCACCCGCTTCCAGCTGTCCTCGGCGAACGCTTCGCCCCCCTCGACCACCAGGTTGGGCCGGAACCGCAGCATCTCCAGAGGCCGGCCAACCCGGCTCGCCAGGTCGTCCAGGGACGCCTGGCCGATCAGTAGCAGGGGAAAACCGTCGGCGAAGGCCACCTGGTCATCATCCTTGCCATAACCGGCGGCGGTGGTCCGCGCCCGCTCCAGCGGGACCTGCACCAGGCGCGTGGGTTTGCCGATGAACTCGCTGACCCAGGCTCCGGCCTCGTCGCCGGCATCGGGGACCCGCAAGGTGTCTTGCCAGATGGTCACGCCACGCAAGGCCGCCGTCTCATCCGGTAGTGCCACTTCCAACGAGGCCAGGCCTGGGGCGCTGAGAGTCAGGCCGCCCTGGGCATTGCACAGCGCCGAGAGCTGGCTCATGCGTCCCACGGCACGCTGGGTCAGGAAACGCCCGCTGGCCTCATCCACCAGCATCCAGCGGCGGTCCCCCTCGAGGCCGAGCTTGTCCAGGCCGATCTGTTGCAGGGTTTCGCCCCTGGCGGATTTCAACGGATATCGATAAAGCGCGCTAAGACGCATGTCTTGCTCCCTACGGGGGAAAAACGCCCACCCTATACCAGCGCCCCGGTGAAACAAAGATCCATGGCGCTGGCACCCGGGCTCAGGCGTCGACTTCGTCCAGCAGCAGGCGCTGGCGCACTACATCCACCAGCTTGTCGGGCTGGAACTTGGAGAGGAAGTTGTCGCAGCCGACCTTCTTGACCATGGACTCGTTGAAGCTGCCCGACAGCGAGGTGTGCAGCACCACGTAGAGCCCGCGCAGGCGTGGGTCGTTGCGGATCTCGGTGGTCAGGCGATAGCCGTCCATCTCCGGCATCTCGGCGTCGGTGAACACCATCAGCAGCTTCTCGGTCATGTCGGCCCCGGTGTCGGCCCAGGCCTTGAGCATCTTCAGGGCCTTGAGGCCGTCGCTGGCGATGTGCATTTTCACTCCCAGCTGGCCCAGGGTATCGCGCAGCTGCGACAGGGCCACGTTGGAGTCGTCCACCAGCAGCACCTCGCGACCACGGGCACGGGCCAGCAGCGGGTCGTCGAGCTTGTCGCGGGAAACCTTGGCGTTGTACGGCACGATCTCGGCCAGCACCTTCTCGACGTCGATGACTTCCACCAACTGGTCATCGACCTTGCTGATGGCGGTCAGGTAGTGCTGGCGGCCGGCGCTGGAGGGCGGCGGCATGATGGCTTCCCAGTTCATGTTGACGATGCGGTCCACACCGCCCACCAGGAACGCCTGCACCGAGCGGTTGTACTCGGTGACGATGATGGTGCTGTTGGGCCCGGGTACCAGCGGACGCATGCCGATGGCCTGGGACAGGTCGATCACCGGCAGGGTCTGGCCCCGCAGGTTGACCACGCCGCAGACGAATGGATGGCGCTGGGGCATCAGGGTCAGTTTCGGCAGTTGCAGGACTTCCTGGACCTTGAAGACGTTGATCGCGAACAGCTGTCGACCGGCCAGGCGGAACATGAGGATTTCCAGTCGATTCTCACCCACCAGTTGCGTGCGTTGATCTACCGTGTCGAGAATGCCGGCCATTAATGACTCCTGGGCTGTACTGATGAATTCACTAAATACAGATATCGGCCAGGTACGCCGTATCTTGACCCGTGTGCAAATTGCCACACAAAGCCATTGATGTCACATTAACATCATGCTTTACTGCGGCGGTCAATTCAGCAGCACTGCTGCTGCGCCGCCGAGACCTCTATCTCGACGGAAGGTTCCCCTGCCTAAGGGATTCCCCTATCAACAATCAGGACCAGCCTGATATTCGCAATATCCAATAGCCATTAATGTGACGCCATTCTCATTGCATGAATGGAGTCAGGCTTTTGTTTTTGATCGCAAAAGGGTGGCCCGGCCCCCTTTCAAGCCGAAATGCCCCTGCTCACAGAACCCCAGCGGCCAGGCGCCGCTTTGCTGTGAACGGTATCCGGCTGCCAGCGGCACACGATGAAAGTCCTTCATCGCGCCCGGTTGCGACTGCTGAAAAAACGCCAGACTTGACTAATATTCAAACTCCCAAAACGCCTGCCAAATTGAAACCGTTCAGCCTACGCCCTATCCCGCCATCGGAAACGAAGTCATGGAGATAAGCATGCTAAAGGACGGCCATGAGTGCACCACGCCCCTGCCCGAATTCCTGCTTGAAGCCCAGACCCTGCTGGCCAAATCGGAAGACTGCCTGAGCCACCTGCACTTGATCAGGAACGATGAAGAAGCCATCAATTGCCTGCTCGTGACCCTGCAACGCCTGGCACAGTGCGCGGCACATCATGCCATCAGCCCACTCTCGGAGTTTTCCCAGCACATCCATGGTCTGCTCAAGCGGCCCCAGCATCCGCTGGACCTCAACGACCAGATCCTCGAGGCACTCAAGAGCTGCCTGACGCTGATGGCCTGGCAACTGGAACTGATCGACCCGCGCGATGGCCAGCTCAACATGGATGACAGCGAACAACTGATGCTGATCGAGGAACTGGCCGACCAGGTATCGCAGAACTGCACCTGCTCGCACCCATCTTGCCGGCACTGAAGTTGCACTAACCACCAGGTGCCGGATAGAGAACATCGAACGACGATGGCCAAGCTGCACAAGATAAATAAGTAGGCGGCTAACTATCCAATTGCCTGTCGTTATTGAACAGCACATACCCAAGAACGACATAAGCTACTAAAACAATTTCAACTTGCGTCCAACCCGGCATTGATTGTCCCGGGGACTTGCGTGTACCCGCAGCAGCGGATTATCCCGAATTCATTGCTCGCAATATCCCCCCGGCAACCCGGGACAGAAGTGATCGGCCATGGCTTTCCTGACCTTCGGGACATATATGCCCAGGCACTTTGGCGCGACCAGCAGTATCTTCGGTGGTATTATGCGGCGCATTAATGGACAGACTTAATGGCCTATTGACTCCAATGTCGACAACCACTATCGAGCCTGTAGCAGAGATACGGGCAGAGTTGATTGCAAGCGGATATTCAAATAGCACCGTTTCTCAAACAAGCCTGGCCATCCATTCCTGACCAAGCTCTTCGCAGCGAACATTCATTGGCTCCATCCGTCATGTACGCCAGTCTCAAGTCACTTTTCTCCTGGCCGCCCTCCCATGATCACCTGCGCTGGCTCAGCCTGTTGCTGTGCTCTGGCTCGGCAGCGGGCACCGTACTGGTCTATTGCCTCGGGGATTCCCTGCCGCTGATCCTGGTGTTCCTCAACATGGCGGCGCTGGCCTGCGTCTGGGGGCAGTACGGCTACTCGCGCAAGTCCATCCGCTTCCAGCCCCAGGAACTCGCCGAACGCCTGCTGCAGGTCAAGGAAAACGAACGTCACCGGCTCAGCCGTGAATTGCACGATGATATCGGCCAGTTGTTGACGGCCGCCAAGCTTCAGGCCGACTGGCTCAAGCGTCGCCAACCGGAAGACCTGCAGGAGCATTTCGCCCTGCTCGGCACCACCCTGGAAGAGACCCTGACCAAGGTCCGCGACGTTTCCGCCATCCTCAACCCTCGGCAATTGACCAGCCTGGGCCTGGAGGCGAGCCTGCGCGCCCACCTGCTCAAGACCCTGGAAAACACCTCGGTGCACTGGAGCCTGGAATGCCACCAACGCTTGTCGGGTATCCCGGAAGAAATGGCCGTCGCGGCATTCCGTATCACCCAGGAAGCGGTGACCAATACCCTTAGGCATGCCCGGGCGCACAACCTGCTGGTGCGCCTGCAACGCCTGCCCGAAGGCCTGTCGTTGTTCATCAGCGATGACGGCCAGGGGTTTTCCCCTGCCGCCAACCCCGGCGCCCAGGGCCAACGTGGCATGGCCGGGATGCAAGAACGAATCAACCAACTGGGCGGGTTCCTCAAGGTCACCAGCGAGACCGACCAGGGCACCCAGATCGAAGCACTCTTTCCCTGGGCCCCTCGCACCCTGGAACGGGCCAGCACGAATAAGGTTCTACATTGACCTGTAATTTACTTTTGGTGGATGACCACTCGCTCATCAGGGCTGGCGTGCGTGCCCTGGTCATGGATATCCCTGGATATGCCGTGATCGGTGAGGCCGACGATGGTGCACACCTGTTGGAAATGGTCGAGAAACTGCGACCGCACATCGTCCTCCTGGACCTGTCGATGAAGCACACCGGCGGCCTGGAGGCCCTGCGACAGCTAAAGGCCACCCACCCGCACAGCAAGGTGTTGATCTTGTCGATGCACACCGACCCGACGCTGATCATGCAGGCGCTGGAGTCCGGAGCCCACGGCTACCTGCTCAAGGACACCTCCGCCACTGAACTGGAACACGCCCTCGAAGCGCTGCGCAACGACGAGCGCTACCTGAGCCCGGCTATCGCCCATACCGTCATCACCCAGGCCTTGACCCGCAACCAGAAGTCCCAGCCGCCGCCGAGGGACAACCACAACCTGACAGCCCGCCAGTTGGAGATCCTGCGCCTGATCGTGCGCGGCAAGTCCACCCGGGAAATCGCCCAGGGGTTAGGCCTGAGCATCAAGACCGTGGAAACCCATCGCTCCCAGATCATGAAGCGCCTGCAGATCTTCGACGTCGCAGGGCTGGTGCTGTTCGCCGTACGCGAGCGCATCATCAGCCTCGACGACTGAGTCAACCAGCGCCGCCCAACAGCGGTGAATCGGCAGGCAGATGCACCTGCAAGGCCGCGGGCCAGACTTCGAAGCGCAGCCGGTCGCCTTGCAGGGGCTCGCCGTCGAGGTTGATATCCAGCCCCCGCGAGGCCTTTATCTCGACCCAGGGCAGGCGGGTGCGAACGAACAGCTTGTCGATCGCCATCCCCCCGGCCAGCAGGTTCTTCAGGGTGCCCACCAGCTCCTGGGGCGCCGGCAGGATACTGACGTCGAGCAGACCGTCATCGGCCAGCGCCTGGGGACAGAGTTCATGGCCGCCGCCCGCCTGGCGACCGTTGCCGATGCCCAGGGCCAGCAGTTCACCATTCCAATGGAAATCCGGCCCTTGCAACTCGCCATAGGCGGCGCTCAACTCGGCAAACCGTGACAGCCCGGTGAACAGGTAGGCGACGCCGCCCAGGACCTTCTTCAGGTCCTCCGAGGTATTGGCCGTGACCTGGCTGCCGAAACCGCCGGTGGCCATGTTCAGGAAAACCTGCCCGCCGACCACCCCCAGATCCACCGGGCGGGCTGGAACATCCAGCAAGTCCAGGGCCGCCGCTGGATCCAGTGGCACGCCGGCCGCCCGCGCGAAATCATTGGCCGTTCCCAGAGGCAGCAGCACCAGGCTGGCCGGCTGCGAGGCTTCGGCCAAGGCCTGGGCGACATCGCGCAACGTCCCATCGCCACCACCGGCGATCAGTTGCCGGTAACCGGCGTCCAGCGCCTCCCCCACCAGGCGCTGGGCATCCCCAGCCTCCCACGTCAGGCGCACCGCCAACTCCCAGCCCGCCGCACGCCTGGCCTGGACCGCAGCCCGCAGCTCTTCGTTGAGTGCCTGCTTGCCGTGCAGGATCAACAACGCCTTGTGTTCACTCATTGGTCATGCCTCCCGTGTTCAATAGCTGCGGAAAATGTGGACCCTGGCCGTCGAGGAAAAGATCTGTCGCCCATCATTATTTTTTGCCGGCAACAGGCTTCGCACGCCTTTTATCAGGCTGCAAGGGAGATAAAGGGCACGCAAAAAAAGATCTTTCATCGCTTGGCTGTTTTCAATTCGCAAGCTTCTGTTTCATGAGCTTTACTCAGCCAAGTCATCTGGATGAGCAGGCTCGACAACGGGTCGATCGGCATCGGGAGCTCCGCCCCGCCATGGATAGCGCCTGCCCCCCCGGTGAAACGCGACCAGGCCGGCAGTGGCGTGGAGCACCTCGAGCAGGGCTCCTGGGATGCGAAGTGAATGCTCGAAGATGTGGCCGGTTCTTCCAGTCAACCGGTGTGCCTTGGGTCGAGGGAATTGATCTTATGCGGTTGCAACCTGTAGACAGCCTGTTACTGACTCGCCCCAGCATGGTCGAGTACTTCCTGTTCGGTATCCGCGTAGTCCACGGCATGACCGCGATCCTTCCAGGACTCTTGCTGCTCCTGCTGGCGAACGACCTGCCCAACATCCTGAAGAGCGACCTGACCATCCTGGTGTTCTTCGGCGTCATCAGCGTGCTGATCTTCCAGGCCCTGGGGGTCTACGCCGAATCCATCTTCAGCAACTTGCTGCGTTTCCAACTGACCCTGTTCGCCTGGTCGGCCTCCTTTTGCGTACTGTTGTTCATGCATCACTCGATGCAGATGTTCAACGCCGTCGACAATCGCGGTCTGCTGGCCTGGTTCTTTGGCAGTTTCGTGCTGTTCGGCATCGAGCGCCTGATCCTCCTGACCCTGTTCCAGCAACTGATGCAACGCGGCGTCTTCCTGCAGAACGCGGTGATCCTGGGCGCCACAGAGAACGGCCAGCGCCTGGCCGAATACCTGGCCCAGCACCAGGACATCCGCTCCGGGGTCACCGGTTTCATCGATGATCGCATCGGTCGCCTGCCCAAGGTGTTGTGCAATCTGCCGTTGCTGGGCAACTCCAGCGATCTGGAACGCCTGATCCGCGAGGAAAAGGTCACCCAGGTGCTGGTGGCCCTGCCCTGGTCGGCGGAGAACCGCATGGCCTACGTGATCCGCGAACTGCGCAGGCTACCGGTGAACGTGTTGCTGGTGCCGGACATGGTGGCCTTCCGGCATGCGCACAACCGCATCACCGAAGTCGCCAACCTGCCGATGTTCAACGCCTCCGAAGTACCGCTGCGGGGGTGGTCGCCGTTCTTCAAGCGCCTGGAGGACATGGTCCTCTCGAGCATCGCCCTGGTGCTGCTGTCCCCGGTGATGCTGCTGGTGGCCCTGGCCATCAAGCTCGACTCCAGGGGCCCGGTGCTGTTCAAGCAGAAGCGCTACGGCTACAACAACCGCCTGATCCAGGTCTACAAGTTCCGCTCCATGCACCAGCACATGAGCGATGCCAATGCCGAAAAGCAGACCACCCGTGGCGATCCACGCATCACTCGGGTCGGGCGCTTCATCCGCAAGACCAGCCTCGACGAACTGCCGCAGTTGTTCAACGTGTTCGGCGGCAGCATGTCCATGGTCGGCCCACGCCCCCATGCCACCGCCACCAAGGCCGCCGGCATCCTCTTCGAAGAGGCGGTCAAGGAATACACTTCGCGCCACCGGGTCAAGCCGGGAATCACCGGGCTGGCGCAAATCAATGGCTACCGGGGCGAAACCGATACCCTGGAGAAAATCGAGAAACGTGTCGAATTCGACCTGGAATACATCGAAAACTGGTCGGTCTGGTTCGATCTGTACATCCTGTTCCGCACCGTTCCCTCCGTGATCATGACCCGCGAGGCCTTCTGAATGAGCACACTCATTCCCTGCATCATCGCTGGCGGTGCCGGCACCCGTCTGTGGCCGGTATCCCGCGAGGCAATGCCCAAACCCTTCATGCGCCTGCCCGATGGCGAAAGCCTGCTGCAGAAGACCTTCGAGCGCGCGACGGCCCTGGACGACGTCGGCCGCCTGCTGACGGTGACCAACCGCGACGTGTTCTTCCGTACCCTGGATGACTACCGCCTGCTGAACAAGAAGCGGGTCGACCTGGACTTCATCCTCGAACCCTTCGGCCGCAACACCGCGCCTGCCATCGCCGCCGCGGCCCTGCACGTCAGCCGCCTGTACGGCGAGGACGCGCAGTTGCTGGTGCTGCCGGCCGATCACCTGATCAAGGACCTGTCCGCGTTCGCCGCCGCCGTGAGCCGGGCCCGGCAACTGGCCGAACAAGGCTGGCTGGTGACCTTCGGCATAGTGCCGACCCATGCCGAAACCGGCTTCGGCTACATCGAGAAAGGCCAGGGCCTGAACCATGACAGCTTCCAGGTCAGCCGCTTCATCGAGAAACCCGACGCCGCCACGGCCCAGCGTTATGTCGACGGCGGCCTGCACCTGTGGAACGGCGGCATGTTCTGCATGCGCGCCGATGCGATCCTCCAGGAGCTGCGGGAGTTCGTACCCGACGTGGTCAGCGCCGTGGAACGCTGCCTGGAGCTGAGCCACCGCAAGGAGGGCAAGCACGAACTGCAAGTGGAACTGGACGGCGACAGCTTCGCCCAGGCCGCGGATATCTCCATCGACTACGCCGTCATGGAGCGCTCGAAGAAAGTCGCCGTGGTGCCCTGCCAGCTCGGCTGGAGCGATATCGGCTCGTGGCAGGCGGTGCGGGAACTGACCCCCGCCGACGAACACGGCAACCAGTGCAGCGGCCAGACCGTGCTGCATGACGTGAGCAACTGCTACATCGACTCGCGCAAGCGCCTGGTGGGCGGGGTCGGCCTGGACAACCTGATCATCATCGACACGCCCGACGCCCTGCTGGTGGCCGACGGCAAGCGCAGCCAGGACGTCAAGCTGATCGCCCAGGAACTCAAGCGCCTGGGCCACGACGCCTACAAGCTGCACCGTACCGTGACCCGGCCCTGGGGCACCTATACCGTGCTCGAGGAAG
Organism: Pseudomonas sp. MSSRFD41; assembly: GCF_014230245.1. Taxonomy (NCBI): domain Bacteria; kingdom Pseudomonadati; phylum Pseudomonadota; class Gammaproteobacteria; order Pseudomonadales; family Pseudomonadaceae; genus Pseudomonas; species Pseudomonas sp. MSSRFD41. The sequence goes on along the minus strand of NZ_JACKZK010000021.1, from coordinate 36,036 downwards.
GGCCACGCTTCAAGATCAAGCGCATCATGGTCAAGCCTGACGCCTCGTTGTCGCTGCAGATGCACCACCATCGCAGCGAGCACTGGATCGTCGTCAGCGGCATGGCCCGGGTGACCAATGGCGAGGACGAATTCCTGCTCAACACCAACGAATCGACCTTCATCAAGCCCGGTCGTACCCACCGTCTGGTCAATCCCGGGGTGATCGACCTGGTGATGATCGAGGTGCAGAGCGGGGAATACCTCGGCGAAGACGACATCGTGCGCTTCAACGATATTTATGGACGGGTTCCCGCCGAGCCTGCCAAGACCTGAAACCGCGTTCTACCGCCGAATCTGGCCCGACAGGGAATTGTGACTATGCACGACGCCAGGAAGACCGCCCGATGAAAAGACTGCTGCTGATTTCCAGTGTTCTCATGCTGTGCGCCTGTTCCATACCGGCGAAAGTTGAACTGCCTCCCGGACAGGACCTCGAGCAAGGCCACCGGGCCGGCGAGGCCCTGGCTGGCAAGCCGCTGCCGCCGCAGCGCATCCGTCCGGGAGATACCCTGCGCATCGTCCGCAATACCGGCGAGGCGCCGTCGATCTCGGCCTTCACCGCCAACTCGATCTACGAGCTGACGTTGTTCACCGTGCTCAACGACGGCACCTTCTCCTATCCCTATGCCGGCCAGGTCAAGGCGGCGGGGCTGACCCCCGAGCAGTTGACCCAGGTCCTGGAAAGCAAGCTGAAGAACATCTACCAGGACTCGGCGCTGACCGTGAACATCAACCAGGCGCCGGGCAACACGGTGTTCGTCGGCGGGTCGGTGCGCAACCCGGCGTCCCTGCCAGTGACCGTCACCACCACCCTGGAACAGGCCATCGTCGGTGCCGGGGGGCTGCTGTCGGTGGGCGACAGCCGCAACATCGCCCTGCTGCGCGAAGGCGAGGACGGGCGCTACAAGACTTACTTCTTCGACTACCGCAAGTTCATGATCGCCGGGAACGCCGGGGCGGCACCGGTACTGCTGCAGCGCGGCGACGTGGTGTTCGTGCCCAAGTCCAGCGTCGGCAACGGCATCGAATGGGTGGATGTGTACCTCAACCAGCTGATCCCGTTCACCAAGTCGATCGGTGTCTCGGCCAGCTACGAAATCAACCGCCAATCCAATTGATCGCCAAGGACTGCACACATGATCAATATCCGTTCCTTTCGCGATTTGCTGCGGCTGTTCTTCATCTTCAAGCGCGAGGTCAAGATCACCGTCCTGGTGACGTTCATCATCATCGTGCTGGGCGCCTTCCTGCTGCCCAACCGCTTCGAGTCCACCGCCCTGCTGCTGGTCAAGCCAGGCCGCGATACCAGCACCCTGCCCATCGAGATTTCCGACCGCCAGGCGGTGGTGATCCCCAGCGCCCAGCGTGATCCGATCCTCGACGAGGAACGCATCCTCACCGGCGCGCCCATCGCCCGCAAGGTGGCGCAGCAGTACCTCGACGACCTGTCGCGCCAGCCCCAGCCCGGCGGCGTACTGGGCACCATCAAGAACGCCCTCAAGGGCGCCGTCGAAGGTATCGCCGACCTGTTTCGCGGGCTGCTGCAACTGGTGGGCCTGGTGGAGAAGCAAACCCCGGTCGAACGCCTGACCGAGCGCATGCTGAAGAACTTCAGCGTGACCCACGCCGCCGGCTCTTCGGTGATGGAAGTGAGCTTCATCTGGAACGATCCGCAAGTGGCGCAGACCGTGGTCAAGAGCTGGATCGAGCAGTACCAGCAGGAACGCGCGCAGACCCTGGGGCGCAAGAGCCTGTACGCCTTCTATGAAACCGAGAGCACCAGCACCAACCAGCGCATCCTCGGCTACAAGAAACAGATCGCCGACTACCTCAACCAGCTGGGCGCGGTGAGCATCGAAGAGCGCCTGAACGACATCTCGCGCAACCTCAACAACTTGCGCGGCGAGCATCTCAATACCACCCGTGCGGTGGCCTCCACCAAGAGCGGCCTGGACACCATCCAGCAGCAGCTCAACAGCATGAAGAAAGAAATCAGCATCGGGCGCCAGATGAGCCTCAACCCCGACCGCCAAGACCTGCAACAGCGGATCAACGCCAAGCAGATCGAGCGCCAGGAGATGCTCCGTACTTTCAAGGAAGGCGCCCCGCCGGTCCGGGCCATGGATGCGGCGATCGCCAACCTGCAGGCCCTGCTACGGGCGGAAAACGCCACGGTCCAGCGCAGCGAGAACCTGGCGCCGAACCCGGTCTACACCCGCCTGCAGAACAGCTTCGCCGACCAGCAAGCCAGCCTCAGCCGCCTGAAAACCCAGGCCGCCCAACAGGAAAGCCAGCTGCTCAAGCTGGAACAGGACCGGCGCCATGCCCTGGACCTGGAACCTGAGCTGGCCCGTTTGCAGCGCGAGCTCAGCGCCGCCGAGAAAAGCTTCGCCCTGTACAGCGACAGCACCGAGAAGGCGCGGATCGACCGCGAGCTGGACCAGAGCCAGATCAGCAACATCGCGGTCATCGAGGACGCCACCTTCCAGCCCAGCCGGATCTTCCCCAAGAGCCTGACCATGCTGCTGGCCGCCATCCCCCTGAGCCTGGCGGTGGGCCTGCTGGCCCTGTACTTCTTCTACCTGCTGGACCAGCGCATCCACGACGCCGACCAGTTGGAGGAACGTTTCGGCGTCAAGGTCTGGAGCAGCCTGCAGGACCTGGATAGCCACCTGCCGCAGCGCAACAGCGCCTTCACCGCCAGCCTGTACCGGTTGTATGGCGTGCTGCCGTTGAAACAGGTGGCCGAGCGAGGGCTGGTGATCGGCCTGACTTCGGCCCGCCATGGCGAAGGGGTGAGCTTCGTGACCGGCCACCTGCGCGACCTGTTGCAAGAGCGTGGGCATAGCGTGCGAGTCAATGGCGCCTCCACTGCGCAACCCGGTGAAATCGTACTGCTGGAGGCCTCGGGCTTCTTCTCCAACCAGGAGGCCTTCGTCAGCCTGCGCGAAGCCGACCTGATCGCCTTGATCATCGAGGCCGAGACCACCACCGTGCCAATCCTGCAAAACGCCCTGGCGATCCTCAACACCGCCTTCAAGCGGGTCGATGGCATCATCCTCAACCGCCGGCGCTTCGGTATTCCGGAAAGCGTGCTCAGTTTCATGGCGCGGATCAGGAGCCCACACTGATGCACATCGCCGTGCTGGCCCCCATGCCTCCCGAGCAGAACGGCATCGCCGACTACGCCGCGCATTTGCGCACGGCCCTGCACGAGCGAGGGATACGGATCAGCACCCCGCTACAAGGCCTGGGCAACGACCCGCAGCGTGCCATCGAGCGCGTGGCCCAGGCCGACTGGCAGGATATCGACCTGGTGCACGCCGAGCTCGGCGGCGGCCGATTGGCCGAGTTCCATGCCTTGAGGGCCTTGCGCCAACGCTTCCCCAGCCTGCCCCTGAGCGCCACCGTGCATGACCCCGAGCGCCTGGTCTGGCGCCGGGCCGCCCTGCCCTGGCCGTTGTCGCTGGCCGCTCGATTGCCCTCGCCGCTGCCACAGCTGGCTACGGTGCTGGCCGACCCGATCTGCCTGTACGAGGAAAAACAGCTGGCCCGCCGCCTGAACCGGCTGATCACCCTGACCCGTGCCGGCGGCGAGTGCCTGCGCCAGCGCATGGGCCTGCGGGCCGAGCAGATGGTGGTGATCCCCCATGGCAACCTGGCGATCCCCGCCCGGCCGCTGCCGCCGCTGATGCCACTTAGGTTGCTGTACTTCGGTTTCATCTATCGCGGCAAGGGCATCGAAGACCTGCTGGATGCCCTGGCCATGGTCTTCGCCCAGCAACCGGAGCTGCGCCAGCGCCTGCGCTTGACCCTGGCCGGAGGCAGCGAACCGGAAATGGCCTTCGGCACTGCCGGCAGCTACCTGGACCAGCTACGCCAGCATATCCAGCGCCTGAACCTGCAGGACAGCATCGACTGGCAGCTGGACCTGCCGGCCGGTGATATCCCCCGAGTCATCCAGGACCACCATGTGATGGTCCTGCCGTACCGCGAATCGAGCAAGCTCAGGGTCCTGGGGCAGTTGCGCGGCACCAGCGGAGCGCTGTCCTGGGCCGTGGCCTGCGGTCGCGGGGCCATCACCTCCGATGCTCGTTCGTTCGCCGAAGAAGTCGCCCAGGGCAATGGCGTGATCTTTCCCCAGGGCAATGTCGCGGCCCTGGCCGCCGAGATCAGCCACCTGTGCGCCAGCCCGGAGCTGGTGGAACGCTGGGCCGAGCACGCGGCGATGATCGGCGCGCGCCGGGCCTGGAGCCAAACTGCCGAACGCTTCGCCCGAGTGTTCGCCGATGCCTGCGCAGGAGCTGCCCATGTCCATGCCACGTAGATCAGGCCTGCTGCTCGTGCTGCTGGCCACCCTGGCCTGCACGGCCCTGGCCGACAACACCCTGCGCGGACCACGACCGGTGACCTGGAAGGACTTCCTCGGGGTCAACGCGCAATTCCAGTATTTTGCCCCCAGCCTGTACCAGAAGCAGATGGACCGGCTCGACGCCCTGGGCCTGAACTGGGTCCGCCTGTCCATCCACTGGGCGATGATCGAACCCGTGGAAAATCAGCTGCAGCTCGACACCCTGGATGGCGCGATGAACGCCATGAAGGATCGCCACTACAAGATCCTCGCCTACATGGTCGGTTCGGCGCCCTTCGCCGCCAACGTCCCAGCCGGAGCCCCGCCCTCCGACCAGTACCCGCCCAAGGATTTCAACGTCTTCGCCCAGCGCATGAAGATGCTCGCCCAGCGCTATCCCCAGGTGAACACCTGGCAGGTCTGGAACGAGCCGAACATCGTCTGGCTGCCCAAGGAAGATCCCAGCGCCTACGACCAGTTGCTCGGCACCACCAGCAATGCCATCCGTACAGCCCTGCCGGACAAACCGGTGGCCACCGCCGGCATGGCCTACTACAGCCAGATGCGCAGCACTCCCGGGCTGATGCTCGAGGACCTGCTGGTCCAGGGCCTGGGCAATGACAACCTGATCGCCGCCTACCATCCCTACTCCGAATACCCCGAGGGCGATGACCCGGCGGCCAAGGATTTCCTGGCCCGGGGCAACTTCCTCAACAGCGCCCTGCACGGCAAGGGCGTGCAACAGGTCTGGGCCACCGAATGGGGCTGGTCGAGCTATACCACCGGCATCCCCGAGATGCAGGCGATGATCGGCCCCAGCGGCCAGGCCGACTACACCCTGCGGCGCCTGGCCCTGATGGCGGCCATGGACTACCAGCGGATCTTCCTGTTCAACCTGAGCGACCTGGACTCCCGGGCCACCAACCGCGACCAGGCCTATGGCCTGGTGGACCTGGCCGGCGACCCCAAGCCGGTCTACACCGCCCTCAAGTATTTCCTCGAGACCACCGGGCCCAGCCTGGTCCCGGCCGATCCGCCGCCCCTGGCCAATGCCCCGGGCGATCTCTACAGCATCGCCTGGACCCGCCCCGATGGCTCCCATGTGTGGATGTTCTGGAGCGCCAGCGGCTCCAGCCTGCAGGTTCCTGGGCTGACCAACGCCACGTTGCATGATCCTCTGGCCGGTACCCGCAGCGACTTGAGCGGGGCCCAGGGCATCAACGTACCGCTGAAAACCAGCCTGCAACTCCTGGTGTGGTGAACATGAAGATTCTCTGGACCCTGCCCTACCTGCCCTGGCCCGCCACCAGCGGCGGCAAGACCCGGCAATACCATCTGCTGCGGGCCCTGGCCGCCCGTGGGCACCGCATTACATTGCTGGTGCAATCCAAGACGCCTTTGGATGAAGCCTCGCGCGCCGCCCTGGAACCCTGGCTGGATCGCCTGATCGTGCTGCCGCGCCGGCCCCTGCGCAGCCTCGAGACCCTGCTGGCGGTGCTGTTCGCGCCGTACCCGATGCTGGCCACGATCAACGGTCTGGCCGAGCCCCTGCAACAGCGTTTCCGGCAATTGCTGGATGAGCCCTGGGACGTGGTGCAGATCGAGCACAGCTACAGTTTCCAACCCTTCGAGCAGCCACTGCGCGAGCGCGAACAAGCTTTCATCCTCACCGAACACAATGTCGAGTCGGCGCTCGGAGCCGCCAGCTACGACCGCCTGCCAGCCTGGTCCAAGCCCTTCACTCTGTATGACCAGTGGCGCTACCGGCGCTGGGAAACCCGGGTGTTCCGACAGGCAGCCAGGGTCGTCGCCGTGACCGAGCAGGATGCGCTGACCCTGGCCCGCCTCAGCGGCAAGCCGGCGCCAGTGGTGGTCAACGGCGTGGACTGCGGACACTACGCCTCGGTGCAGCCGGACTTTTCCAGCCAGCGCCTGTTGTTCATCGGCAACTACGAATACAGCCCCAACCTGGATGCCGTGCAATGGGCCCTGGACGATATCCTGCCGCGGCTGTGGGCCGTCAACCCGGACGTCCGCTTCGCCATCTGCGGTTATGCGCTGCCGGACAGCTTCCGCCAGCGCTGGACCGACCCGCGCATCGAGTGGCAGGGCTTCGTTCCGGACCTGCGCGACCTGCAACGACGCTCGGCGCTGTTCTTCGCCCCGCTGCGCCAGGGTGGCGGCTCCAAGCTCAAGGTCCTCGAGGCCATGGCCGCCGGCTTGCCGGTGGTCACCACGGCCCAGGGCTGCTCGGGCCTGCAGGTGGAAAACGGCGAGCACTACCTGGGCAGCGAAGATTCCGCGTTCCTGGCGCAGATCCTCGCCCAGGCATTGGCCGATCCCGAGCGCTTGCGCCGCATCGGCACTGCCGGACGGGCCTACGTCCTGGCCAGGCATGACTGGAGCGCCGCTGCCGCCCAGCTCGAAGCGGTCTATCACCAACTCCCCTCTGTCAAGGAACAAGTATCCGTATGCGCATAGGCCTGGATTACCGCCCCGCCGCGGGTTACAGCAATACCGGGATCGGCCGGCAGAACCTGGCGCTGGAGCAAGCCCTGCGCGCCAACCCGCAGGTCAGCCTGCAGTTGTTCGGCGTGGCCCCGGAAGATCATCCGCTACGTCGCCGGGTGCACTGCCCGCGCTGGGGAGCGGCGCTGCAAGGCATCCACCGGCTGCCCGGGCGGCTGCGCTTCGAAGGCGGCTTTCTACCGGGCGCCCTGCGCGAGGCGGGGGTCGAGGTCTACATCTGCAACTTCAACATGGGCCTGCCGCTGGGCAAGAAACCCCAGGGATTGCGCTATGTGCTGCAACTGCACGACCTGTTCCAGCTGACCCTGAGCAACAGCCATGGCTCGCGCCTCAAGGAGCGCTTCTACCGCCAGAGCGACAAGCTCTCCATCGGCTATTCGGTGAAGCAGGCCGACCGCATCTGGACGCCCTCGCAGTACACCGCCGATGAGTTGGTCAAGCTGTTCCCCGCCGCCCGGGACAAGGTCCGGGTCCTGCCCAACCTGGTGGCCGGCTTCAGCGGCGAGCCGGCCGACATCAGCGACCTGCAACTGCCCGAGCGCTACTGGCTGGTAGTGGGCACTCGCGAACCACGCAAGAACATCCCCTGGTTCGTCTCCGCCTGGCAGGCCGCACGCCAGCAGTCGGCCAGCGTCCCGGAGCTGCTGCTGATCGGCGCCCCCGAGCATCTGCCCAGCGAACTGCGGGCCCTGCACGGCCTGCATTTCCTCAGCGACCTCAGCGACAGCCAACTGCACGCCGTCTACCGCCAGGCCCTGCGCCTGTGGCAGCCCTCCTATGCCGAGGGGTTCGGCTTGCCGGTGATCGAGGCGCTGAGCGTCGGCACCCCGGTGGCAGTGGCCTCGGGCTCGGCCCTGGATGAAATCACCCCGGCCGGCAGCCCGCGCTTCTCGCCAACCGACGGCGCCGCGCTGGGCCAGTTGATGGTGCAGTTGGCCGATTCTCCCAAGGAAGATCCAGCGGCGCTCCAGGCCTGGGCCGCCGGCTATGCCGAAGGCGCTTATCGCCAGCGCCTGGATGAACTGCTCGAGGAGCTCAAGTAATGCCCATCGCCCTGCCGCTGGCGCTGATCTTCAGCCTGGTTTTCGGCGTGCTGATCTGGCTGCTGCCGCCCTTGAAGGTGCTGGTGCTGATCGTCGCCATCGCCGCGGCCGTGACCGTGGTCCGCCAGCCTTTGCGCGGGCTGCTGCTGTTCGCCGTGCTGGCCACCTTCCTGCCCTATTCGACGGTGCAGATCGGCCTGCGTACCACGGTCTCCGAGGCGCTGCTGCTGTTGGTCTGGGTCAGCGTCCTGACCCAGAACCTGTTCTCCAACCTGCCGCGCCCGCCCCGGCTGCTGCGTACCGAGAAGCTGTTGCTGGCGCTGATGGCCTTCAGCGCCCTGCCCTTCCTCATCGGCCAGTTGACGGTCGACGCCGTGGGCAACGGGCCGGTGAACTGGGTGCGCTGGCTGCTCAACCTGTCGGCACTGTTCCTGGTGCCGCGCCTCTTGCAGGAGCAACGGGCCCGGGAGCAACTGGTCTGCGGGCTGTTGCTGGGGACATCGATGCTCCTGCTGCTGTCGATCAGCGTATTCCTCAAGAGCGGCACCGCCACCGCCATGACCCCGATCCTGGAACGGCTCGGCTACGGCGGCATCGCCGTGCTGGGCGACAGCCTCAGCGCCCTGGCCAACCGCATGGGCTCGCCCTGGATGCACCCCAACGTCACCGGCGGCGCCATGGCGCTGGTCCTGCCGCTGGCCTTCTGCTTCGGCCTGACCCGTAGCGGCTGGGAACGCCGCCTGGGACTGGGCGTGGCCTTGCTGGGCGCGGTCGGCCTGTTGCTCTCAGGCTCGCGTGGCGCCCTGCTGAGCCTGTTGGTGGTACTGATCTGGATGGCGCGCCAGCGGGTGCCCTACACCGGACGCATGCTCATGGGCGGTTTCGTCCTGGGCGCCCTGCTGATGATGTCCTATCCGCCCCTGCAGGATCGCCTGCTGACCCTGTTCACTTCCAGCGACGCCAGTACCAGCGTGCGGGTCGACGAGTACACGCACTTCCCCGAGGCCATGGCGATGTTCCCCTTCGGCATCGGCTTCAAGGTCGATCCGCCGGTGCCGGGCACTGGCCTGTGGGGGATTTCCAACCTGTGGTTGAACTACATCTATAAGATCGGCGTGCCGGGCATGCTGCTGTTCGTCGCGGTGATCTGGAGCTGGTGGCGGGAAACCCGCGCCCCTGGCCTGCAAACCCGCCTGACCCGGGACAATGCGCTGTGGCTGGGCAGCGGCGCGGGCCTGAGCGCGGCGCTGATCAGCGGCCTGTTCGACCACTATTTCAGCTTCACCCAGGTCTTGGCCGCCCTGTTCTGGCTGCTACTGGGCCTCAACCTGCATGAAGCCAGGCGCCTGCGGCTCAAGGCCCAGGCTGCTACGCCAGGCAATGCTCCAGAATCCCCTAGCTCAGGAAACCATTCATGAAACATCGCCTCTTTCACTCGCAGAACCTGAAACAGGCACTGCCCGAATATGCGCAGAAAATGGGCGTAAGCCTCGAGGAACTGGAAGCGGCCTATCAGTGGATGCTGGAAAACGAGGTGATTTTCGAGCAGCCCCTCAAGGGCAACATCCTCACCTATATCAGCTACCTGAACATCGAATCGAAGATCGAACCGGCCCTGCCCCGGCGCTTCTATGCCCTGCTGGGTCGCGAAGTCAAAGGCGCGCTGATCCCCATGTACGGCATCAACTGGCCGACCCTGCGCGATCGCATGCTGCGCACCTGGGAACAGATGTACAACATCCTGATCTGCAAGATCCCCAGCCACACCCTGCGCCTGCTCTGGTTGCGCATGGGTGGGGCGAAGATCGGCAAGGGCTCCACGGTCTGGCGCAACACCGAGGTACTGGGTATCGACAGCCTGCGCATCGGCCAGGACAGCACCGTGGCCTGGCACTGCCAGCTCGATGCCCGGGGTGGCTTGATCATCGGCGATCACGTGACCATCGCCTCCCATGTATTGATCATCGCCGGCGGCCATGACCTCAAGGAGCCGGAGTTCTGGGCAGTGGGCGGGCCGATCTATATCCATGACTACGCCTGGATCGCCAGCCGCGCGCTGCTGTCCTATGGCGCCGACATCGGCGAGGGCGCGGTAGTCGGTGGCCAATCGGTGGTGTCCAAGCCGATACCGCCCTATGCCATCGTCAGCGGCCCGGATGCGGCGATCAAGGGCGAACGCTGCCGCAACCTCAACTACAAAGTGGGCGGCAAAGGCCTGTTCACTTTGTTCCACTGAAACGCCCGACATGTTCGGCGCAACGCTGTGGCTGACCCTGGCCACCCTGACCGGCCTGGCTGCCGGCTTCGCCCGGGAGTGGTTGCTGGTGGCCGCCTGGGGGGCGGGCGGCCGGAGCGACGGTTTCCTGGTGGCGATGTTCCTGCCCGAGGCCCTGCGCATGGCCCTGGCCGCCGGTCTGCTCAGCGCCGCGGCCCTGCCTTTGTACCAACAACGCTCGACCACGCAGCAACAGGCCTGGCTCGCCGCCCTGGCCCCGCGCCTGTTGCTCTGCGGCCTATTGCTGGGCGGCGTGCTGAGCCTCGGCGCGCCCCTGTGGGTACGCCTGGTGGGCCCAGGCCTTTCCGCTGACGGCTACGCCCTGGCCAGCGGCGGCCTGCACTGGCTGGCCTGGTGTGCGCCTGGATTCATTCTCCACAGCCTGTTCTGCGTACCCTTGCAGGCTCGTTCGCGGTTCGTCCTGGCCGGTCTGGGCTCACTGCTGTTCAACCTGCCGCCAGTGCTCTACCTGGCCAGCTTGCAACATGCCGCCAGCCCCAGCGGTCTGGCGGCCGCTTGCGTCCTGGGCAGTGTATTGATGCCCAGCGTGCTGCTGCCCAGCCTGCTGCGCGAGGGCTGGCGCCCGTGGCGCATCCAGGGCGCGCCCGGGGCCGGCCGCGAATTGCTGCAGCGCATCGGTCCGTTGCTGAGCAGCAACCTGGCCAGCCAGGGCCTGGCGTTGCTGGAACGCATGGCCGCCTCGTTGCTGGGCGAGGGTGCGGTCACCTGGATCAACCTGGCGCGCAAGCTGATCAACCTGCCGCTGATCGCCCTGATGAGCCTCAACCAAGTGCTGCTGGGCCTGATGAGCGGCAGCTCCGGCGAACAACGGCTGGATCTGTTGCGCAAGGGCCTGAGCAGCGCCAGCCTGCTGACCATTCCGGCGGTGGTGGGGCTGATCGGCGCCGCGGCAGCGCTGGTGCATCTGCTGTTGCCTTCCCAGGCGGCGGACAGCCCCTTGCCGAACCTGCTGGCCTGGTTCTCGGTGCCACTGATGTTCGGTGCCTGGAACGCCCTGCTGGCGCGTTATGCCTACGCCGCGGGAGATACCCGCATGCCGCTCAACTGCGAACTGGCCGGCAGTCTGCTCAATGCCTTGCTGCTGGCCGCGCTTCCCTACTTCCTGGGGCTGGTGGGCATCGCCCTGGCGGCCATCTGTGGGGTGGTGCTCACCGCCCTGCTGCTGATGCGCCGCCAGCGGTTGCTGGGCCTGCTGCCCTGGCGCAGCCACTGGTCGATCGGCATCGGCGGCATGCTGCTGGCGGCGCTGTTCCTGCATCCGCTGACCTCGATCATCTGGCAACTGGCCCTGAGCAGTGCCTGCGGGTTGCTTTTGCTGCTGGGGCTCGCCGCCTGGTTGCGCCCCTGGCGCCAGAACCTGACCTGAACCGGAGGCATCTATGTCGGTACTGCGCGTGGCCTGTGTAATCCCCACCTACAACGGCTGCCGGGACCTGGCCCGGTTGCTGGATTCCCTGGCCATCCAGAGCGCCGTCTTCGATACCCTGATCGTCGACTCCAGCTCCAGCGACGGCACTTATGAAATGGCCGTGTCGCGCTGCCCCAACGTACTGCGCATCGACAGCCGCGACTTCAATCACGGGGGTACCCGGCAACTGATGGCGGAGCGCAATGCCGAATACGACGTCTATGTGTTCATGACCCAGGACGCCTACCTCGCCGATGCCGAGGGCATCGCCAACATCGTCGCGCCCTTCGCCGATGGGCAAGTGGGAGCCGTGTGCGGGCGCCAGCTGCCGCACCTGGATGCCAGCCCCCTGGCCACCCATGCGCGCCTGTTCAACTACCCACCCACGTCCCAGGTGAAGAGCCTGGCCGACGTGCCGGCGCTGGGCATCAAGACCGCCTTCATGTCCAACTCGTTCTCGGCCTATCGTCGCGAGGCGCTGATGCAGGTGGGCGGTTTTCCCAGCCACGTAATCCTGTCCGAGGACATGTACGTCGGCGCCAAGATGCTCCTGGCCGGCTGGAAGGTCGTCTATGAAGGCACAGCCTGTTGCCGACACTCCCACAACTACAGCCTCAAGGAAGAGTTCCGCCGCTATTTCGACATCGGCGTGTTCCATGCGCGGGAGCCCTGGATCCGCCAGGCCTTCGGCGGCGCCGGCGGCGAGGGATTGCGCTACGTCAAATCCGAACTGGCATTCCTCGGCTTCGGACGACTGCTGCAATGGCCAGGCTCGTTGCTGCGCAATGCACTGAAGCTGTTCGCCTATAAGCTCAGCCAGCAGGAACGCTACCTGCCCCTGGGCTTGAAGAAGCGCCTGGGCATGTACCGCCGTTACTGGGACGGCCCCAACGCTCGCCCACAGCCAGGGCCGCTGCAGTAACTTTTCTGACTTTAGAAAGAGAATTCCCCGAATTGACCCTCCAGCACCGATCAGTGACTGTGGTCGCCAGGCGCTGATGCCTCAAACAGGGAAGTACAAGGTCATGAATGACAAGGGGTTGTATCCACGAGCGCATTCGACGCTCAACCGCATCGAAGACAACGCCTGGCTGGCCACTCCATCAAGCCAGGAATTCCGCGAACCGCGCCCGCCTCAGTCCCGCCTATCGTCATTGCTCAAGCGCCTGGGTCGACTGGCACTGGCCGCAGCCCTGCTGGCGGGTCTGGTGACCTGGGGTCTTCACAGCCGTTTCGGCCTGTTGCTGCTGTTACTGCTGCGTTGAACGTTCCGTAGCCGGCCCAACACCGGGCCGGCTCCGGAGGATCAATCCAGCAGCTCGCTCAGGGGAATGAAAGCGACCTGGTCACCTTCGACCAGGGTCCGCCCTTCGAGCACCTCCACCAGGCCTTCGGCCCACGCCGCGCTACGCAGGACCCCTGAACTCTGGTTGCGATAGATGATCGCTCGGCCATCCTCGAGCCGCCCCCGCAAGTACTCACGCCGATTGCCCGCTTGGGGCCAGGCAAAACCGGCCGCCACCTGGAAACGCAGCGGCTGGACGCTTTGCACACCCTGGCGCCGCAACAGGTAGGGACGAGCCAGCAGGGCGAAGGTCACCAAGGTCGATGCCGGGTTGCCAGGCAGGCCAAGTACCGGCACACCCCGAAAATGCCCGAAGGTCAGGGGCTTGCCCGGCTTGATCGCCAGCTTCCACAAGGCCAGCTCTCCCGCCTCGCGCAGGGCCAGGCCGAGGAAGTCCGCCTCCCCTACCGAGACACCGCCGGTGGACAGGATCAGGTCGACGTCCTTGAGCCCTGCCAAGCGTTCGCGGGTCGCGGCCAGGTCGTCAGGCAGGATCCCGGCGTCCAGCACTTCGCAGCCCAGGCGCTGCAACCAGCTGCACAACAGGACCCGGTTGCTGTTGTAGATCTGCCCGGGTCCCAGGGGTTGGCCCGGTTCCAGCAGTTCGTCGCCGGTGGATAGCACCGCCACGCGCACACGGCGAATCACGTCCAGCTCGGCGCATCCCAGGGAAGCGGCCAGCCCCTGCTCGATAGGTCCCAGGCGAGTGCCCGCGGCGAGGATCTGCTCACCGATGGTGGTTTCCTGGCCCTGGGGACGGATGTTCCGCCCGACTTTCAGCGGCTCGGTGAAACGCACTCGTTGATCGTCCTGGACCTCGGTGTTTTCCTGCATCTCGACACAATCCGCGCCGGCCGGCACCGGGGCCCCGGTGAAGATCCGCGCGCATGTGCCCGGTTGCAGCGGCTCCGGGGCCTGGCCGGCGAAGACCTTCTGGCTGACCGGCAGGGGCTCGCCCTTCCAATCCTCCAGGCGCAGGGCATAACCATCCATGGCGCTGTTGGGCCAGGGCGGCAGGTCCAGGCTGGATACCAGGGGCTCGGCCAGCACCCGCCCCTGGGTCGCCGCCAATGGCAAACGCTCGCGCTCGCGGATCGGCGTCGCCTCGGCCATCGCCAGCAGGCGCTCCAGCGCCTCCTCCACAGGCATCAGGGCACCGAGCTTGCCCGGCTTAGCCACGGGATTCACAGGGTGCCGCCTGTTTCAGGTGAGGAACGAAATTGCAGGGACGGTGCCGCGAGTCCAGCTGTTCGGCAAGGATGCCATCCCAACCGGTGCGCACGGCGTTGGTGGAACCAGGCAGGCAGCAGACCAATGTGCCATTGGCCAGGCCGGCCAGCGCTCGCGACTGCACGGTGGAGGTGCCGATGTCCGCCACGGAGATCTGCCGGAACAGCTCGCCAAAACCATCGACCTGCTTGTCCAGCAAGCACGCCACCGCTTCTGGAGTGCTATCGCGCCCCGTGAAACCGGTACCACCGGTGATCAGCACTACCTGTACCTGGTCATCGGCGATCCAGGTGGCGACCTGGGCACGGATCTTGTACAGGTCGTCCTTGAGCAGGACCCGCGCCGCCAGGTGGTGACCGGCAGTACCCAGGCGCTCGACGAAGAGCTGGCCGGAGGTATCGGTGTCCAGGGTGCGGGTATCGCTGACGGTCAACACCGCGATATTCAGCGGGGCAAAAGGTACATCAGCCTTGGCTTTCATAGGCTCGATCCAGTGATGGGGAAACAGGCCGGTGTTATATCACAGGCCTCCGCTCCGCCGCCGTGCATCCGGCAATGCCTCGAGGGTCGGTTCATTCGGGAACAATCAGGCACAATGAGCGGCGCACATCAGCGAACGCCTGCGATCGTCCCGCCAACGTGGCAGAATGTCCCTGGCCAAGGAACTTGCAGACGTTGTATACGTCTGAAGACCAGCACTCATAAGTACTCATTTCGGAGACATACAATGACTCAACGGACCCTCGCCACTTTCATGCTCGCATTGGGCCTGGCCACTCTCGCCGGTTGCGCATCGCCGACAGTGATCACCCTGAATGATGGTCGCGAAATCCAGGCCGTGGATACCCCCAAGTTCGACAGTGATTCCGGCTTCTACGAGTTCGAACAACTGGACGGCAAGCGGACTCGCATCAACAAGGATCAGGTACGTACCGTCAAGGAGCTGTAAGCCTGGCGACTGCCGACCTGAAAACGCTAAAACCCGCCTGGTGCGGGTTTTAGCGTTTTTGCGGCCCCAATATCACCAATCGAGGCGAATACCACTCTCGAACTCGCGCTCCTGGCCCGTCAGCGGATCGACGAAGCGCAGCCCCTGGGCCAGCAGCTTCAATGGCTTGGCCGGGTCGTCCTCAGCGTCCTTGAGCACCTGGGGATAGAACGGATCATTGCAGATCGGCGCGCCCAGGGCGCTCATGTGCACTCGTAACTGGTGCTTCTTGCCCGTCACCGGATACAGCCCGTAACGCCACAGGTCGCCATGCTTTTCCCGGACATCCACCAGGGTCTCGGTGTTGCTCACCCCTGGGGCCTCTTGCATGCGGAAGAAGGGTTCGCCGTCCACCAGCCGGCTCTTGTGCAAAAGCGGAAAGACCAGATCGGGCAAGGCCCCGGCAATGGCTTCATAACGCTTCTCGATCTGCCGGCTGGGAAACAGCGCCTGGTAGGCCGAGCGACTACCCGGGTTGGCGGAAAACAGCACCAACCCAGCGGTGTGCCGATCGATACGATGCAGGGGCACCAGATGCGGGTTGTCAAAACGACGGATCAACCGCCGCAGCAGGGTCTGCTCGACGTATTCGCCCGCCGGGGTCACCGGCAGGAAATGCGGTTTGTCCGCCACCACCAGGTGCTCATCGGCATACAACACCGTCTCCTGCACCGGGATCACCTTTTCGTTCGGCACCTCGCGAAAATAGTGAATCAGCAAACCTTCACGATAAGCCGCCTCCGCACCGATGGGCTGGCCTTGTCCATCCAGCACCCGCCCCCGGGTAAACCGGTCCAGCCACTGCTCACGACTGATGGCCGTGAAGTGATCGCACAGGCAATCCAGTACGGTCGCCCAAGGACCTGGCGGCAGGTACAAAGTGCTGGCCTGATGCTGTGCCGCAGAAAAACTCACGCAAGACATACAAAAACTCGAGGGATCGTTCCAAGCCGGCATTATCCAACAGCGATCCCCTACAGCCTAGGAAGAGTTTGCCCGCCTTCAGGCACAAGACTGCCTGGCCTGGGCCGCCACCTCGGTGAACTCCTTGAGCCAGCGCAGGACGTCCACCGCTTCCCAGCGAGCCGGATCGTAAAGGGCATACAACAGCCCCTGGTACCCCACGACGTCCAACTGGCGGTGATAACCCGCACGCTGGAACAGGGCCTCTATCTCGGCGAAACAGGTATTGAAGTGCAGCTTGTTGAAGGGGGTCTTGCCCTCGGTGACCAGACCATCCAGGCGCAGCTCATGCACCGCCTCGCGCAGCACGTCGGGAGACATGCTGTTCACGCTGTTTTTCAGTTGTTCGACATTGACCATCATTTATTCCTTTGAAGGTTCGAAGCCTGCGCCACATCCATCAGGGCTGCTTGTGCCCAACGTAGCTGACGACCCAAAGCACCACGCCCCAGATCTCGATCGAGCCCAGGTCGTCCAGGGCAATGGAAGGGATCGACGGACGCGCTGCCTTGAGCAGCAGGCCGCCACGGGGATCGGGAGCCAGCAGGCGCAGCGAGTACTCGCTACAGCCGCGGGGACGCACCACCAGGTATTGGTCCACCCCGGGGGTGGCGGCACGATCGACGATCAGGCGATCCCCGGGGTACATGCCGAACCCCAGGAGATTGTCATCGTCCACCAGCAGGCCGTGGATCTGAGGGGCCCCCAGGCCCAGGGTCCGGTCCAGGGAGAAACCGCTACCGATGGGGCCAGGGGCAGGCTCGCTGCCGCCCAACTCCATCAGACGGGTTGGCAACGGTTGCGAACGTTCGATACCGGTCAGGAAAGTGAGCGACATGGCGAGATTCCTCGTTGACTGTATATGCATACAGTAAACGAATCGATGGATATCGCCAATCAATTCCAGGCAAGGGCGACAGGCGGAAGCTGCACGACGCCCCGGCAGGTTTCAGCGCAGGAACGCTACCACCTGTTCGGCGTCGAACGGCCAGCCCAGCTCGGCGCCGTTGTCCACCCGGCGCAACACCGGGATACGCAGGCCATAGGCCTCGAACAGCTCCTGGCTGTCGGCGATGTCCACCAGCTCGACCATCAGGCCGTGCTCCACCAGCGGCATCAGCTCGGCCTCGGCCAACTCGCACAAATGGCAACCAAGGGTGCCGAACAATTGGCATTCAGGAGGCATGGGGGCGACCATTGAAATGAGGAACGGGCGCTCATTGTAGGCCCTGGATGAAAATAGCGTCGACCCGCCCGCTCTAGAGAATGAAGCGCACCCGGCGGCTGGCCAGGATCAGCAGCGGTGCCACGGCAAAGGCCAGCACCAACACCAGCATCGTCATCAGGTTGCCATAGGCCATGCCCGCCGCAAGCGCGCCATAGACGAACCACGGGTGCACGTAATACACCGCCGAGGACAGCTTGGCCGGGAAATTGCTGTGGCCGGCCCGGAAGTAGGCCTGGGGCAGCAGGAACAACGCCGGGGTGATCACCAGCAGCGAGGCGAGGAAATCGAAGTTCTGCTCGACGTCCGCCCGCAGCGCGAAATTCACCGCGGCCTCGCCCAGGATCAGCACCAAGCCCAGCCCCAGCCAGCCCCACAGCAGCGGCCGGCCGATACGCTGCGCCACTTCATGGCGGGCACAGAGCAAACCGATGGCCATGAACGGGAAGCCCATGAACAGGAAATTGCGTGCCGTGTAGTCGTTCTGGTTGAAGTGCTGGAGAAAGGCGTTGGGCAGCTCGAAATAGACCCGCGCGTATTGCAGGCACAGGCCAATCAGGAACGCCGCCAGGGCCAGGCCGATCAGCGCCGGCGAACGCCAGCGGCGCAACACCCAGAGGATCAGCCCGCCGCCCAGCATTCCCAACAGGTACCAGAGGTGGAAGTAGCCGATCAGCAGCTTCTTCACCACCCCCAGGACCCCGCCGAGGCTGGCGATGGTCGCCGGATCGACGTACTGCGGGCTGTAGACCAGCATCCAGAACAGGTAGATCAGCACCCCACGCTTGAACCACTGGGCGAAGGAATGTCCCCCTTCCAGGGCCTGGTACAGGTAGTAGCCATTGATGATGAAAAAGGTCGGCACCGCCACCCGGAACAGGCCGTTGCACAACAGGTAGCCGACCCAGGTGTAATTGCCCCCCAGCAGCTTGCAGTGCAGCATCACCACCATCACCGCGAGCAGGACCTTGAGGGTGTCGAGATTTCCGTTGAGAACTTTCGGCATCGAATGGCTACCCGAACAGGCAGGAGGATTCCCGGTCTACACCGGATCGTAGTGTTTGCGCTTGCCGGCCGAACTGAAGCGACGCTTGCAGTAGGCCGTGGCCCGATCGAGGATCGGCTTCTCGTAGAACTGATAGCCCACCCAGCCATAACAGACCACCGCCGTCATCATCAGCAGCAGGAACAGCAGGTTGTCCACAGGGCTGTCGGGCCAGGCTCCGATCACCTGCCAGGCCCTGCCGATCACCCCCAGCACCAACAGGTGCGACAAGTAGATGGTGTAGGACATATCGCCGGTGGCCGTAAGAAAGGCCGGCATCCGGATCAACTGCCGCCGCTCCAACAGCGCCAGGGAGAGCACCAGGGCGCCGAACGCCAGGCCCACCGCCAGCATCCTCGGCAAGCCTTCGGTGGTGAACAGCCGGTAGCTGTAGATCAACGGGAACCCTACCAGCAGCACCGCCACCAGCGCGCCCCAGGCCAGCCAACTGGGCACCCTGGCGCTGTGCGGTCCGTAGAAGAACAGGGCCAGGGCACTGCCGACGATGAATTCCAGGGCATAGGGATGCAGCATGATCTTCAGGGCCGGGGAATAGTCCTGCCAGTCCTGCAACAGGTTGAAGGCCACCAGCGCCAGCGCCCATAGCAGCAGGATCCATGGCAGCCAACGCTCCTTGAAGAACAGGAGCAGGGTGAACATGAGGTAGAACCACAATTCGAACAGCAGCGACCAGGCCACCATCACCAGCAGCACCCGGTCGTTGGGCAGCAGCAGGAACGACATCCACAGGTTCGAGCCGCCGTGGGAGCTGTTCACCAGCGCCGGCTGCCACAAGTACACCGCCAGGGTGATGAAGAAATACAGCCAGTAGGTGGGATAGATCCGCGACAAGCGGTTGAACAGGAAGCGCTGGGTCTCGACGCTTTTCTGGAAGCGCCCGCGGCTGACGATCACCATCACGAAACCACTGATGACAAAAAACAGGTCGACCCCCAGCTGGAAGAAATCCACGTACACCGGCAACAGGATGTCCCCCCCGGAATACTTGATCTCCACCGACATCATGTGGAACAGCACCACCCCCAGCACGGCGGCCCCACGCAACCCTTGCAGTGAATACAGACGCTCCATAAACCTCTCCGGCTCCTCACTGGTACGGCCCCTATGGACCAGGCTGCCTGAACGTCGCCCTGCGTCGCCACCCGGCCACTTGCCGCCGGGAGCCACTCGCAGCGAACGTTTCTGAGCATAGCGAAGGCTCGTGAAGATGGGACATCTCTGGCGAAAGAATGACCTGGGTCAGCACGGTTTCCTGCCGGTCGGGAGATCCTTCCGATCTTTTTGCCCCTAGGCTTTGCCTGCCCCCCCTTGTCCGGAGATAACCGTTGTTCGCCAACCTGCTGATCATTCTCGCCTCCTCGCTGGTGGTCATTGCGCTGTTCCGGCGCCTGAGCCTGCCGCCGGTGCTGGGTTACTTGTCGGTCGGACTGATGGTCGGCCCCACCGCCCTGGACTGGGTGAACGACAGCGAAGACCTGCCGGACCTGGCCGAGCTGGGGGTGGTGTTCCTGCTGTTCTCCCTGGGGCTGGAGTTTTCCCTGTCGAAAATGCTCGCCCTGCGCCGCGTGGTCTTCGGCCTCGGTAGCCTGCAAGTGCTGTGCACCGGCCTGGTGCTGGGCGGGCTCCTGGCCCTGTTCGGCATGCCCCTGAGCTCGGCACTGATGCTCGGTACCGGGCTGGCCCTGTCGTCCACCGCCATCGTCAGCAAAGAGCTGACCAGCCTGGGCGAGATCTTCAGCAGCCACGGCCAGAATGCCATCGGTGTGCTGCTGTTCCAGGACGTGGTGGCCGTACTGTTGCTGACCCTGGTCCCGGTGTTCGCCGGCAGCGCCGACCAGGCCTGGTACTGGGCCCTGCCCACGACCCTGGGCAAGACCGTGGTGCTGTTCGTCGGCCTGCTGCTGGCCAGTCGCTGGCTGCTGCCACGCCTGTTCCACGAGGTCGCCGCGTCCCACTCCGCCGAACTTTTCGTGCTGCTGGCCCTGGTGATCGTCCTGCTGACCGCCTGGCTCACTCACCTTTTGGGGCTGTCGCCGGCCCTGGGGGCGTTCCTGGCCGGCATGCTGCTGGGGGAAAGCCACTACCGGCACCAGATCGAAGCCGATATCCGGCCGTTTCGCGACATCCTGCTGGGGTTGTTCTTCGTCAGCATCGGCATGCTCATCGACCTGCAGCTGTTCATCGACCACAGCCTGCTGATCATCGGCCTGACCCTGGCCCTGCTGCTGATCAAGGGCACGGTGGTCGCGGCCCTGCTCAAGCTGCGCGGCAGCGACGGCGAAACCGCCTGGCGCAGCGGCCTGGCCCTGGCCCAGGGCGGCGAATTCTGCTTCGCCCTGATGGCCCAGATGCAGTTGAGCCAGATGATCCCGCCCGAGATCAGCAGCCTGCTACTGGCCGCCACCTTCTGCTCGATGCTGCTGACGCCGTTGCTGCTGCGCGCGGCCCCGGTGCTCACGGCGCGCTTGCACCGCAAGCCCAACCAGGCCGCGCAACTGGAAGAAATCAGCGCCCAGAACGCGCAGTTGCAGGGCCACGTGCTGATCTGCGGCTACGGTCGGGTCGGCCAGTCCATCGGCCGTTTCCTGCGCCACGAGCAGCTACGCTACATCGCCCTGGACGACGATCCCGTACGGGTCCAGGAGGCTTCGGCGGCGGAAAGCTGCGTGCATTACGGCGACTGTCGGCGCGGCGACCTGCTGGCGGCGGTCGGCCTGGAGCGCGCGCGGCTGCTGGTGATCGCCGTGGACAAGACCGATATCGCCCTGACCGTGCTCAAGGCCGCCCGGCGCCTGGACGGCAACGTGCCGATCCTGGTGCGCACCCGGGACGACAGCCAGCTGGCGGAACTCAAGGCCGCCGGTGCCAACGAAGTGGTGCCCGAGCTGCTGGAGTCGAGCCTGATGCTCGCCTCCCATGCGCTGATCATGCTGGGCCTGCCCGAGCAGCGGGTGCAGCGCACGGTGGATGAAGTGCGCCAAAGCCGCTACCGGCTGCTCCACGGCTTCTACCATGGCGGGCAAAGCGATACCCAGGACAACCACGAACCACCTGCCGTACAGATGCACGCGGTGAACCTGGATGCCGACGCCCATGCCTGCGACCAGCCGCTGCAAGCCCTGGCCCTGGATCGCCTGGGAGTGGACATCCGCGCCGTGCAACGCCAGGGCCACGACCTGCCGCTGGGTCCGGGCCTGCGCCTGCAAGCGGGCGACCGGGTGCTGCTGTCCGGTCCGCAGAGCGCCATCGAAGCTTGCGAGGCGCGCCTGCTGGGCGGCTGAGCTTGGCGCGCCGTGCCCCCGGTTGGCCCATGGTCAACCGGGGAGCGATGGCGGCTCGCTCACTCCTGGTTGACCGCACCGATCTTGTGCAACGACAGGTCGGCACCGTAGTACTCCTGCTCCTGGCTCAGGCGCAGGCCGCAGGTGGCCTTGATCGCGCCATACACGGCGAAGCCTCCCAGCAGCGCCACCAGCACCCCGAGCCCGGTGCCGAGCAACTGGCTGGCCAGGCTCACGCCGCCCAACCCGCCCAGCGCCGCCTGGCCGAAGATCCCGCAGGCAATTGCGCCCCAGACCCCGCACAAGCCATGCAGCGGCCACACCCCGAGCACATCGTCGATCTTCCATTTGCCCTGGGCGGCGATGAAACACCAGACGAACAGCGCCCCGGCAATGACCCCGGTGCACAGCGCCCCCACCGGATGCATCAGGTCAGAACCGGCACAGACCGCCACCAGCCCCGCCAGCGGCCCGTTGTGCAGGAAGCCCGGGTCGTTGCGCCCGACGATCAGCGCCGCCACGGTGCCGCCGACCATGGCCATCAGCGAGTTCACCGCCACCAGCCCGCTCAGGCCCTGCAGGGTCTGGGCGCTCATCACGTTGAAGCCGAACCAGCCGACGATCAAGATCCACGAGCCCAGCGCCAGGAAGGGAATGCTCGATGGCGCGAAGGCCACCAGCTTGCCGTCGCGATAGCGCCCATTGCGCGGCCCCAGCAACAACACCGCCGCCAGGGCCAGCCAGCCCCCCATGGCATGCACCACCACCGAACCGGCAAAATCGTGGAACCCGGCGCCGAAGCGTTGTTGCAGCCAGGCTTGCAGGCCATGGTTGCCGTTCCACACCACCCCTTCGAAGAACGGGTAGACGAACGCCACGATCACCACCGTGGCGCACAGCTGCGGGACAAAACGCGCACGCTCGGCGATGCCGCCGGAGATAATCGCCGGGATCGCCGCGGCGAAGGTCAAGAGGAAGAAGAACTTCACCAGGCCATAGCCATGGTCGGCACTGAGTACCGCCGCCGGTTGCAGGAAGCTCACGCCGTAGGAGATCCAGTAGCCTATAAAGAAATAGGCCAGGGTCGAGACGGCGAAGTCGCTGAGGATCTTCGACAAGGCGTTGACCTGGTTCTTCTGCCTGACCGTCCCCACTTCGAGGAAGGCGAAACCGGCGTGCATGGCCAGGACCATGACCGCCCCGATCAGGATGAACAGCGTGTTGGAACCGTGGACCAGGGTGTCCACAGCGCTTTGCAGGTTTTCCATGGAGTGGGCAGATCCGCTAATGGCGGTCGGCTTGCCCTGCGGTCGACGCGCCCTGCACCAAATTGGCTCCCGGGCGCGCCGGCAAGCGCATCCAATGAACCGTTTTGGCGCGCCGCACGCCGCACGCGAAACCGCAGGCAAGACAATGACCGGGAGTTGTGGTTGATTCGTCCAGGGCTGACGCGGCTTGCACGCCAGCCCCGCGCATTTTCGGCGCAGGCCCCGGGGCCTGCGCACCAGGACAAAGCAAAAGCTGTACCAGGCAATTTCAGTGAACCTTCATCCGGGGCTCACACTCATAGCTCACACAAGCCACCCAAGGAGGCAGCAGCATGGCCAGCAAAACGGCAAAGACAGCTCAAGAAGTATTGATGGCGGATTTTCAGGCACTGGTCAGCGACACCGAGCGTCTGCTGGAGCACACCGCGACCCTGGCCGGCGACCAGGCCGATGAGTTGCGCGAGCAGATCCACGAGAGCCTGCTCAAGGCCCGGGAAACCCTGCAACTGACCGAGGAATCCCTGCGCCAGCGGGGCCAGGCGGCCGTCACCGCCGCGCAAGACTACGTCCAGGCCAACCCTTGGCAATCGGTGGGAATCGCCGCTGGGGTGGGCTTCCTCATTGGCCTCCTGGCGACGCGGCGCTGATATGGCGCTCGACGAATCCAGCGCATCGGGCAGCGGCCCGAGCGCTTCCTCACGGCGCCTGGGGGCGGCAGTCCTGGGCTTGTTGCACAGCCACGTAGAGCTATTTGGCATCGAACTGCAGGAGCAGAAGGCCCGCACCGTGAGCCTGCTGCTGTTCGCCGGGCTGGCCCTGGTATTCGCCCTGCTGTTGCTGGTGGGGCTGTCGGCACTGGTGCTGATCCTGGTCTGGGACACCTATCGCCTGGCCGGCATCGTCGGCCTGTGCGTGTTCTACGCCCTGGCCGCGCTGTTCTGCGGCCTGCGCCTGAAATCGGCGGTGTTCGATGAGTCCTCGCCCTTCCATGCCACCCTCGAAGAGCTGGCCAATGACCGGGAGCGCCTGTTGCCATGAAGTTGCCTGACATCCCGCAGAACGCCTCGCGCCGAGACATGCGCAAGGCCCTGATCCGCCTGCGCATGGAAATGCACCGCCAGGAGATCCGCCAGGAAACCCGGCAACTGCTGCAACCCCTGCAACGCATGCGCAGCATGGGGCAGAACTGGCAGCAAGGCCTTGGGATCAAGCACGCGCCACTGTGGGGCGTGGCGGTGGTGACCCTGCTGGGCTTTCTCACCGGCAAGGGAGTCCGCAATGGCGCGACCAGCAGCCTGCCCCGCCTGGTACGCCTGGGCTCCAGCCTGCTGCCGTTGATCAAGCTGGTGCTGCAGGGCTCCTCGCGCAAATCCTGAAGCGCCAGCCCCAGCGTCCTCCTCGCCCGGCCATCGAAGCGGCTCCCGGACTCCGGGGGTCGCTCCCGGCCAGCAGCAGATCGTCGATGAATGCCCCGAGGACATTTACCGTCGCGCCCCCTTGCAGCCATGGCCGGGAACCCGGAAGCTGGGCGCTTCACGTTTTCTTCGGAGAGACCCCGCCTTGGATTGGCAGACCCTGCTCAACCGCGAACGCCTCGGAAAGCCAGTACACAGCCCGGAAGAACTGGGCCGTAGCCCTTTCCACAAAGACCACGACCGCATCATCTTCTCCGGCGCCTTCCGCCGCCTGGGCCGCAAGACCCAGGTCCACCCGGTATCCAGCAACGACCATATCCACACCCGCCTGACCCATTCCCTGGAAGTCAGCTGCGTGGGCCGTTCCCTGGGCATGCGGGTGGGCGAGATCCTGCGCGGCGCCCTGCCCGAATGGTGCGACCCCAGCGACCTGGGCATGGTGGTGCAATCGGCCTGCCTGGCCCACGACATCGGCAACCCGCCCTTCGGCCACTCCGGCGAGGACGCCATCCGCCATTGGTTCCAGCAGGCGGCCGGACGTGGCTGGCTGGACGCGATGAGCGAGGCCGAACGCCAGGACTTCCTCAATTTCGAGGGCAATGCCCAGGGTTTCCGGGTCCTGACGCAGTTGGAGTACCACCAGTTCGACGGTGGTACCCGCTTGACCTATGCCACCCTCGGCACTTACCTGAAGTACCCCTGGACCGCGCGCCATGCCGACTCCCTGGGCTACAAGAAACACAAGTTCGGCTGCTACCAGAGCGAGCTGCCATTGCTGGAGCAGATCGCCCACAAGCTGGGCCTGCCGCAACTGGAAGAGCAGCGCTGGGCCCGACACCCCCTGGTATACCTGATGGAAGCCGCGGACGACATCTGCTACGCGCTGATCGACCTCGAGGACGGCCTGGAAATGGACCTGCTGGAGTACGCCGAGGTCGAGTCCCTGCTCCTGGGCCTGGTGGGCGACGACCTGCCGGAAACCTACCGCCAGCTGGGCCCGGGAGACTCGCGCCGACGGCGCCTGGCGATCCTGCGGGGCAAGGCCATCGAGCACCTGACCAACGCCGCCGCCCGGGCCTTCGTCGAGCAGCAGGACGCCCTGCTGGCCGGCACCCTGCACGGCGACCTGGTGGAGCATATGCACGGCCCCGCCAAGCGCTGCGTGCTCAACGCCAAGGACGTGGCTCGACGCAAGATCTTCCAGGACAAGCGCAAGACCCTGCACGAGATCGGCGCCTACACCACCCTGGAGATCCTCCTCAATTCCTTCTGCGGCGCCGCGCTGGAACAACATGGCGGCAAGACCCCGTCGTTCAAGAACCGGCGCATTCTCGACCTGCTGGGTAACAACGCCCCGGACCCAGGCTGGCCCCTGCACAAGGCCTTCCTGCGGGTCATCGACTTCATCGCCGGCATGACCGACAGCTATGCCAGCGAAATGGCCCGGGAAATGACCGGACGCTCCAGCCCGCAATGACCCCCTGCACTGCCGCGGCCTGGTCTTCAAGACAGGCCGCGATAGCCTCGCGACAACCCCGCCAGCAACTAGGGGATTCCCCTAGACCACTATCCACCGGCAGCAGCCGGATACTTGCCAAGCATGCCCATGAACCGGGCAAGAACAGTAGGACTAGATAGCTAGGGAAAACCCTTAGTGAAACTAATTTAACCAACCCAGACAAAAAATAGAGCAACTACTCAGGTCAAATCCCCAACTAGCGAGAAGCACTCATTAGTCCGCTAGTGGATATCCGGCCACCCTCACAGAATTAAACATTTGTTCACCAACTCAACCAAATATCCGACCTTTGGCATTTTGCCATCTCAGCCACAAGCCTTGCCTATCAAGGACATGACGCAAATTTAGTTAGCCTTCTATGCACTTACAATTTAGATACAAATAGTTTTTTTGGTTTCGGATAGTCTCGATTTCAACAGGAAATTTCCCCGCTGAACGCCCCCGAATAAAAATAATTCTGCTCTGCGCTGTAACGTTTCCAGGTCAACTCACTCAACCCTTTTGTCATACCTGAAACTGCACTGATTCATCCGGTACTCACTCAGGAACTGTCACTCTCGAGCACTTGGACATTTGCCCCCGATATAGAGATCGACGGCGCAACATGTTCATAGGGCAGAACTAAAAGCGACGTCACTAGTTGAGCCCGCTGACCGGCTTCTCTGTTGTTCGTCACTTGGTCTTTTTACAGTAAGGATGCCAAGTGCCCCATTCATCGCACACTGTCCGCTCCCTCCTCCCCCGCACCGGCGTGTGGTGCCTGGGACTGCTGTTCGGCATGGCGCAGCTGGGCCCGGCCCTGGCCGACGAGCCGGGCCAGGAAGCCCTGCGCCTGCAACAACAGCAACAACGTGACCTGCAGCAACTGCAACTGGAGCAGCGCCAGCGGCAGATGCAGCGCGGCAGCTTCAGCGCCAGCCCGACGACACCGGAAATACCCCAGCAGCCGGCCAGCGATAGCCGCTGCTGGCCCTTGAGCGGCACCCGCATCGGCGGCGTCAGCCTGTTCAGCAAGACCCGCCTCAACGACTCCATCAAGCCGTACGTGGCGCCGTGCATGGGGGTCAACCAGATCAACCAGCTGCTGGCCGCCCTCACCCGCCTGTACGTCGAGGCCGGCTACATCGCCAGCCGCCCGTACCTGACCAGCGCCCCGGCCGCCGGGCACAGCCTGGACATCCTGGTGGAGGAAGGCTACGTCGAGGCCATCGAACTGGCCGACCAGAGCCTGCCGGTGTCGTTGCGCGGAGCCTTCCCAGGAGTGCTCGGCAAGCCCCTGAACCTGCGCGACCTGGAACAGGGCCTGGACCAGCTCAACCGCCTGCGGTCACTGGACCTGACCGCCGATATCGCCCCCGGCAGCCAGCCCGGCGCCTCGCGGATCATCCTGCGTTCGCGCACCAGTGCCGCGCGCTGGGGCCTGGGCCTGGGCCTGGACAACCTGGGCAGTGCCAGCACCGGTCGCGACCGGCAGTCGATCAACTTCAACCTCGACAGCCCGTTGCAGCTCAACGATGCCCTGAACCTGAACTACAGCGACACCCTCAACCACGGACCGCGCTACAGCCGCAGTTCCAGCCTGTTCTATTCGGTGCCCTACGGCTACTGGACCTACAGCCTGTTCGCCAGCCATGCCGAATACCGTGCGCCGCTCAAGCTGGCCCGCACCACCCTGTACAACAGTGGCCGTACCGACATGTTCAGCGCGCGCGCCGACCGGGTGCTGTGGCGCGGCCAGAGCCACCAGCTCAGCGCCAACCTGCAACTGGCCTACAAGGATGTGGACAGCTATCTGCAAAAGGCCCACCTGAAGATCCAGAGCCCGACCCTGACCGTAGCCGAGGCCGGCCTCAACCTGTTCTGGCTCAACAGCGCGGTATGGAACCTGGATGCCAGCTACGCCCAGGGCCTGACCTGGTTCGGCGCCGACGATGACTCACAGCAAGTGCAACGCAACCTGCCCAAGGCGCAGTTCCGCAAGTACCGCGCCGGCCTCAGCCAGTGGCGCAACGGCCAGCTGGGCGGCCAGCGCTGGCAGTGGCAGAGCCAGTTGGCGGCGCAGTACAGCCCGGACCCGCTGCCAGCCATCGAGCAGCTCTTGGGCACCGACGACTCGGCGGTGCGTGGTTATCGCCTCAACAGTGTTTCCGGCGCCATCGGCGCGGTATGGCGCAACACCCTGCGCCTGCCCCTGGACAACGATCTGCCGGTGAAGCTCACCCCACGCCTGGGCCTGGACAACGGCTGGATCAAGGCCGACCACGGCGCCCAGAGCCGGCACCTGGCCGGTGCCAGCGTGGGCCTGAACCTGGCCTGGAAAAAACTCCAGCTCGACCTCGACTACCAGCGCAACCTCAGTACCCCGCAGGGGCTGCGCACGGAGCCGGAGGTCTGGCTGGCCCGCATCAGCCTGCAGATCTGACCAACCGCCGATTAGCCTGAACCAATCGATGAACCTGGGCACCACGCGCCGTTGCACCGAAGAAAGCGCCGGGCTCAACCACTTAGAACGAGGTTCTCATGCCTGACAACACTAGGTTCCACCTTTCCCCCCAGGGCACCTTGCGCTGGACCATTACCAGCCTGCTGCTGGTCTCCCACCTGCCCCTGGCCCTGGCCAGCGGCATCACCGTGGTCGAGGGCCCGGGGGGCGTGCCGATCCTGCAAGACCAGGGCGGCGTGCCCATCGTCAACATCGTCGCGCCCAACTCCGGCGGCCTGTCCCATAACCAGTTCCTGGACTACAACGTCGGCCAGCAGGGCGTCGTGCTCAACAACGCTTTGTCCCAGGCATCCTCGCAGTTGGTTGGCCAGGTGGCGGCCAACCCGCAGTTCCAGGGCCAGGCGGCCAGCGTGATCCTCAACGAAGTGGTCAGCCGCAATGCCTCGCAACTCAACGGTATCCAGGAAATCGCCGGCAGCGCCGCCGATTTCGTGCTGGCCAACCCCAACGGCATCTCGGTCAACGGGGGCAGCTTCCTCAACACCCCCAACGCCAGCCTGGTGGTGGGGCGCCCGGAACTCGAGGGCGGCAAGCTGCAAGGCTTCACTACCCAGGACGCCCGTGGCCAGCTGGATATCCACAGTGGCGGGCTGCGTAATGAAAACGGCTCGATCGATCTTATCGCTCCACGCATCGACAGCCAGGGCGAACTTGCGGCCCAGAAACAGTTGAACCTGACCGTGGGCCGCAACCAGCTCGATGCCAAGGGGCAAGTAACCCGGGTCGATCCCGCCGGCCATACCCAGGAACAACGCATCGACGCCAGCCTGTTCGGGGCCATGCGCGCCGGGCGGATCAATATCGTCAGCACCGCCGAAGGCGCCGGGGTACGCGTTGGCGCGGTACGGATCGACGGCCGCGATGGCATCAAGCTGAGCTCCGCCGGCGACCTGGACATTCGTGGCCAGGCCGTGGCCAACAGCCTGGACGCCACCCGTGCCGACCTGCGCAGCCAGGGCGATATCGACCTGCATGGCGGCCGCGACCTGGACCTGGCCGCCACCGACGTCAGCGGACGCAACGTCAAGCTCGACGCCGGGCGCAACCTGACCCTGAGCAGCATCGAAAGCCGCAAGCTCCAGGAAAAACGCCAGCAGTGGGACAACAGCACCATCGGCATCACCTGGGAAACCTACGACCGCACCGAGACCGGCAGCGACAGCCGCCAGCACGGCAACAAGGTGGTGGCGCAACAGGATGCCGAGTTGAAGTCCGGCGCCAATACCCGCATCCAGGCCAGCAGCATCGAGGCCGGCCATCGCCTGTCCGCCAACAGCGATGGCGACCTGCTGCTCACGGCTGCCACCGAGACCAATACCCAGCGCGACCAGGGCCAGCACCGCAAGCACCTGTGGAAGGAAACCTGGGATACCGCCAGCAGCGAGCAACGCAGCATCACCAGCCAGCTCAAGAGCGGCAACCAGCTGCAACTCCAGAGCAAGCAGAAGCTGCGCCTGGAGGGTGCCGAGCTGCACAGCCAGGGTGACATCCGCCTGGCCGCCAAGGACGTGGATATCAACAGCGCCAGCCGCCACAGCAGCAGTAGCGAACAACGCTACTCCGGCGACCTGGTGGGCGGTGGCTTCTTCGGCAAGAACGCCGACGGCGACCAGGGCAAGACCCAGAACCAGGGCAGCAAGGTCAATGCCGACGGCAAGCTGATCGTGCAAGCCGACAACGTGCGCATCAGCGGCAGCCAGGCCCGGGGCGGTACCCAGGCCAGCGTCATCAGCGACAACGGTTCGCTGACCATCGACGGCGTGCAGGACACCTCCCACGCCAACAGCCATAGCAAGGACAGCAAGTTCTTCGGCGTGGCCAAGGACGAGAGCCGCCAGCAGGACAAGGCCAGCACCACCGTCGGCAGCCAAGTGCGCTCGGACAGCAACCTCAAGCTGCAAAGCGCCAAGGACCTGGTCGTCAGTGGTTCCCAGGTCAGCGCCAAGGGCCAGCTGGACGCCAGCGCCAAGGGCTCGGTCAAGGTGACAGCGGCCGAGGACACCCAGCACACCAGCAGCAGCTCGCAACAGCGCGGCTTCGATGCCTACGCCAAGCAGACCGCCCCCGGCAGCGGCCAGTACCGGGCCGGCGTGCGCTACCAGGACCAGCAACGCAACGACAGCAGCGACAGCACCCGGCAACAGGCGTCCAGCCTCGGCGGCGCCAGCCTGGCGGTCAGCGCGGGCGAGGACGTGAGCATCCAGGGCAGCAAAGTGGCGGCCACCGCCGGCGATGCCAGCCTGAGCGGCAAGAACGTCGAGCTGCTGGCGGTGCACGACAAGCAAGACAAGCACAGCGACAGCACCACCACCGGCGGCGGCTTCTACTACACCGGCGGCCTGGACCGGGCCGGCAACGGCGTGGAGGTGGCCCATGACAGCAGCCAGGACAGCAGCAGCAAGAGCACCGCGCAAACCAGCAACATCGCCGCCAGCGGCAACCTGACCATCAGCGCCGGCAACCGCCTGAGCACCGAGGGCGCCCAGGTCAAGGCCGGTGACAAGCTGCAGGTCAGTGCCGGGCAGATCGACAACCGTGCCGCGCGCAACAGCGAAAGCAGCCATCACCAGGAAAACAACTGGGCGGTGGATGTCGGCGCCAACGTCGAATACAAGGGCGTGGCCCGGCCCATCGAGAAAGCCGTCCAGGGCGTGGCCCAGCGCAAGTTCCACCAACCCGGGGTGCTCGACGCCCTGGAACAGCCCAACATCGGGCTGGACGTGGATGTCAGCCACCAGAACCGCCAACTCGACACCAGCGCCAGCACTGCGGTGGCCAGCCAGTTGAGCGGTGGCCAGGTCCAGGTCAAGGCCGACGGCCAATTGCAGGACCAGGGCACCCAGTACCGCGCCACCGACGGCGCGCTGAAAATCGATGCCGGCAGCCTGGTGGCCAGCGCCGCCAAGGACACCCACAGCAGCAGCGAGCAGGCGGTGGACGCCAAGGTCGGCGTACGGGTCTACACCAACACCGGTGAAGACCTGAACATCCGTGGCAGTGGTGCCGGCGGCAGCAGCACCGTCACCCGCAGCACCGAGAAGGCCCAGGTGGGCAGCTATGCCGGCAGCCAGGGCGTGGAGATCAAAGTCGCCGGCGACGGCCGTTTCGAAGGCAGCCAGTTCAATGGCGGCCAGGGCGACGTGAAGATCAAGGCCGGCGGCGAGCTGGCGTTGAACCAGGCCAATGACAAGCAGGACAGCAGCCACTCCAGCCTGCGTGGCGATGCCTCGCTGAGCCTGGGCACCCTGCCCGGCAGCAGCGGCACCAACCTCAACGTCGGCGCCGGGGTCCAGCTGGACCACAAGCGCCTGGACCAACAGGACAGCCAGGCACAAGTCGCCAGCATCCAGGGCCAGGGCAAGTTGCAGCTGGAAAGTGGCGGCAACCTGACCCTGCAGGGCACCAAGATCGGCAACGCCGCGCGCCCCACCGGGGATGTCAGCCTCAATGCCGGCGGCAAGCTCGACCTGCAAGCCGCCACCGACACCCACGCCAGCCAGGGCAGCAACCTGGGCGGTGGCTTCACCGCCGGTGGTGGCAAGTCCAGCAGCGAACAGAGCAGCGGCAAGAACGCCAACCTGAGCGCCAACTTCAACATCGGCCGGGTCTCCGAGCAGGACCAGGACCAGCGTGGCGGCCAGGTCTACAGCCAGGGCCAGGTAACGCTCGCCAGCGGTGCTAGCGGCGATTCTGCGATCCACCTGCAAGGCACCCGGATCGACGCCGGCAAGGTGGTACTCGATGCCGCCCAGGGCGGTATCTACCAGGAGTCGGCACAAGCCACCCAGGTCCACAATAACTGGGGCCTGACCCTGGGCGCCGGGGCCAACCTGAGCCAGACCACCCCGACCGACGCCGAGCAGGGCCCGGCGAAGAACGCCCACGGGATCAACGCCCGGGCCAAGATCGACGTCGACCGGCGGCAGAACAGCACCCAGCATGACAGCCTGATCAAGGCCGACCAGGTTGTGCTCGCCAGTGCCGGCAACGTGCACCTGGCCGGCGCCCACATCGACGCCCAGCGGGTCGACGGGGCGATCGGTGGTGACCTGAGCATCGAAAGCCGCCACGACCAGGTGCGCTCCACCCAGGTCAACCTCGACGCCAAGCTCGACGCGGAGAAGAACCAGCCTGGCCTGGTGAGCAAGCTGGCCAAGCCCGCCGGTCCGCTCAAGGACGACCTGCAAGCCAAGGCCGAGAAGAGCTTCGGCAAGCACCGGGAAAAACTCGAGAACGCCGTCGACAAGGGCGTGGACAAGCTCGGCTCGGCCAAGGACAGCCTGGTCAGCCAGGCCGGCAATGCCAAGGAACGCCTGGGCGAAAAGCTCAGCCGCAGCGCCAGCTACGACGTCAACCCCGAGCCTCGCGGCGCCATCGGCAACGGCGTGGACAAGGCCAAGGGCTATCTCGCCGACAAGGCCGACGCACTGGGCAATCGCTTCTCCAGCCTGAAGGAGCGCTTCTGGCCCAGGACCAGCGACAGCTACTCGGTCAACGAGAAGACCAGCACGGGTGCCAGCGTGGCCAACACCACGGAAAACGTGCTGTTCGGCGACAAGAGCGGCAACACCTCCTACACCCCGACCTTGAACCTGAACCTCAGTCACCAGGCCAAGGACAGCGTGCAGCAGGCCTCGAGCATCAGTGGCCGGCAGGGTGTCAATCTGTCGGTGAGCGGTGAAACCAGGCTGACCGGGGCCCGCATTGGCGCCAGCGATGGACGTGTCGACCTCGGCGGTTCGCGAGTCACCAGCACCGCCCTGGCCGGCTCGGACTACCGGGTCGACGCCGGGGTCAACCTGTCCAAGTCGCCGGTCAACCTGGCCCTGGGCAGTGGCAACGAACTGACCCGCAAGCAGGATGACGCCACCCAGAAGGACCAGGTGTTCAACCTGGGCCCACTGCGTGTCGGCGGCCACAGTGACCGCCAACTGCTGCAGGCCGGCATCGACCAGAAAGCCCCTTGAAGCATCGGCCGCCCCCTCAGGGGGGCGGCCTTTGCCGCTCCCTTCCCCGACAAGCTCTTCCTCTGATTACCACCTGCCTGTAATACCTCCCCTTATTCACTGTAGGACCGTTCTCGAATTGGCTCCACGGTCTTTTTCACCACGCCGCCTCCAAGACAGCTGGGCTACTGTTCGGGTTTTCCATTCATCGACAGGAGGCCTGTATGCGCTCGGTACTCATCATCGACGATCATCCCGTCATACGCCTGGCTATCCGTTTTCTCCTGGAGCACGAGGGGTATGTGGTCATCGGTGAGACCGACAATGGCGTCGATGCCCTGCAGATGGTCCGCGAGTCCGAGCCGGACCTGATCATCCTCGACATCTGCATTCCCAAGCTCGATGGCCTGGAACTCCTGGAACGTTTCAGCAGCATGCCCAAGCCCCTCCGGACCCTGGTCCTGACCGCCCAGTCGGCAACGCTGTTCGCCAATCGCTGCATGCGCGCCGGCGCCAGTGGTTTCGTCTGCAAGCAGCAGGATCTGAGCGAACTGCTCAGTGCCATGAGGGCCATCTGCAACGGCTACAACTACTTCCCCAGCCAGGCGCTATTGGCCAACCAGGTGGCGCTGGGCCAGACCCTGGAACTGGCCCAGTTCAATTCGTTGAACGACCGGGAGCTGATGGTCATGCAACTGTTCGCCATGGGCCAGACCAACCAGCAGATCGCCGTGGGCATGTTCCTCAGCAACAAGACCGTCAGCACCTACAAGAAGCGCATCATGCAGAAACTGGCGACCACGTCCATGAACACCCTGGTGGACCTGGCCAAGCGCCACGCACTGATATGAACAGCCTGTCCATGCCACCCTGGCGACCTCGCAGAACATGGCGATGATCGAACTCGTGCTGCAACGACCCATCCCCTGGGGCCTGCTCCTGGTGGCGGGACTGAGCCTGGTCTGGCTATATCGGCAGTTGCGCCGCAGCCAACGTTCGCTGCAGGCGGCACTCCAGGCCGCTGCGGACCTGGAAGCCGGCAAGCAGCAGGCCGAAACCGCCAGCCGCGAAAAAAGCCGGTTCCTGGGCAATATCGGTCATGAGATCCGGACGCCGCTCAATGCCTTGGTCGGCCTTCTGGAACTGGTACTGCGCCGGAGCCAGCCACTGGACCCAAATCGCTCCTCCCTGGAGCTGGCGCTGGGCGCCGCCAGGGATCTACGGGAGCTGCTGGCAGATCTGTTGGACGCCACCCGGATCGAATCCGGGCAGATGTCACTCAACCCGGACTGGGTCCACCTGCGGGACTGCGTCGACCCGGTGATGGAGATGTTCCAGGTCCTGGCGCGGCGCAAGCACCTGGGCCTGTACCTAGAGTTCAACGCCCCGGAACCCGAACCCCAGGTATTGATCGATGCCCTGCGTTTCAGGCAGGTGCTGAGCAACCTGCTGAGCAATGCGATCAAGTTTACCCACCAGGGTGAAGTCCGGGTCAGGCTGCACTTGCAAGCCGACACCCGGCCGGATCAGTTCCGGCTATGCCTGCGAGTGCTGGATACCGGGCTCGGCATCGCCGAGGAACAACGTCAGCGCGTGCTGCTGCAACCCTTCGCCCAATCCACCACGGCCGGCCAGTCGGCTCGCGATAGCACCGGGCTGGGCTTGCCCATCAGCCACCACCTGTGCCAACAGATGGGCGGCAGCCTGACCCTGCACGGGCGCAGTGGCCCCGGCACCGAGGCGCGGGTTGGCTTGACCCTGGCCGGCCGCGAGACGCCCGCCCCAACGATAGAGGAACCGGCACGCCAGACCGCCAGCCCACCGCTGGATATCCTGCTGGCGGACGATCATCCGGCCAGCCTGGTACTGCTGCAGGGGCAACTGGAGTACCTGGGACACCGGGTCACCTGCGCCGAGGATGGCGCACAGGCCTACAGGCTATGGCAGGCCGGGGACTTCGACCTGCTGATCGTCGACTGCAACATGCCTGGGATGAACGGCTACCAGCTGACCACCGCCATACGCCGCGACGAGGCGCGGACGCAACGCCCGGCCATCAACGTGATCGGCTACAGCGCCAGCCACGAGCAGGAGACGGTCCGGCAATGCCTGGAAGCCGGCATGGACGATTGCCTGTTCAAACCCCTGGGTATCAACCTGCTGGGCCGAAAACTGGCAATGATCGCCCCATTGCCCAGGGCCGCTTGCTTCAATATGACCGCCCTGCAAGCCCTCACCCGTGGCGAGATCTCGTTCGCCTTACGCATGCTCAGGGAACTGCTGCAATGCTGCCACGACGATCGGCGGATGCTGGGACAGATCGCCGTCGGTAACCAGGACGAACTGCGGGCCCTGGCCCACAAGGTCAAGGGCTCGGCGTTGATGGCCGGGGCTAATGCCCTGTACCGCTGCTGCGAGGCCCTGGAGCAGGCCTGCCAGGATGACAGCGGGATCGACACGCTCGACACCCGGGTGCGCGACCTCGACTTGGCCCTGGTGCGATTCAGCCAGACGCTGCACCAGCACATCGAATCCCTGCGCCAGCCTGCCGCCTGACAGCCGCCAGCCCTGCACTTCACTTCACTTCACTTCACTTCACTTCACTTCACTTCACTTCAC